>JAHFOW010000144.1 GCA_023261465.1 Planctomycetota bacterium
ACAAACAAAATATCCGCATGGATATTTTGCGAATTTTGAATTTTGAATTTTGAATTTTGATTTCCTTCCATATTCGATCTTCTATCTTCAATATTCTGAATTGGCCACTCTTCCCCTGCAAATGAAACTATGAGTCCTAAGTATTTTTTTGTCAAGCACTCGGCAGTCTGTTCTGCTACACCACCCCTACCACCCAAAAAGCCTACTGTGACGTGCCGTTTCGATGCTTCCCTGCACATACTTTCCATCATGTCAACACCGGTAATTCGTCCCATAATCCGTTTTTTTAAAATCTTACCGGCCGCAAGCACACCAACACCGTCCGGAAGGCTGACCGTGGCACCATTTAAAACCTGTCTGAACACCCTCGAGCGTGATGCATATACTAAAATTTCAGGATTTGGCGTTACTATATAGAATTTATCCTTATTATTATGCAGCCTTTTGAAGATATACTTTAAGACGTGCTGTTTTGAAGCGGTAGTTATGTCTACTCCAAGTATTTCTGTGGAAGGCAGATCTTTATTCATACTATATGACCGATTGCATTATAGCTTTTTTGGTTATAAAACTCTACTTTGTTCATATTTTATACTCTGCATTTATTTCTTTTTAAATAAGTCTAAATGCTAATATTCTTCTCTTTCTATTCCCTAATACCCAAACCCTATTCCCTAACTATTATATGATACAATATATATGTTGTATCTCTTACATTCGTGAAAACATTTTATATTTACATTATTTTCACGTTGCTACAGGACAATTTTTAGTAAATAGTTAATATCTAATAGTTAATAGTTTTAAAAGACTATTATTTATTATTAAATTCATACGTTTCTACTACATTACTTTTATTGTTAAACTAATATTCGTTACGGTTAATAGACTTCTTATACAGTTCCAAATTCTCCAGTGCGACTCCCGTTCCCCTTACAACACAGTATAACGGATCCTCCGCTATGTATGCGGGAACACCGGTTTCTCGGGTAATATACTTATCAAGATTCCGAAGCAAGGTCGTGCCTCCCGACAACACAATTCCTTTATCTATTATGTCACTTGCCAATTCGGGAGGTGTCATTTCAAAGGTTTCGCGGATAGCGGAAATCATGGCCTTTAGAACCGGCTGGATCGCCTCATTTATTTCAAATTCGCTCACTTCCGACGTTCTTGGCAAGCCCGAAACGCTATCCCTACCTTTTATTTCCATTTTTTTAGTCGAAGTTGAAGCTGGAATGGCATTTGCCATACTTACTTTTATTTCTTCTGCCGACTGCTCTCCAACCATGAGGTTAAATTTTTTCCTAATATAAGTGACTATTGATTCCTCCAATTTGTCACCGGCCACCCTGATCGATTTGTGCACAACAACCCCTCCAAGTGAAATGACGGCTACGTCACTTGTTCCCCCTCCTGAGTCAAGGATCATGTGTCCGTTGGGCTGTGCAATCGGAATTTTCGCCCCGATCGCGGCGGCCAAAGGCTCTTCAATAAGGTAAACGGATCTCGCGCCCGCGGCCATTGTCGCGTCCAGAACCGCTCTTTTTTCAACTTGGGTTATACCTGAGGGGATACACACCATGACTTCCGGCTTTATAAAGCGGGATTTTCCGGCAACCTTTTCTATGAAGTATGAAAGCATAGCCTCGGTTATGACGTAATCAGCTATAACTCCGTCCTTAAGGGGTCTGGTCGCTACTATATTTCCGGGGGTTCGCCCTAACATTTCTTTTGCTTCTTGGCCTACAGCTACCACCTTGTTATCATCCGCCCTCACGGCTACAACCGTAGGCTCGTTGAGGACAATGCCACGCCCTGCCACATAAACCAAAGTATTAGCAGTGCCTAAATCGATACCAATGCGCTTATTAAAAACCATAAAGAAATTTTAAAATTCAAATTTTTAATTATTAATGAATTTTTTAATGTTTTAAATTTAAAATTTTAATATTTAGATTTGATTTAAAATTAAAAATTATAAATTAAAAATTCAACTGTATCATAATATCTTATTACTACATCATTTCTGCGTAGTAATATCACTATACCAATTGTTGAACCTTGTTTCAAGAAGGACTGCGTGCACTTCTTGCACACGGGAAAGAAAGCGTTTATCATTGAAGGAAGGATAATCATAACTTGTTTTAAAGCTAGTTATATGAAATATTGCTTGATCTTTAAACGAACCTGAGAGGCGAATTATAAAATTGATATATGTCAAAAAAGTCAGTATTAACAACCATTATTGTACTTCTGATCGTAAGCGTGATTTCGTATGGTTTTATATTGTATGGAAAAGGATACCGACTCAACTTTTCCGGTAAGGGCAACAAAATACTTGCCGGGACAGGTCTCCTGGTCTTAACAAGCACACCAAATGGCGCACGGGTTTTTCTCAATGATAATCTCACCACGGCAACCGACGACACAATCAACCTTCCGCCCGGAGATTATGAAGTCAGGATTGAAAAAGATGGATATTATCCCTGGAAAAAGCACGTGGCTTTGAAAAATGAGGCTGTAACAAAAACAGACGCTGTCCTTTTTCCGGTAGCGCCAAAGTTGGAAGCCGCTACCTTGATAGGCGCTGAAAAACCTTTAGTTGATCCCACGGGAAGCTTTATTGCTTTTAAAGTTTCTTCTTCATCGGCTGAAAACAACGGAATTTATATACTGAATCTGGGAAATCGGTCTATTCTGCCTTTCGGAAGTTCAACGAAACAGATTGCGACAGATAAATTTGACAATTTTTCAAGGGCCGACATGGAGTTTTCGCCAGACGGAGCGCAACTGTTAGCCACAATCGAAACACCCTCCCAGAACCGCATCTATCTACTAAAAACCGACTCAATGAATACGGAACCCCAAAATGTTACATTCACAATCGAACAGGTCAAAGATAAGTGGAAATTACTGAAAAACCAATTGGACATGAAGTTTGCCGCTTCCCTGCCGCCAGACTCCCGTAAATTTATTCTTGAAAACTTTGACAAAATTCAATTAGCTCCTGAGGGAGACAAAATACTGTATGTAGCCTCACAAAGCGCGTCCATGCCTCACTTTATTACTCCTGAGCTTCCTACAACCAACTCGACACCCGAAGTAAGAGAACTTGTTAAAGGAAACGCGTATGTTTACCAGCTCAAAGAGGACAAGAATTATCTGCTCTACGCTCTTTCAGACAAAGAAACGCTTCCGAATTTTATCTGGCATCCCTCCTCCGCGCACGTAGTATTTGTACAAAACAAACGTATTTTCTCTATGGAATATGACGGTGGGAATAAAACTACTCTATATGCAGGACCTTTTGATCCAAGTTTTCTTTACGCTTGGCCTGACGGGTCTGGACTTATAATTTTGACTAATTTTAATGATGAAACAATTCCCCCGAATCTGTACAGGATAGGACTAAGGTAATAAATTGTGGTCCGGGACGCTGAGCTTTCACTCAAACGCCCCGGTCTAACAGGTCAGTGGCGCTTTATGCGCCGGATATAAGCTCCTCCCAATAAGGCTAACAACGATGCGTACAGGATAAACCCTGTAACGTCAAAGATTGTCGCAATGAGAGGAGAACTCGTCTCCATGCTTCCAACACCGGGAGAGTCGACGACTTTTGAAGTCATTTCTCCGCTCTCCGCAAGAATTTTTGCCATCGAGTGCGTAGGCGATCGTGTGCGCGGGGTGTTTCCTGTAGCCTCTCAAGGACTATGCCAAGCATGAACAGGTTTGCCTTGACGTCGTCGGAACAACCTCGCGGTTGATACTGCGCGTCAATACGTGCGTGATCGAACTCGTTGTAGGGAAACATTAGGGATCCTTCCTTGTTCCCCACTCCGGGGGATAGTGATGCTCAAGTGGACTGGGAGCTGAAAAAACGCCGGTAATGATCGGGTAACCGACATCTCCTATTTTCAGCTCATTCAGAGTTCGCTCGCGGTATTTTTTATCCCGGTACTTCGCCTTATGATAGACGTGAAAGCACCAAATGATCAAACCCACCACGAGAAAGACCGGAACGCCTGCCCATGGACTGCCGGAGACGTAGCCTATAATTACAGAAGGCGCGATAGTCCCACCGCCAAAAGCGGCTAGATCGGCAAACTGTCGTCGGCAAATTGTCTTGTCCTCCGGCTTTCGCCAGAGTTCCTGGTTTCCCAAGAAACCCGCAAGAATGCAGGAGCAGACTACGAGAGTCAGGGCAAAAACTACCCACAAGAATTTTGGATCCTCATAGAACATTACTTCGTTCCTTTTGTCGGCTCGTATGCCGATTCCATAGTCGGCGGATCGGTGTACACCTGAATATAAACCCCGGTGTGCTGAAAAAGTCCGTTGAAGTTGATCTGTGCGGCCTCTGCCGCAGTGTTCTTGATGTCTACTGTCGTGAAGACCGGAACCTCGGAAGGATCCGATGCTGTTGCTCTTTTCTCGACATTGGCATCGTACGCTCGGTACAAAACCTCTTTGCCGAGCTCTAAGCTCGTATTGAGATCCCGTAGATCTTCCGCGGTGAACGTAATGCTACTGCTGACGCAGACAGAAAATTTGAGCCCGACTATAACTATATCATGGCCGTTCTCGTCTTTAGCCGTCATGTGTTCGCTGAGCTCCTTCATAACCGGATCACGCCGCTCACAATGAGCGGCAGGTGATAGGGTCGGCATTGCCGTTCCCAAACCCAGATCTGAAGCGCATGCTGTGACCGCGGAACCCGCGGCCGTAAGGATGAAAACCAAAAGATAAATTCGCAGATGCATCGTTTTCCTCCCAAAAAAAACGATATGGCGCGGGACTTGTGCCCCGCAGATTCTAACTGACCTGTTGTTAATGTGCCCGCGCAGAACGCGGGTCAAGTATGCAAAAACAACCGGACAGCGTGGTGCGCAAAACGGTGTATATTGTATCACCTTTGGGTAAGAGAATCAAAACTACAGGATATTATCTTCCCCACCTCTTGCTACCCTTTCCCAAATGCGCAATACTTTATATATGAAACGTGTTTTGGCACTAATTATTTGTGGTGGAATGATATTGATCTCAGTCAACGTAGTGTTTGCCCAAACTTATTTCCCTCAATTCGCAAAAAAGGGAGATACGGTTGTTACAGCAACAGTTGGAATCAACCGGCTTTCGGTCTCCGGATACCAGTCCCCTTACGCTTCCATCATCTTTAAAACCCAAAGCGGGATCTTTCTAGCATCGACAACTGCCGACTCAAAAGGATACTTTTCTATACCAAACACATTGATTAATGGATCAGTTTTAACCTACTGCTTTCAAGCAGTTGATTTTAAAAGGATTGGTGAATCAGACGCCTGCATTACGCTTTCCGGGCCGGTTACCGGGGACATCAGTTATCCCGATGTTTTTCTCCCCCCAACAATCGGACTTTCAAAAAAACAGATTAGCGTAGGTCAAGATGGAATAATATTTGGTTATTCAATGCCGGGAGCAACAGTTAATCTTGATATTGACGGAAAAGTGGTAACAGTCATAGCGGATAGCACAGGTTACTACACATACACCTATAAAAACGTACCCGAAGGAGTTTTTAGAATTTCGGCAACGGCAAATCTTTCCGATAAGAAGTCTCTAGACCCAACAAATAATGTTATTCTAGAAGCCCTCTCTGTACCCCAGCAAATTACCAATGAAGGAAAAAAGGCAGTGGAAAAAGTAAAAAAGAAAGTACCTTTTAATTTATTTCCCTTCCTATTAATAGCGTTGGCATTGTTAGTTGCCATTGGAGTACTGCTCTATAAGCTTAAATTCAAGCCGTGGGTAACTATTGTTGACTTTTTGAGGAGACGGAAGAAGATGCATCACGACTGGTTCTTGGACAAATGGTGAATTTAATAATTATTCCCAGTTGACATAGTTCTATTGTTCTGCTTTTAATAGTAATGTACGTATTATATTAATATGCTCTTTTCGTATTCATTCAGCCTCAAAAGGCTTCTTTATATTAGCATAGCTTTGCTATGCCTTTATTTCTTGTCGCCCAGACAATCTTTTGCTTTCCTTAATATATCTGATACTGTAACCACATCCCGCCCCTCAGCTGCAAGCCCTTTATCAGCGAATGGCACAGGATCGACTAACACAGAACTTTCAATCTATAATAACGGCTCACGCTTCTTGGCCTCGGATTCCGCAAGAATTGTGAAGCAAGCAACCGGAGCATCGGTTGGAAACACAGTAAGAGTGTCGTCCCAATCAGCTAGCTTACAAACTGTATTTTTTGGTAACCAAGTTGGTGCCACAGCGTTAAAAGATGCGGATGTACTTTTAATGCCTGTCACAGCGATGCACACTGTCGCATTTAAAACTTCTTACGCGTTAAACGCTACAGACACCTTAACCATAACATTTCCTTTTCTCACAACAGGCGACTCAAATGTTCCCGCTTCTCCTTCAGCATCAACTTTTCAGATTAATGGTATTGCTACAGCTCAAGTAAAAGTTGAAGATGATGGCGCAAATTTCACCACCTTTTCCGCAACATCTACGAATCCGACTGCCGGAACGAGTCCTAGAATTACTATTACTATATCTTCCGGTTCAATTGCTGCAGGTAGTACCGTTAAGTTATATTTGGGATGCGATACATGGGCAGGAGCCGCATGTACCGTGCAAACGCCCCGAATTATTAACCCTACAAAAACAGCGGTGGCAGGAACTTCCGATGCCTGGAAAATTGCCATTGCCCAAGGAGGAGGAGCTACCGATACTGCAACAGTTGCCTTAGCCACAGTCGAATCCGTCACTCTTCGCGCGACCGTAGATCCTACCCTTACCTTTATTATTTCGGGAATAAACAACGGCCAACAAGTAAGTAATGGCAACGCAGGATGCAGCATGACATCAAGTGTCAACACAGGAATCAACTCTTCCGCTACAGATGTGAATTTTGGAGTTGTACAACAGACACCTAATACAACAGGTGGTGCTGTCCCCAATGTTTCAGCTCAACTTTTAACTGTCACTACAAACGGGCCTAACGGATACAGCCTTACCGCAACTGCTTCAAGCAGTCTTCTTATGCCTGAGACCGGATTTATTTTTAATGCCAGCTTAACTCCGGCAAGTTTCCCCGGTACAGGAGGCATAGGAGGCGGAAAATACCATTTCTTCGGCCTTCATCCATGCGGGCAAGAGGTAAATACTTCATGGGTTAACGGAGGAGGCGCCGGATCATCTGATTGCACCATGCAAACAGGCGCAGCGGGTTCTAAT
>JAHFOW010000145.1 GCA_023261465.1 Planctomycetota bacterium
AGCAGCGTGTGCCTTAAAGGAAGGCCAAAACCCAGCATTGCAGTCAGGGCAATTAAACATTTGTTATAATACATACAACACCCCTCCCTGGGGTATAAAAATGTTTATTCCGTACCTATACTCTAATGAGCAGTATACTTTCTATTTTCCTGGTTAGCTACAAAATATTTCGGTTGTGCTTTTTTCTGTGTTTTGTATAATCCTTTTATGCTTCGATTCATAGAAAAATGTGGGCAGAGATTCTCCATATTTTTGGCGTATTTCATTTTGTTTTTAATAACTGTCTCTGCTCATGCAGACGAAACTGCTTTAAAAAAGGTATCTTTCATTCCCCACTGGGCGCCGCAGGCGCAGTTTGCCGGATATTATGTTGCGTATGAAAAGGAGATATACAGGAAATATGGTATTGACCTTACAATTATTGAAGGCGGACCCGACCGGCTTGCTTCTGATTATTTGAGGGAAGGAAAGGCGGATTTTGCCACCTCCTGGCTTTCCACAGCGATACAGAAAAAGGCGCACGGTGTATCGCTTGTGAATATTGCACAGATGGTGCAGCGTTCTGCCCTCATGCTTGTTGCCAGGAAATCCAGCGGAATTCAAAAACCGGAGGATATGAACGGGAAGAAGGTGGGTCTCTGGGATGCCGATTATCAATTACAACCACGCGCATTGTTCAGGAAGTACAACCTGAACGTCTGTGTCGTCCCTCAATCCTTTTCTGTAAATCTCTTTCTCCGGGGCGGTGTGGATATCGCCACCGTCATGTGGTATAACGAGTACCACACCATCATCAATTCGGGTCTCAATCCGGATGAAATAACCAGCTTTTTCTTCCATGACTACGGTCTCAATTTTCCTGAAGACGGTATCTATACAATGGAAGACACCCTGATCAAGGAACCCGAACTGTGCTGCGCATTTGTGAATGCATCGCTGGAAGGCTGGAAGTACACGTTTGATCATCCGGCGGAGGCGCTCGATATTATGATGAGGTATGCGGCACAAGCGCATCTTCCTTCAAACCGCATTCATCAGAAGTGGATGCTGGAACGGATGAAGGACCTGATTCTTCCGGGAAATAGCTATATGCCGATGGGAATGCTCCTGCCTTCAGACTATGATCGGGTAGCCCGGACCTTGAAGGAATGCGGTTTAATAGATACGGTTCCCGATTTCGCTGCTTTTTACAGGAAGTGCGGCGGGCAATGATGAAAAACAGGGGCATTGCGTTTAAACTCATCGTCCTCATTCTTTCCTGCACGGTGTTTATCTTTGCCGGCATATTTGGCTATAACTATCAGTATTCACGCAGGATGATCGAGAGAAATGCGGAAGAAAATGCTAGGAGTCTCACGACTACTACGGTAAACAGGATAGAAACAATACTGAAATCCATCGAAAAGATCCCTGAAAATATGACGTATTTTCTCGAAAACACCTCGTATAACAAGAGGGAGCTTATTAATCTGATTCACTCTGTAGTCAAGAATAACCAGGAAATTTACGGTTCTACCGTCTCTTTTGAGCCATATACCTTTGATAAAAAATCTCTCTATTTTGCGCCGTATTTCTATAAGAGTCAGGGGAAGGTTAAATTTGCCTATTTAGGCGGTGAGATGTACAGATACTTTTATATGGACTGGTACCAAATCCCAAAAGAGCTTAATAGCCCTGTGTGGAGTGAACCCTACTACGATGTAGGCGGTGGAAATATCATTATGTGTACGTATTCAATGCCATTCTGTAAAACAGTCTCCGGAAAGCGGGAGTTTACTGGTATAGCGACTGCCGATATATCCCTGGAATGGCTGCGGGAGATTGTTGCGTCTATTAAGATTGCCAGGACAGGATACGGTTTTCTCATTTCGAAAAATGGCATGATTGTTACTCATCCTGAGAAGAATCTCATCATGAATGAAACCCTTTTCAGCATTGCCGAGGCGAGGAACGATATTCACTTGCGCGAAACAGGCAGGGAGATGATTCGCGGCAAGTCGGGGTTTGTGCTTATCAGTGATTTTGTTTCCGGCAAGAAATGCTGGTTGTTGTATGCCCCTTTGCCCTCCAGCGGCTGGTCTCTCGGCGTGGTCTTTCCCAGGGATGAATTGATGGCGGATGTTATTAGTCTGAACCGGACGGTATCATGCCTTGGAATTGCAGGCATTGCAGCGCTCTTTGGTGTTATTGTTGTCATAGCGCATTCCATTGCCCGCCCTGTGCGTGTTTTAGCAAAGGCAACACAGGATATTGCAAAGGGAAATCTGGACGTCGAAATCCCTGTCATAAAATCGAGGGATGAGGTTGGTTATCTGGCAGATTCTTTTATCTCTATGAAATCAGCGTTGAAACAATACATAAAAGATTTAACAGACACCACGGCTGCAAAAGAGAGGATAGAAAGCGAATTGAAGATTGCCCACGATATCCAGATGAGCATCCTGCCAAAAATATTTCCGCCCTTTCCTAACAGAACAGAATTTGATATTTATGCTGTGATTGAGCCTGCCAAAGAGGTTGGCGGGGATTTCTATGATTTCTTTCTGATAGAAGACAACCTGTATTTTGTTATAGGCGATGTCTCCGGAAAAGGTGTGCCGGCTTCCCTTTTTATGGCAGTAACCAAGACCCTTATAAAAGCGAAGACCACAAAGGGCATGCTTCCCGACGAGATATTGAGAAGGGTGAACAAGGATTTGTGTGACGGGAATGAGGCGAGTATGTTTGTGACCATTTTTTGCGGTTTGTTAAATACACAGACCGGGGAAGTATACTACAGCAATGGCGGTCATAACATCCCATATCTTCTGCATAGTCATGGCGCTGTGGAACTCTTACCCAATACGGGAGGAATGGCGCTGGGAGTGATGGAAGATGTTGCGTATCAGTCAAACAAAATCATACTTAAAACCAATGACTGTCTCTTTCTCTATACAGATGGCGTTACTGAAGCCATTGATGTCCATGAAGAACAATTCACAGATCTTCGTTTGAAAGAGATGTTGCAAAAGTCCCAAACATTTTCACCGGCAGAAATTATTCCGGAAATTGTAAATGATGTAAAACGTTTTTCATCAGGTGTTCCGCAGGCTGATGATATAACCGTACTGGCATTGCAATATTTTGGGAGTGCATGAGAGTAAATCAAGCATTATAGTATTACCTTGTAAAAACCTCTTTTTCAGCAAGTTTTTTTAGTGACGAGTGTCGGGTGCCATGTGACGGGAAAAAAACGTCACGCGTCACTTAAGTTGCGGCAGTGCTGCATTATGAATGATACTGTTACATTTCAACTAAAGAACAACCTGAGCGAACTCGAAAAACTCAACCAGGTTGTGGATAAGTTTGGAGAAAAAAATCATCTCGATCCAAATGACGCATATGCCCTGCATTTGTCGCTCGATGAGGTGCTTACGAATATTATTTCATACGGATACGATGATTTAAATGAACATTTAATAACAATCTGCATATTGCTCAGGGACAAAGAATTAGTTGCAGAAGTAGAGGATGACGGCAATCCTTTCAATCCCCTGAATGTACCGAAACCCGATTTAAAACAACCCATAGAGGAAAGACCAGTTGGAGGACTGGGAATCCACCTCGTGCGTAGTATGATGGATACGCTGGAATATAAGAGAAGCAATGGAAAAAATATACTGACAATGAAGAAAAAGATAAAATATCTGTAAGATATACAAATATGAAATACGAAAATGAAAAGAGGGGATTATGAATTTATTATACGAGGACGAATCATGAAAATATCTGAGGAAAATTGGGGAAGCTTTGTTATTCTCGATATAGATGGACAATTGAATGCCATTACCTGCAATGAATTAGAAAAGAGGCTCAATACATTAATAGACCAGGGGGAAAAACAGTTTTTGCTCAATTTTACAGGGTTAGATTATATTAGCAGCGCGGGGTTGCGGGTACTTCTTGTTGCCGCAAAAAAACTGAAGACTGGCAATGGGAAAATAGTCCTTGCTTCTTTAAAAGGTCAAGTCAGAAAGGTTTTTGATGCCGCAGGATTTTCTGCGCTCTTTCACATGTTTGATACATGTGAAGAAGCAATGCAGAATTTTCGTTCGTAGTAGCGACTAAAGCCGTTACTACAAGCTGTAAAGATGTCTTTGCGGAATGTCTTCCAATACGATAGATAACGATATGAACAAATCTCAATCATCTCATGATCTGTCTGCGCAACGCACATGGTGGTTTGTCATGAGACGCTTATCATTTGGTATTTTTCTCATAGTCTTGGTTTCTGGTATTCTTTTGTATGCGGATAGGAAGTCCGGAAAACCAGAGATAAAGCGGGTGTTTAATATTGCTATTATGCAGCATACGTCGCAAGCCGTCCTGGACGAGGGCGTTCAGGGCATGATAGACGGTCTTGCTGAAACTGGTTTCAAAGACAGGGAAAACATTGCCATCAGACGGTATTGTGCAGAAGGTGATATGGCTACCGCCAATGCAATTGCCAGGGATATTACCAACGGGCCGTTCGATCTTATTATGACGGCGAGTACATTGTCTCTGCAAGCCGTGGCAGGCGCTAATAAAGAGGGAAAAACACCCCACATATTTGCCATCGTCTCTGATCCTGCTGGTGCCGGGGTGGGTATTTCTCGTGAAGACCCATTCAACCATCCCAAACACCTCGCCGGTTTCGGCTCTATGCAGCCCGTGAAAGAGGCGTTTCGCCTTGCCGTAAAACTCTATCCCGGATTAAAAACAGTTGGGGTGGTGTGGAATCCGTCAGAACAGAATTCAGAGGCAAATGTACGTCTGGCGCGTGATATCTGCAAGGAACTGGGAATTTCACTTTTAGAGGCAAACGCTGACGCCGCATCAGCGGTTTTTGAAGCGGCAAGTTCTCTGGTCGCACGTGGAGTACAGGCGTTGTGGATTGGCGCTGATACAACGGTGATTACAGGCACAGATACTGTTATCTCCGCTGCAAAAAAGGGAAATATTCCGGTTTTTACGAACACCCCGCCTTTGGCACGCAGGGGGGCAATCTTTGATCTCGGCGCAAATTATCATGAGGTGGGCAGACTCGCAGGCTTACTTGCAGGGCAGGTTCTCCATGGCACAGACCCGGCAACAATACCGGTCAGCAATATCGTTCCTGAAAAGTTTATTATCAATAAGCTGGCTTTGAATGGATTAAAAGATCCATGGCGACTGCCGGAAGACGTCCTTCGGTGCGCCGATGAAGTAATTGATGAAACAGGAAATAATAAAACGGATGTTGCCGTATCATCAAAACAACCTCAAGGGCGGGTCTTTAAGATTGGGATTGTGTATTTTGCGCCAGAACCTGGCGCCGATTCATGTATGCAGGGACTCTTTGACGGATTCCGGGATTTAGGATTGGAGGAGGGGAAGAATCTTGAAATTCGTAAGACACATGCCCAGGGTGAGATTGTTAATATTCCCGCATTGCTTCAAAACTACGACAGTCAGGAACTCGACCTCATCATAACAATGACAACACCCTGCCTGACGGCGGCATGCGGTGTGGTCAAAAAAAAGCCGGTTGTTTTTATGTATGTTTACGACCCGATTGCAGCCGGGGCAGGAAAAACCAGTACCGACCATCTTCCGAACATCACAGGAGTCGGTTCTTTTCCTCCTGTCAGGGATACGGTTGATTTAATTCAAAGGCTCGTACCGGGCATACGTACGGTGGGAACGCTGTATAACAGTTCGGAAGCAAACTCCAGGAAGGTAGTTGCCGTGGGTCGTGATATATTTCGGCAGCGTGGAATAAAGCTTGAAGAGGTTGCAATTACAGGCACAAACGAGGTATTCCAGGCTGCACAGGTGCTGGCGCACAGGAACATTCAGGCATTCTGGATAACGGGAGATAATACAGCAATTCAGGCGTTTGATGGCATTGTAAAAGTTGCAAACGATTTTAAGTTGCCCATTATTAATAATGATCCTGAATTTGTTGAGCGCGGTGTCCTTGCTTGTGCCGGGCTGGGATATTACCATGCCGGATATGCAACGGCAAAATTGGCGATGCGTGTTTTGCAGGGGGAGAACCCAAAAAACCTGCCCATCGGGGAGGTTGCAGTCAAGACAACATTGCTCAACTTTGCAGTTGCCCGGAAATTGGGCATTACCTTTCCACCTGAACTTATGCGTGAATGTGATGTCTTTGTGAATAAGTGAAGTAAAAATAATATCAAAGAAAAAAGAAACGGATTATTTATTTTTATGAAGCGTTCGGGCTGAAAACATGTGGTTTGTTATCAAACGTCTATCACTGGGTATTTTCCTTATCGCCATTATTTCTGCCGTTTTGCTGGTAAGCGACTGGAATCAAAGGCAGGCAAGAAAGGCAGAGATGCTACAAACAGTCATAAAACAGGCTGAAACCGGGCAACTCTCAAAAAAATGGAAGATCAATCTGATTGAGTATTCGAACGTGCTGGATGTGGAGGACAGCGAAAAAGGCGTACTTGCCGGATTGGCCGATGCCGGGCTTGTCAGGGGACGTGACTATGAGATAAAAATTCAGAATGCACAGGGCGATATGGTAACGGTAAACGGGCTCATAGATGCTGCAGTTACCGAAGGAACAGACCTTCTGATTGCCCTCTCAACACCAACCCTTCAAGCTGCCATTCAGAGGGTGCGCAATATACCTGTTGTTTTTACCTATATCGCCAATGCCATCGTTGCAGGCGCCGGCAAGAGCGATGATGATCATTTGCCGAACATAACCGGGGTTTATATGGAAGGGGCTTACGACGAAATGATGACTGCGCTTCGTGAATGCATTCCGTCTGTCCGTGTCATCGGGACGCTCTATGTTCCTTCTGAAGTAAACACCGTCTTGCATAAAGACAAAATAACAACCGCCGCAAAAAAGGCAGGCATAGAGGTAATTACCGTTGCGGCAAATACGAGCAGCGAAGTTTCAGATGCCGCAATGGCGTTGTGCAGTAAAAAGATTGATGTGCTTTGCCAGATTCCCGGAAATCTTACGGCATCCTCATTTCCTGCTATTGTACGGGCGGCGAATATGGCAAAGCTGCCTGTATTTGCCTTTCAGAGTACACAAGCGCACGCAGGCGCTGCCATTGTGCTTGCACGTGATTATTATGATGGTGGCAGAGATGCCGGATTCATTGCGGCGCGGGTCATGCGCGGTGAAAATCCAGAAAATATTCCATTTGTGCCTTACACAAAAACCAGGTTGATTATCAATATGGAGTC
>JAHFOW010000013.1 GCA_023261465.1 Planctomycetota bacterium
GCCTCAACTCTTTGATGCCTGTATGTATTGTTGTTCTCGATGCGCCACTTGATTTAGCTACTCGGCTAACACCCCCATATCCAAGCGATTCTGCATCTGCAGCCATACATAACCGAAAAGATCTCTCGTCCAAAAGTAACGAGAGTTTATTATATTTCATTGATACTCTATCTGCATTCTCCATGCATAAAACATATCACAAATCAATAAGTTGTTCAAGTTAATTTGAATAGGCTCCTAAGTTCAAGTGTGGTATCAAAAGCCGCCCTGAGGATAAGAGAACAAACGAAAACACAGCGAAGGTTTAAAAAAGAGATCGATCAGATTTTATCTTCTGTTTTCAAGGTCTGACACTTATATCATTCCTATTTTAGTAAAAACCGGGAAATATATTGTATAATTGACGTAAGATAATATGATAATTGGGAAGTCTAATAGAAAGTTATACAACATAAAATTACTTTTACTTAAGAAAACTAATGAAATTGCCTAATGCAGATCAGGCACAAGTGGATCGTAAGAAAATTACGGAATACTTGTTGTGTACATCACATCCAGATGGCAGTAATAAAGCGGCCTTTTTTTCTCAATTTGGTTTCACGTTAGAAAATTGGAAAATTTTAGCAGAATCTTTGCGCAAACATGTGGCAACCCATAATGTGACAAAAGTGGTTAAATCTGAATATGGCACGCGTTATAGTGAGATGGATTGTTAGAAACACCAGATAGCCGCAATCTATATGTTATGTAAGGACTGTCTGATAATAGAAACACAGTCTACAACACCAAAATTGATTACTGCACACCCAAAATCGGAGGAAACCATGATAAAAGAGCATGATCGAATTGTTTTGTTGAAAGACTTACCGGAGGATGGGTTACAGGCTGGGGATGTCGGTACGGTTGTTCATATTCATCGTCAAGGTGAAGCATTTGAAGTCGAATTTATGACACTTGACGGTGGAACAGTTGCTGTTGTAACTTTGCTTTCACCGCAGATACGAGCAGTTAGTAAAAGGGACATCACACACGTTAGAGAACTTGCCGTCTCTTGATTAAAAAAGGATTTTGCTGATATATACAATATAGTTAGGCTAAAGGAATTTTCACCTTTTAAGCTTATAAACAAATCTTCTGGTATAACAAGGCGTTCAACCTGACGTCTCATTCTTAGTCAAAGTTAGAGTTATTTTATTCCTAATATTGATTACGTAATTAAGTTTTATTAATCGTATCGGCGCAGGTTAACTTGCGCGTTAGGCTGACCAAAGTTGGAGGAAGCATGGCACATTGCATGCATTGCGGCAGTATTCTCCCTGACGACTGGACGGCAGCCTGTCCCCAGTGCGGGCAGACTGGCAAGCGGATCGAGGTCAACGTGTCCGACGGTGTTGTCGAGAGAGACGACCACAAGATGGGATTCACGGACGGGACCACCGGACGATACGCAGTCCACTCCGACTCAGTGGACCCCACCGATACACTTCTGATCGAGAAGCTCGTCCAGGATTACGTCCAAGGTAATACCGCCGACCTTGAGGCCTACATTGACCAGTATGTCTCTCCCTTTGACTTTCGAGCGCTTGTAGAGGATACATTCTACCGTGGTATTCCAGCCTCGAAAAGACCGCTGATCCCCGGAGATAGAATCGGTCCAGCGCTCGTATCTGGAGAGGGACGCTACAATTCCTCCGGCCGGCGAGCACTCTACCTAATTGACGATCTCCGTTTCCTATCCGCAGAGATCAAGGCGACCGAAATGCTCGTGCAGAAGTACCGAATCAACCTCTCTAGTCTTCGCGTGGCTGACCTCACCAGCGAAAACGAACAGTTGCCAAACAGCCTGTCGTTGCTCTTTCAGGCTGCCGAAAGAGGAGCCACCGGAGCGGGCTGGCCTTTCGAGCGCGAGCTCCAATCCCGAGGCAAATCGAGGTATACGTTGAGCCAATCCCTTGCTTCGGCTTTTGACCGGCGATCGTGGCAAGGGATCTTGGTTCCCGGTGTGCATGGTGCCGCCGGCGTCCACTATCGGAACCTGGCTCTCTGGGGCGATTGCGTAGAGGCCTGGCAGGACTGGGCCGTCGGGCCCTTTTTCGCCCGGACCTCTGTCCCGGGTGTAGACTGAGTTAGCTTAACATGTCGCTGAAGCTGACGCCTTGGGTGCGTCTCTGGTTCGAGGGAGGGCCGTTCGCCGGGGTTCGCTTCGCGCTGGTTATTCGGCGGCGCAGCTTAGCTCGACGTTAGGCCACACCAGAACCCCTCCCATGACCACTTGGCGAAGAACACTTCTTGAGCATTCGCGGGCGCTTCTCGCGTGGATGGATGAACAATGTCGACCCGAAAGCGCGCTGGCAAAAATTGCTGATGACCTTGAAAGGTTTATAAAGTTTCGAGTCCAGACACCACAGGATGCGCAGCACCGCATCTACCGTCACCTTGAATGCCCGTGCGGAAGCCAAATACTCAAGCGAACGAATGCATGGCCGGTTTGCCCGGTAATACGGACGGCTCAAAGAATAAATTTCGTTGTTTGCTGTTGTTTTGGTTTGCGGTTCTCATTTTTCCTCATAACTATATCATTGATTTTCATCATTGCAACCCTGTTACCCTTGTAATTATTTATGTATATTTGAGAAAATTTGCATTCCCGGACAGCCTGTTAATTATAGAATATACTTGACAAGGTTAGAACAGTAAGGTATTTTAGTGCCGCTACTATGGCACGACCCTTGAGAATCCAATATATCAATGCAATATATCATATTATGTCAAGATGCCCGTCTTTTGTGGATGTCGTGGTTCTTTTTGTTAATAAGCGCATGGTGTATCACTAAGGTCTTCATAATATACTTTGTCTTTTAAAATTAAGCGAAGTGATGGGATGGAAATGCTTTTCATTTTTTAACCTCAAAATAAAGAAAGGAGTAAGAATATGAAGTTGAGTATTTTAAAAAATTTTTTGATCGTGTTTGGTTTTAGTCTTTTTATCGTTGCTTCCATAAAACCTGGCGTTTATGCTAATGAAAAATGTGTAAAACCATGTTATGCAGACCGGTGCTATTATGGGACGTTCGATTGTGCTTTTCTGTGTGGGATGGAATTTATTTCCGTGTGTTTTGATAAAAATGGTGATTTGCTCGATGAGTCAGACGGGATTTCCATACAAATACAAAAGGGCGAGACATGCTATATTATTACTATTGGAGATGTAAATTTTAAAATCGAACTGAAACTTAGATTCCTGGAGTGCAATGGTAATCCCTGCTCCAGGGTAATCGGGACTTTACGCTTCATTGAGGACTGCAAAGAGGTAGCCCGGTGTTGTATAAAGGGCTACGAGTCAACATCAAATGTTAATTCGGCAGCTCCTCAGAAAAGTGTACAAGAATTAATTCCCGCCCTGAAAGATTTGTACCTCAGGTTAAAAAAGTAGGATGTAGGAGTTTTTTATAAAGACCCATAAACAGATCCCGTCATTTCGCTTAAATAAATATAATAGGGTTATCTGATTCATTATGGAATACCATTGTCGGTAAAGGTATTTACGGGCAATACGAGTAACACAAAGACGTTTGCATCTCAGGTAAGGAAGGTCGCGGAGCGGTTTGGTGGAGGAGCGGTGACCTTTGTAGGGGATCGTGGGATGATCAGGAATCGGCAGATAGAGGAAGTCGGTTTGTATATGGAAGAAATCCAGATTAATGGAGTAGCACATGCAATCAAATACCACAACCACGAGAGACTGTCCGGCAGTTGTTGGATGCCGCACAGGTACAGTTACCGACTATCATTCCCGGCAAAGGGGTAATTGTAACCACTAAAAAGAGACTGCAAAGTGGTGTGTTTATTTACCGCATTTTTACCAGCGATATAATACGGTATATTTCAACACAGCCTCTTCATCCTTTGGCGTATGGTCAATACGATCCTCCCCCAGAAAAACCTGTGATTGGTCCACATCCGATTTATAAACACGCACCGTTCCGGCAGGTATGGGTAATCCCAGCCCATTTTTTTCTGAATTCACGAATTCCAGCTTTACATTCACCTTCTTTTCATGTTCGTAATCTGTCCCTGATTGGTTATTGATAGAAACCCAGGCAGATAAATCCAATTTTTTTTCGTCCTCATGCACCAGCGCCACATATTCTGCGTGCCACCCGATACCCTCCGTTAAGTAGCTTGTTTCCATATTATGGGCGCCGGCCTTCGTACCCGAAAGATACCAGACCAGGGTTGGTCTCGTAATTAAACCGGCAGGCTATTATAAAAAAAATACTTTTTCCCATTTTTTAATCCTCCTCAAGTTAAGGTTCATTCTTCATAATTCAACAGGCAACTCTCCCTGTTGACTGCTAACGTTCGATTCCTTTTGCCACGCATGGTAACGGATGAGGAATACCAGGCCGGGAATAGCAGCAACGGAGCAGAAGACAAAAAAATTAAACCATCCCATATACTCTGCCAGATATCCGGTAGGCGAGGCAACAATCACCCGCGGAATACCCATGAGACTGCTCAAAAGGGCATATTGCGTGGCAGTAAATTTCTTATTGCAAAGACTGGCCATAAAAGCCGTAAATGCAGACACACCCATACCACTGGTCAGATTTTCAAAGGTAATGGTGGATACCAGTATTGAGTATTGCGCCCCCATGGATGCCAGCGCTGAAAAGGCCAGGGTTGAAATGGCCTGGAGTATCCCAAAAATCCAGAGCGATTTGTAAAGACCCAGTTTGACGAGGATGACGCCGCCGACGAGACTACCCCCGATTGTTGCTAATATGCCAAATGTCTTTGCAACCACCGCCAGTTCTGTTTTGGTAAAACCCATCTTGAGAATAAACGGGGTTGTCATATTAGCCGCCATAACATCGCCGATTTTATAGAGCAGGATAAAGGCCAGTATCTCAAATGCCCCTCTCCTCGAAAAATAATCGGTAAAAGGCTCTATGACTGCTTCGCGGAGAGATTGGGGCGGAACAATCAGTCCGGCAGGATTTGGCGCTAAGAGAGTCGTAATCATACCAAGAAAGAGTGTTGCCGCCATCAGGAGATAGACATAATTCCAGGGTATCCGGTCTGCCAGAAACAGTGCAAATGCCCCTGAAATGAGCATGCCCAGACGATACCCATTCACGGCAAGTGAAGAACCAAACCCCAATTCCTCGTCACGTAAGAGTTCCCGCCGGTAGGCGTCAACGACCACATCCTGACTTGCGCTCAGGAAAGACACGACCAAGGCCAGAAAAGCAATCGCCCACGGAGATTCAGCAGGTTTTACATAATAAAATGCGCCGATAGCGAACATGAGGAGTATCTGGAATATGAATATCCACCCACGCCGTCTGCCCAGAAAGGGAGGCACATAGCGATCCAGAGCGGGCGCCCACAGGAACTTGACGGTATAGGGAAGCCCCACAAGGGAAAACATCCCGATAACCGCAAGGTCTACCTTTTCATCCGTCATCCATGCCTGAAGCGTGGAACCGGTGATCAGAAGAGGAATGCCAGAGCTTACACCCAGAAAGAAGATAACCAGCATCCGCCAGTTAAGAATGGTTTTTACGATAGATCCTTGCATGGGATTTATTTTATATAGAATAGAAATCCTGAACTCAGGAAAATCGTTAACATATTAGTAAACGTCTTAAACAAGTTGACATGCAAACGCCATTGCGAGCGACGACGAAGCAATCCTTCTCTCGTAAACAAGCAGTACCTCTTGATAAAGGGGGGTGAAGGGAGTTGTTAAAAAACTTACAAAAAAAGAATCTCGCACAAGCGTCCCTCTTCAGCACCGACAGGAATAAACATGCTGCCGCGCGCACCATGGACACAATTCAATAACCGATACGGAGATTTTTGTATCACCTGGGGCAGTCTGGTCAAACGCTACCATCATAAAGGCGTTAGCTACCCTGCCTGGCGGCAAATGTGTTAATTTTACTACTCAGAAAAGCAAAAACGAATTGTAATTGATTAATTACCTATGAAATTTTACACGTTAAACCTGAAATGAAGGATGTCTCCATCCTTTACAACGTACTCTTTTCCCTCCAGCCTCAAAAGTCCCTTTTCCTTTACCTTTTGCTCTGAACCAAAGGTGACGAGGTCGTTATAGTGATAGGTTTCTGCGCAGATGAAACCACGTTCAAAATCAGTGTGAATAACCCCTGCTGCCTGTGGGGCCTTCGTGCCTTGTTTAATCGTCCACGCCCTTACTTCTTTAGGGCCAGCCGTGAAATAGGTAATCAGCCCCAGCAAACTATATGTTTCACGAATCAAACGTTCCAGACCCGACACTTCTATCCCCATGTCCTGATAATAGGTTTTTCTCTCGGCCGGTTCCATCTGGGCAATTTCAGATTCAATATCCCCTGAAATAACGACGCATTTTGAATTTTCTTTCTTTGCATATTCAGTAACGAGGTCTATATATTTTTTGTCCATTTCAAAATCAAAGACGTTCATAACATATAAAACTGGTTTTGACGTCAATAAATGCAGGTCTTCCGTGTGTTTTCTCTCTTCATCCGTCAGTGGCAATAGTCTCAATGGTTTACCGTTGTTTAATCCTTCCCTGACCTTTTTTAATGCTGCTACCGCAGCAAGGGTGTTTTTATCGCCTGTCTTCAGTAATTTTTCGCTTTTAACCAATCGCTTTTCTACCGTATCCAGGTCTGCAAGGGCTAATTCAGTATTGATAATATCAATATCCCTGATCGGGTGCACTCCACCCTCTACATGGATAATGTCGCTCTTATCAAAACAGCGGACCACATGGAGTATGGCGTTAACACTTTTGATATGTCCAAGAAATTGGTTCCCTAATCCTTCGCCCTGACTGGCTCCCTTAACAAGGCCTGCGATATCCACAAATTCAACGGTTGTGGGAATGATTTTTTCCGTAATAATAATTTCAGCTATTTTGTCCAGACGCTGGTCTGGCACGGCGACTATACCTATATTGGGGTCAATAGTGCAGAAGGGATAGTTTGCCGAGGCTGCTTTTGCCGATGTTAACGCATTAAAGATCGTTGACTTTCCAACGTTTGGTAATCCAACAATACCGCAATTTAAAGCCATAACGTAATTTTTTCTCCTGTGATTAAATTAGGCATAGACAATCCTCTTCAATCCCTCTTAAAGAAATGGACTGCGGGGGGTTGTCTGTGTTACCTCTAAGTTCGAATTCGGGAATTTCAATACAAATCGTAGCGCAGGGGTTTATCCCCCGCCGTTAGCCGGCCACAAGGGATCGGCGCTACAATAAAAAGTCGTTTTGTTTTGCCTTGCAAAACAAAACCTAACTTAGAATTTCCTTAACAAAAATAAACGATAAATGATAACGCGCTTTGTTCCAATAAGCAATAACTTCTTCGTTTTAATACCATTGAATTTAATATCCTTTTCTGATACGATTTTAACAAATAGTAAATGCCGGAGGGCTGGCAGATATGAGCCTGATTGCAAAGGATTTCATGTATTTTATTTTTTGAGATATACGGTAAAACACATCATATTTATGGAAGAACTGAACGCATCTAACTTTTTTAATAAGGCACGAATCCATGTCTTATTATTTATCGCTACTTTCTTAACAACGTACTACGTGAATGGTTTGGCATATTCGATTACTATTATGACGATCCTGCTTTCCCATGAACTGGGGCATTTCTTCATGTGCCGCAAATATAATGTCCCGGCAACCATGCCCTATTTTCTTCCCCTTCCCCTCCCGCCATTTGGCACATTCGGAGCGGTTATTAAGATGAAAGGGACGATGCCGAGTAAAAGGGCGTTATTTGACATTGGCGCTGCGGGTCCGCTTATGGGACTTTTTTTCGCCGTCCCTGCTATTGTTATTGGACTCTATTTATCAGATATCAGGCCAATCCCGGGTGATACGTCAGAATACCTGGGTCTTGGGGAACCATTCTTGTTTTCGTTTATTTCCCACCTGGTGATTGGAAAATTACCTGAAGGGATGGATGTTTACCTCCATCCCGTTGCCTTCGCCGGATGGGCGGGGTTATTCGTTACGGCGCTCAATCTCCTGCCTATCGGCCAGCTCGATGGCGGACACATCATGTATGCCTTGTTGGGCAGAAAGAGTAAGATTGTTTTCCGGTTGGGTATTTTCATCTTTTTCGCAATTGCAATCCTCCTGTATCCAGGCTGGACGCTCTTTGCCGTATTGCTGCTCCTCTTTGGATTCCGGCATCCAGCCCCCGTCGACGAATTTACCTCACTCGACTTTAAGCGTAAAATACTCGGTGTTGTTTTATTTATCTTATTTTTAGCGTCCTTTACCCCTGTGCCTCTCAAACTCTAAAGACCATTTATCTGTGCAATCTGTGGTCTCCCGAAAATTATGAAAACTAAAGTTGTTGTCGCCATGAGTGGCGGGGTTGATAGCAGCGTTGCTGCCCATTTTCTGGTAGAGCAGGGCTATGAGGTCGTCGGTCTGTTTATGCGCCTCGGTCTTGACAAAATCGATACAATCACTAAAACTAAAATTTGTTGCAGCCTGGAAGATGCAAATGACGCCCGCACTGTTGCAAACCAACTCGGTATTCAGTTCCATGTCTTAAACTTCAGGGATGCCTTTGATCGCATTATCGATACCTTTTGTACCGAGTACCTGAACGGCAGGACACCCAACCCATGCATTCTATGCAATCAGGATTTAAAATTCGGGAAGTTGCTTGATTTCGCAAGGATAATTAATGCCGATTTTATCGCCACGGGGCATTACGCTCAGATAGAAAAGTCCGAAGGGCAGTATCTCCTCAAAAAGGGTGTTGATACGAGGAAAGACCAATCGTATGTGTTATTTTCGTTGAATCAGGAACAACTTTCACGAACCATCTTTCCGTTAGGCCCTGTAACAAAGGATTATGTACGTCAGGTTGCAAAAGATATGAACTTAAAAACCAAGGATAAGCCTGAAAGTCAGGATATCTGTTTTGTCCTGGACAATAACTATCACACCCTTTTGTATGAAAGATACGGAAGCCGTATAACACCCGGCCTTGTAAAGGATACACGGGGAAACATTCTGGGGAAGCATCCCGGAGCGCCATTCTTTACCATCGGACAGCGAAAGGGGCTGGGCATTGCGCTTGGCGCCCCCCGATATGTGGTGGATATAAATCCGCAGGATAATACCGTTGTTATTGGCACTGATGATGAACTCATGCAGGGCGAATTGGTTGCGTCTGCCGTGAATTGGATTTCGATAGATAAGCTACGCGCCCCCTTGTGGGTACAGGCAAAAATCCGTTACAGTCATACTCCATCCCCGGCTACGGTATATCCTTACGGTCAGGACAAAGTACGTGTCGTCTTTGAAACTCCGCAACGGGCTATTACGCCAGGGCAGGCAGTCGTCTTTTATCATGATGATATCGTCGTGGGCGGGGGATGGATTGAGAGAAAAAATGGCTGGCGTAAAACATAGCCGCAGACAATTTATGTTTTGAAATTTCAATGTGTAGTGGCAATTCGTGAATTGCCACTACATAGATAACTATTCAAAGTTGCCGAAAGCCTGATGTGTTTTCTACAAAATGCAGACAATTTTTTGTTTTCTCAATGGTTTACATTTTTGTTGCCATTTTGAACGAACCGGTTATTGACTTGATGCTTGTTGTCCCACCCAGTCGTTCCTTTATTTGTACGTTTATTGTCCCAACAGCTGAATTTGTAGTAATTATTGCAAAGCCTATATTGTACGTTCCATTTAATGCTTCATTTGAAAGAATTATACCGTTGAATTTGTCTGCCTGAGTTAAACTGATAGACTCTGGTATAATATTGTAAGCAGGCGTTAACAGGGAAACTTTTGTCTTAATAAAAATTACTATGTAATCGCCTTGTTTGAAGGTCGTTTGCTGTGTCAATTTTCCCGTGTTGGGATCTAATTTGAAAAAAGTCATGTCGAGAAGAGCTAATTTTGCCTTTGCATTCCCAGGGTCTTTTCCTGTAATGCCATGATCCGCAAATACTGTTTGGATAGCCATTTTGTTTGTTCCCATAAATAATTGGCTATCGGCAGTGACCCATGCATCCCTCACGTCGAAAAATGTGGCCTCTTTAGGAAGCAGGTTAAGGGCAGAAAAGAACAATTTAAACGCAGTATCCACTCCTAATGCATCCTTTATGTCCCAATAAACCCCGTTCAGTATTTCCCCTGTATAATGCACCTCTGACATTGGTGGGTTTAACTCCGGATCATATACATCACCCGGATATTTTCGTGTATTGTCCATATTACGTGTAAAATTCACCTTGCCATCTTTAGAAACACCTGCGTACTCCGCAATAATAGCATTTCCGCCAAAATAAGAAGCCATCACATCTCCTGTATCCTCATGAATAGCGCCGGGATAATTACTTTCAGTTGCCTCAAACAACTGCGGTTGAATATGATCCAGCACGGCATGTCCATATTCATGCTGACTAACGTTGCCATCCAGGGCAAAATTTTTGAATATCTCCCCACAACCATACACAATCAAGCCAGTTTTTTTAAAGTTTGCACTTCTTGTGTAAAATGCATTGTCGAAACCTTTTGACTCATCATTAGGATCTTGTAAATTAACGAGTAACGGTATTTGGTTATCCAGCTTTTTGAAACTAAAAAGTGACTTTAATTTATCATGTTCAGTGTTCACGTGGTAATAGGCCATCACTTCAGACAGGCGACTATCGGTTGGTTTATAGCTATAATTTCTGGTGGGCGACGATGCAGTGGTAACTTGTTCACCGGCACTAGCACACTCTGCATTATATGTCGCTGCGTATTTTCCTTTTAAAAGTTTTGTACCTGTAGAGAGATTCTTTAATCTTACAGCACTTAAAGAAGGGGTGGTGACAGGATTTTCCTTATATACTTTCCCTTTCCCATTAAGATATGCCTGCAATAATTTTTTATAAAGCACCCATCCCTTTCTTTTTGCATCCACATAAACTAACCAGGTTTTCTCGACATTTTCTTTTTTTGATATAACTACTCTCCAGGCAAGTTGTGGTTCGGATATATTTGGCAAGATTACAAGCTTCGATGAGACACTTTCAATATCGGATTCCTGAATTTTTAAGGCATCCCGGGCTATTATGATAGCGTTTCCGTTTTCCACAGCCGGTTTTATGTCTATTTTTAAATTTGGGATATAATGGTTTTCCACTAAAAAAACGCCATTTTTGTCTGAAACATGAACGCAAACTTCAGTGTCCATCACCGGGATACCCTGATAGTATTGCTGAAATCTTTCCCTCCATCCCAAAGGTGTGTTTTCATCTTCTATTATCCGTAAATCTTCAAGTCCCGGATTAAATCCAAAGAGTCCATGATACTGAGATAAAAATTCCTTTGCCGCATCCTTTGGCTTTCCTTGAAGCGGTTTACTTTCAGCATTAAACAGCCGTTTTGCCACTTTTGTGTTTTCATTCCATACGACCTGCCATTCGGGATTATCTTCTTTTTGTAACTGCAACAAGACAGATTTACGTAAATTCATGTCTACATTCTCTTGTGAATCCTGGCCATTTGTAATTGGCTGGCACAATGAAATACCTCCAATTAAAGACAACAACCATACAACACTCATAACCCAAGGATATTTAACTTTTTCCATACATAACATACCATCTCCGTCATAATAATTTAAAATAATTCGTATATGTTGAAAAATTGCAAAATTAAAAATATTTACTATAATTTATAATACAAACTTTTTGTTTTGAAACAAAGCAAAATGCGAAGACAGGGGGTAAGATGACATGTGACTTTGTAGCGTATGGAGAGATTACAGGGAATCATTTTGCTTGTGGCTTTACTACATCAGATATCGCTTGTTTCATTCTTCCAGCCTGTAACTTCAAAGGCGCAGACATACTATACTGCCCCCTTTTTTCATAAGCATCTGCAAGGGAAAGGCAGGCGTCCTTACATTCAGGATCAAACATCAGCACACTCTTGAAACACTCTATCGCTTGCTCTGTATCACCATTCTTAAGATATGTCAATCCTCGTGCCATATCATCCCCGGCTTTTTTTGACAGGATTTCGAATGCCCTGGCATATTCTTGTAAAGCGTCCTTTATTGTACCCTCTTGAATATATGTATTTCCCAGATAACGATGAGCATCTGCTGAATCTGGCGCTAATTCAATTGCTTTTTTGTAGGCATTTGCAGCCTTCTCCATCTCTCCATTTTTTGAATACAGCCACCCCAAACAAATATAGCCGTCTGTATAGTCAGGTTTTATCTCCAGCACATCAAGTACCTCTCTGAACTTTTGTCCAATGGAGGGCACAGTTCCTTTAACCCAGCCGAAGTCTTTTGTGACATGGACATTCTCAACGGTTTTATTAACAATTGTCGTGCAGATCGCCAATGCTTCGCGTATCTGATTTTGGGATGCAAGGATCATGGCCATGAGTGCAAGGATTTCTGTGTTTTCCGGAGCTTTGTTAATTGCCTGTTCCGCCACATGTATCGCCGCCGATGACAAATCGCATTGAACATATATCCAGCCCAGGAGAGCGGATGTATAAGGATCATACGGATACAATGTGAGGGTTTCCTTGCACAATTTAAGGGCCTTATCTGAACAGCCGCTTTTACTATAAGCCTCAGCAAGCATCCAGCGTGCTTGTTGGCGCTCAGGATGTATCTTGAGGGCGTCTTTTAAGAGGGATACCGCTTTATCAAGTTCATTGTTTTGTATGCAGCATTTTCCTTCATTGAGAAGTTTTTCAAAAATATAGTCTCTCGCCTTTTTTGTTTCATCTAATTCTTTCAGTGCATCATCCAGCATCCATTTCTTTGCGTAAAAGCAAGCCAAATAAACGCGCCATTCTATTCGTTCAGGGTTCATAAATATGGCCTTTTTCGTATGAGAAATGGAAAGGTCCGGCATGCCTTTTTCTGCATAAGCACATGCCAATTTTATATGTGCCTCAATGCAACCGGGGTCTTCCCTTAAAATTTCCTCATATTCCCTGACGGCATGGTCGGCATAAGAAATAGTCTCTTTTCCATGTACTTTTGTAGTTTGATAGTAATACGCAGGTTCTTGTTGTAAGACTTTTTTGTATTCACCGAGGGCATTGCCCAGCCTTCCCTGCAACACATAACACAAACCAAGTACCTCGTGTGCACCGGAAAATTCGCCTATCAACTGAATGGTATCTTCAAAACGAATGGTAAATTCCCCGACTCTCACGGGAATGTTTCTTGACATGGGATAGTCAAAGACGCCGTTTTGAAGGGCGGGATGCATTTTTAAAACCTTTTGAAATTCTTCGACTGCATTGGCAATCATACCCTTATGACTATATGCCCATCCAAGGTATGCATGAATCTCAATAATATCGGGGTGGAACTCAACTATTTTCTTTAACTCGGGTATTGCAATGTCAATTAATCCTTTTTCAAGAAGGTGTTGAGTTTGTTCGTAGTATGCATGTTCAAGGGGTGTGATGATGTCAGCCGTAACATTCTCCGTACCATTCAGTAAAAAAAATTGCCCTTGAAGAACAAGGGCAATTGTCAAAATAAGTAATTTGGATTTCATAATAAAGCTCTTAAGACATCGTTTTAATTATGCTGTTGTTTATGCTGTCATAGATAGAATTTGGCTGCGGCTACAATGTTCGTTTCGTTAATTGGTAAACGTCGGACGTCTCACACGATGCCGGGATACGATACAGGCTCACAACCTATTTACATTGCCATTTTAATATTCCCTTGTTCTGCCGCTTATACCACCTGATACAAATTCCGGATACGTCGGCGTCATGTGTTCTGAGATGTCGAGGCCCATCGCCTCGTCTTCCTCTTTTACACGACAAAGGCCTACGGCCTTAAGCCCCCCAAAAATGATGATAGCGCATAAGCAGGCATAACCGATGCAGATGATAAAACCAATTGCCTGAATACCGATATTACAACTTACGCCGTGATATGATGGACGAATAAGCCCCATTATTCCCGTTGAAATACCGCCAATGGCCCCGGCTGTACAATGTACACCACAGGTGCCTACTGTATCATCAATACCAATCTTATCCAGACACCGGACGACAAGAGGAATAATGCCGCCACTAATGACGCCGATAACCAGGGCAAAACCCGGATGAGTAAATCCTACGCCGGCGCAAATAGATACCATGCCTGCTATAGCGCCATTTCCCGTGGTGAGCGGGTCGGGTTTTTTGTTTACCAGCCATCCTCCAAACATTGCTCCCAGGATACCGCCGGCCATGCTCATCGTGACGTTAATGGTCGTGGTGGGTAAGTCGTTTACCAGGACATTAATCATGCCGCGTGCCGTTACGTCTGTCGTAGGTTCACAGAGGGTCCCGAGCAGCACAGAACCGACATTAAAACCGTAAAAACAAACACATAATATAAATACGCCGAGCATCATTTGTGAAACGTTGTGTCCCGGAATAGTAAAACATTCGCCACGTCCAAATTCAAATAACCAGGTTTTCTTATTAGTACGGGCGTACTTTTCCAGACGGGGACCTACAATTATTGCCGCAATGAGGGCTGTCAGGCCGCCCTGTAAATGTACCACCATAGAACCTGCATAATCTACATAGCCCCATTTGGCTAACGGTCCTGCAGACCATGCTATCCATCCAAAGAACGGGTACATGAAACCGCAATAGAGGGCAACATAAATAAGGTAAGCCTTAAAACTAAACCTCTCGGCAATGGAGCCGGATGCTATGGAGCTGGAAACCAGGCAAAATCCCCACATGGTAAACCAGTGTCCATAAACATTCAGTGCGTCCACATTTCCCGGATCTGTTACTCCCAGCAAGCAATAGTTCCAGTTACCCGAAAAGATAGCGTATCCAAAGAGCCACCATACCAGCGTACCGATGCCAATATTAGCACAGACCTTCATATAGACATGGGCGGCATTTTTAGAACGCACCTGCCCGCTTTCCAGGAAGGCGAAACCCGCCTGCATAAAGAAAACCAATATCCCTGTGATAATTAACCAGAATACATAGACAATAAGGATAATGTCTCTCGCCAATACATCAACCACCAGCAATCCTCCTTTTACCTAAAATGGATCAGAGAGCGGAACATACGTTCGTGTAAATGAATTTCAATTTTTTCTTTCCGACTAAGTATCTTTGTGGGAAATTATTCATATACTACCAGTATAAAAAAAATAATCAATACAATATTCGATACATTGTAATGCATTGGATTTAAGAATAATTTTCATTTATAATAAATAAAATAAAGAACTTTATTTTCTATAAAAATATGGAGGATACATAAATCATGTTACGGAGAAGTAAATATCCCACATTTTTTAAACTCATGACGATTATTTTATGGGTATCAATGATTGGCTGTGCGCCAGTAATCTCAAAGCAACTCAGAGAACAGGTAAAACCCAATATTACTGCAGGTGACGTTCTGAAAAACCCGGAGAATTACAAAGGAGAGATGGTTGTCCTGAGTGGGGTTATTATCGAGTCTGAAAATACGAAAGAGGGAACGTTATTAAAAGTGCTACAGCGCCCTTCGGGTTTGCGTGAAAAACCTAAGGATGTGGATACGTCCGAGGGAAGATTTTTAGCGCTCGTTGACCACTATCTTGATGTAAGTGTATACGCCAAAGACCGGGCAGTTACCATTGGCGGGACTATTCAAGGAATGCGGACACTTCCTTTAGGAGAAATACAATACAATTATCCCCTGATTAACGTTAAAGAAATACATCTGTGGCCAGTTGAAAAAAGCAATACTTACACTAATCCTTCTTTTCAAATTGGCGTTGGATATCTTTACTGGTAAACTCAAATGTGTCAACTTATTTAACATATTTACGATAACACGGCGTAACAAAGCTGCAATCAAAAGAAGTTTAATCCCATTGAAGTAAGGCAATAATTTAGTTTTTTGAAAAAATCCACAAAAAACAAAAGAAAATAACAATAGTTTGACACTACGCATGATTTCTCAACATAAGTTCAATGGGATGCGGGTTTAGGTAATACTGTCGTTTTAAATAGGTAATATCAAATTTTCTCACGTAATATTTGATGAGTGTTACGGGAATAATGAGTGGCGAAAGTTTCTGCTGGTAATTGTTGATAACTTCCAGCAGTTCCTGTTTTTCATCCGAAGACAGGCTCTTTTTGAAATATCCAAGTATGTGGCGCAAGACGTTTGTGTTCTTTTTTGATGTTGCCGTCAGGCGCATGCCATCCATCAGATTTCTGATATAGTCAGTAAATAATTCCGCCCGTTTTATTCCCTGTTTTTGATGGATGCGCCTTGCTTTAAAAATTCCCTCCATCGCTTATAAACGAAAACACCTTCAACAAAGTTTGCCCTGAAGCTGTCATTATGCAGTCGTCCATCGTCCACCACCGGAAGCAATGGGAAATATTTCATAAACGCCCCGCCAAAGAGACCTGCTCCCGTTCGGATATGGCTTCCTGCCGGATGGTGAATTTTCACGCCGCCTATCCCCGAACTCGGTGATTTACTTTTAAAAATGAACCCACAGAGTTCTTCCCGTTCTAATTCTTGTAATTTTTTCTTTATCCACTGGCGCATTTTTTCCGTATGGTCAATATTGCTTTTAATGGTTATAAGACGTTGGACTTCAAGCGTTCCTACCAGATGCATAGCTTCTCTCGGCACGGGAAGTCCACACTCTACTTCAGGACATACCGGTATCCATTCAAAGTACCGTCCAAGTGTGTCTGTTATAAATCTGTCCAGTTTGTGCCCACCATCATAACGCACCTTTTCTCCGATGAGACAGGAGCTTATTCCAACTTTGATTTTTTCTTTTTTCGGCGTCATTTGGTTAACAAATAACTGAAATAACAAACCTATCCAAATCCAGCGTTTCCCGGGTTTGCTTTTTCTTCTGCAATGGCTATCCTGCAAAAACAATAAAAAAGAATAAAGAACAGTCCGAAATTTAGGGTTGGGAAGCTAAGAAGAAGGGATTTTGCACCCGACTTCTCAACCCCCCATCTTCCTTTTCCTATACACTCTCTGCGGTAAGCGGTAGCTTATTTTTTTATACTCGCCTCTTCCACAATTACGTCATATTTGTACCCACTCCCGAAATCCTTGTCCTTATAAAGGGTTCCGGTTACGGTAACGATATCGCCGACGGCGGCAATCTCACTGGTTGTTACGACAAGGTCGTTGTTGCCGCTCTCGGTGGTTCCTGTTCCGTCCTGGATATGCAGCCAGTTTTTGCTCATGATGCCCGAAGAAACTTTTACAACCTTACCTTTAACAATGATGCTTTTCTTATCCAGCTCATTCTTTTTTACATAAAGTTCTGCAACGGTGTAGGCATTCGAACCAGTAGCCTTTTCCACCTTTATCTTTTCATCAGAAGGAGCTCCGGCGCCTTTGCTGACCATTGATTTTCCGTGAAAACTTTTCATTTCAGTGGTGCCATCCTGTAATACCATTCCCGTGGAAAAGATGATCTTGTCGAAGGTACGGTTTAAGGTCTTGCTGGTGAAGTTGATCATTTCATAGCCGGGTTGTAAAACGACGTCCTGTCCTACGGCTACCTTCGTTTCTAAGACTGCAGCCCATGTCTTTTTGCCATCTTTTTCGATACAAATATAAGTATAACCGCCGCTGTTCATGGTTTCTACAACCTTGCCGGAAAGAACAGCGTCGTCCTGAGGAGCAGCCGCTTCCGGCTTCTCTTTCATATAGATGTTAGCGGGTGGTTCGGCAGGTTTTTGGGAGTCTGCATAGACGTTCCGCCCCCCCCCCATAATCGTTAGCGTTAAAATTGAAATCAACGATATCGAACTCTTTTTCATTTTTTTAGCTCCTTATTTCTCAGTTAATATTTATAAACAAATATAAAATTACGTACTCTGCTGTTTTGTTTGCAATCACACGTAGGGCGAAGCATTCGCCTTGCCATGTGCAACCCCAGAGGGTTGCCCTGCAACAAATTTTGAAATTTCTGAAGGGTTGAGTTACATCATCATTAATTAAATAAAGCATAATTGTTTTATCAAAACAACACAAGTATTTTATGCAACCAGGATAGTCACGAAAACGCTATGAATTTCTTGCTATATTCATGTCTTGAGAATAATTTCTTTGATATTTGCAGAATGTTTTTGTATAAAAATAATCACATACTCATAAAGATGCTTAGGTTTTCTGTATTTTGGCGTCTTGTACGTAGGAACGTATTGCATACGTCACAACCATTTTTCATTACTTTTACTTTATATTTTCAGGAGTCCTGTTCATGATCTGGAGGCAAACCATGTTTTTCAAATACGGGTGAGCATCCGCTTTGAAGTGGCGGCGCCATTTCCAGATTGTGCGGAGAAGATACGGACTCTTCGGAACTATTTCCTGACGCATTTCCCCTGATTGCAAGGATATTTTCCATCTTGTAATCTCATTTTCCCAAGAGAACAATTTCTTTCTTCTTTCGATTCCTCTCGATCCAAAAGACGCCGTCCTTCTTCCAATAGTTTATTGGAAACGTCCCCAAGAAATAATCAAAAATTCTTTTTCATTTTGTACTTGGAGGTTATAAAGAATTATGGTGTCTTTATTCATTAATGGAAAAAAGGTGGAGGCAGAACCTTCACAAACAATTTTACAAGCAGCCCAAAAACTCGGGATTCACATCCCTACGTTGTGTCACGATCCACGCTTAACTCCTACCGGAGCTTGCCGCATGTGTGTGGTGGAGGCAGAGGGTGCACGAACTCTGGTAGCTTCGTGTGCAACCCCTGTTTCAGAAGGTATGAAAATCACCACCCACAGCGAATTAGTCATGCGTTCACGGCGACTCAATCTCGAACTCATCTGGTCGGATCATCCGAACGACTGCCTGACGTGCGACAAGACAGGGGAATGTCAACTGCAAAGGCTTATGTATGAATACGATGTAAAGACCTCACGTTTTACCGATTGTAATCCGTCTTCCAGGCCAGATGATTCAAATCCGGCAATTTACCGGGATATGAATAAGTGCATCCTCTGTGGAAAATGCGTCAGGATTTGCGATGAGGTACAAAACCAACACATCTGGGCATTTTCAAACCGTGGGATGCAAACTTCAATAGCAACTGCCTTTGAGAAGCCACTCAGGGAATCCGGTTGTGTGTTTTGTGGACATTGTGTTTCCGTCTGTCCCGTTGGCGCCCTTATGGACAAACCCGCTATGAAAAAAGGACGTCCCTGGGAAACCAGGAAGGTGCGTACGGTTTGTTGTTACTGTGGTGTGGGATGCAGTCTTGTGCTTCATGTCAAACAGGGTGATATTTTAAAGGTAACAGCAGATACCCATTCGCCTCCAAATTATGGCAGCCTGTGTGTTAAGGGACGATACGGATTTGAGTTTTACAGAAGTCCTGACCGGTTAAAATCTCCATTGATTCGTGACCATATTGATCAACCATTCCGGGAGGCAAGCTGGGAGGAGGCTATAAAACTCGTCGCACAGAAATTGATGGAGATTAAGCAGAAATACGGTCCCGATGCATTTGGATGCCTCAGTTCCTCCAGAGGCACAAACGAAGAAAACTACCTCGCCCAAAAGTTTACCCGCGCTGTCATGGGAACCAATAACATGGATAACTGTGCGCGTGTATGCCATGCCCCGTCAGTTACCGGGCTCAGGGCTGCATTAGGGAGCGGCGCTGCTACCAATTCTCTGGCTGACATCGAAGGCGCAGAAGTACTCATCGTAAGTGGTTCTAACACTACCGAGGCACATCCGGTAGCGGCATTAAAAATAAAGAAGGCGGTACGACACAATGGGGCCAAATTGATTGTAATCGACCCGCGGGAAATAGAACTCGTCCAATATGCAACGGTCTGGCTGCGTCTGAAACCAGGCACCAATGTCGCCCTTATTAATGGACTGCTCCATGTTATTCTTAAAGAAGGTTTGGAAGACAAGGAGTTTATCCGGCAGCGTACCGAAAACATAGATATGCTGCGACAGGTCGTGTCTCCGTATACACCGGAAAAAGTTGAGGAAATCACTGGTGTTCCAGGGGAAGATATTATTAAGGCTGCCCGAATTTATGCGGGTACAGGGAAAGGTATGATTGTGTATGGATTGGGCATGACAGAACACAAGGCGGGTTCTCACGGCGTTATGTCCCTGGCAAATCTGGCGATGATTACCGGCAACATTGGCAGGCCCAATACGGGAATTAATCCGCTCCGCGGACAGAATAACGTCCAGGGTTCCTGCGATATGGGCGCCTTGCCTGATGTATACACCTGCTATCAAAAGGTAGATGATCCGGCAGCTAACAAAAAATTCTCTGAGGCGTGGAATTGCCAGCTTCCCACAAAACCGGGGCTGAAAGAACCGCAAATGTATAAAGCAACCCTGGAGGGTAAACTAAAAGCGATGTATATCATCGGATACGACCCGGCTGCAACACAGGCAAATATCCATCATGTGAAATCAGCCATGAAAAAGCTTGATTTTCTTGTGGTTCAGGAAATATTTATGACAGAAACAGCCAGGCTTGCCCATGTAGTACTACCCGCCGGCTGTTTCTTTGAAAAGGACGGCACCTTTACCAATGCGGAAAGAAGGGTAAGACTGCTCAATCAGGCCATTCAATTGCCAAAAGGGACAAAACATGATTGGGAAATTATGTGTTTAATTGCGAATGCTATGGGTTATCCTATGCATTACAACCATCCGAAAGAAATTATGGAAGAAGTTGCCAGTCTTACCCCGGAATTTGCCGGAATTTCTTTTAAACGGCTTGAAGGTGATGGACTGGTATGGCCGGTATGGGACACGAATCATCCGGGCACACCTATTCTCCACAAAGACACGTTCACACGAGGAAAAGGCAAACTCAATGACCTCCTGTACACGCCTTCTGAGGAGTTACCTGATAGTAGCTATCCTTTGTATCTGACCACAGGCCGTCGTCTGTATCATTACAACAACGGTTCGATGTCGCTTCGTAATCCTGAAATCCATTCGATCAGTTCGGAGGAATTTGTGGAGATACATCCGGATGATGCCGGGGCGCTTGATATAAAAACCGATGATCGCGTAAGAGTAACGTCGAGACGGGGTTCATTGGAAGTAAAAGCGCTTGTTACTACACGGTCGAGGCCGGGGAGCGTATTTCTGTCTTTCCATTTTCCAGAAACCCCAACGAATGTTTTGACCGGTCCCGGAGAAGACATGCTTGCGCTCACCCCTGAATATAAGGTGTGTGCGGTGAAGGTGGAGTTGTGCGCATGTTAAGGAATATTTTTACATAATACAATAAACAGCAACAGGAGACGTCTATGGACGCAAATAAACATAAAATTCTGAATGATTTAGCCCAGGCGGTGATTGAAATGGATGCACCCCGTGCGGTTAAGGCAGCAACGGAAGCCATTTACTGTAAAATTGACCCTTATGAGATAATCACTGATGGACTTGCACGTGGCATGGATAAGGTCAATGAACTCTTTGAGCAGGAGGAATACTTTGTGCCGGAAATACTCCTCTGTGCCGATACCATGAACGCAGGAATCGAGGTTGTCAGGCCACATTTGCCAAAGGAAAATACCCGGGACAAGAAAAAGGTGGTAATCGGCGTCGTAAAAGGTGACACCCACGATATTGGTAAAAACCTTGTAAAAATCATGCTTGATAATGCAGGATTTGAAATATACGACCTGGGCAGGAATGTGCCGTATGCAAAGTTTGTCGACACAGCAGGGGAGCTAAACGCCGACCTGGTTTGCCTTTCAACCCTTATGACTACAACGATGGATGGTATGCAGGTGGTTATTGAGGACATTAAAAATGCTGGTATTGTATCCAGGATCATGGTTGGCGGCGGTCCGATATCACCTGGCTTTGCCAAAAGGATTGGCGCCGATGGGTACGCAAAGAATGCAGCAGAGGCAGTCAAGGTTGCAAAGGGTCTGTTTCAGAATATTCATGTGCCTCTGACATTTAAAACACCAGAATTGGTAAGGGTTAGAAAAAAAAACTCTTAACGCCGAGGTCGCTGAGTATGCAGAGGAAATAATGAGAAGTTGGACAACTATAGTAAACATTAAATTACAGGAGTATGCGATGAACCATACTGACGAAATGAAGCCAAAGGAACGGATGCTGTCAATTCTGCAGGGAAAGCAGGCCGACAGGCTCCTGGTAAGCCCCCTAATCCTTAATTTTGCATCCAGGAGTTTGAACCTGACCGTCAGGGATTTCTGCACAAACGGCAGGAACATGGGGGATGCGAATATTGCCTGTTTCAATAAATACCGGCACGATATCGTTTACATCTTTTCTACGACTTCTACCGTAGCAGAGGCAATGGGTACGAAAATGTATTTCCCCGAAGATGACGCTCCGCAGGTAGAAACTCCGTTTATACAGACGCGGAAAGACATCGAAAAACTTAAACCTGTCGATCCTGAAAAAGACGGCAGACTCCCTGTGTATTTAGAGGCGGTGAAACGATGTATGGATGCTATCGGGAATGAGGTATTTATTGTACCTGTTATTGGCGCCCCTTTTACAACGTCTGCGGCTTTACGGGGTACAGAGACTTTTATCAAAGAACTCTACACTGACCCGGAATTAGTGCATACTGTAATGAAGGTTGCAACCCAATCGGTTAAAAATGTTATTGATGTTTATGTAAAGGCAGGTGGAGTTCCTGTTACTGTCGAGCCGGTTGCCACCGGTTCCATGATCAGCGAGAAACATTTCAGGGAATTTGTTCTGCCGTATCTCAAAGAGGTATATGCTCATATTCACTCCTACAACCTCCCCGGCGTCCTCCATATCTGCGGAAAGACAAAACGGGTGATACAATGCATGGCTGAGAGTGGGGCGGATATCCTGAGTATTGATAACATTGACCTGCAGGAGGCGAAAGAATTAGTGGGACAAAAAGTCTGTATCATGGGTAATGTAAGCCCGGCAGATGGTATGCTTAAGGGGAATCCCGAAACGATAACGCTCATGGTTAAGGATTGTGTAGCAAAGGCGTCCGACAATCCAAAAGGATTTATTGTAGCCACCGGGTGTGAGGTGCCCATCCATACACCGCATGAAAACATGGTTGCCTTTCTTGAAGCGGGGCGGACGTTTGCACGGCTTCCGATTAATTTAAATTAAAATAAGTTCATCTAAGGAAAGCAAGAGAAGCAGGAAGATTCTTGAATGCATGGGTTCCTTGGTTGTAAATAATTCAGCATGACGGAAAAAGAAAGAATTTTAAGAGTTTTACGGAATATTCCCGTTGACAGAGCGCCTGTTATTTGTCCTGGCGGTATGATGACCATGGCATGTAGAGAGGTTATGGTACAAACAGGTTGCTCCTGGCCAGGGGTACATCGTGATGCAAAAAAAATGGCTGAACTTTCGATCGCCATGTACAGAGAGACAGGGCTTGAGAATCTTGGTATTCCTTTTTGTATGACTGTTGAGGCTGAGGCATTGGGTGGTGAAGTGGAAGATGGCGACGAAACGACCAGCCCAAGTATGGTAAAATATCCTCTGAAATCAGTGAGGCAATGGACTACTTTAAAAAAACTCGACCCTCATAAAGACGGACGACTCCCAGCCATTCTTGAATGTACCTCAATACTAAGTCAAAGGTGTCCCGATACACCAGTAATCGGCAACCTGGTAGGCCCGTTAAGTCTTGCGACTTCCCTGATAGATGCAACAGCGCTTTACAAAGCGCTCCGGCAGGAGCCAGGCGAAGTTCATGGTTTGCTTGCATTTTTAACGGAGAATTGTAGCAGGTACGGTGATGCGCTTATTGAGCATGGAGCGGACATTATTGTGATCTCCGACCCTTCCGCAACCGGAGAAATTCTGGGACCTAAACTTTTCAGAGAGTTTGTACTCCCTTATTTGAATAACATGATCGACTGTATACATACGCTTGGCAAACCTGTCATTGTGCATATATGTGGAAATGTGGGTTCTACCTATGAACCCCTCACAAAGTTAACATCAGAATGCATCAGTGTGGATGCTCTCGTAAACATAAAAGAGGCTCGGAGTGTAATTCCGGGGAAGAAATTGATGGGCAATGTAAGTACCTTGCTTCTACAAAACGGCCCTGTAAGCAGGATACAAACAGTTTCAAAAAATCTTTTAGATTTTGGCGTTGACATCCTTGCCCCTGCATGTGGTCTGAGCGCTACAACTCCTGTCCGTCATATAAAGGCCATGACTGAAATAGCAAAAGGGAAGTGAACAAAATATTATTTACGATTTGATGGTATAAAAATTTCATTTTATTTGTGCGGTTTTTGAGGCGGTGTTGGCAGGACAAGCATCTCGCTTGTCCGGTATCCGTTTGTTGTTTTTGATTTGGTCAACCGAGACGGTTGACTTACCAATTTTTTCTAACTCGAATATATGACTCAGAGCGTTGAAATAACCTTTTATCCCATGAAAGCCAGAGGGATTGTGCCAAAAGGAATTACGATCCTGGAAGCAGCACGAAGACTTGGCGTTCACCTCGAAGGCCCGTGTGGTGGCACGGGTAAATGCGGAAAGGACATGATACAGGTAAGGGCAAATAAAACCCTCGATACCGTACTTGCCTGCAAAACCCGTGTAGAAACTGACATGGAAGTCACCATTCCCTCCCTCGACAGAAAAGATATGAAGATTGTTGAAGGCTTTTATGCTGAAGGTGGTGTGAAATATGACGTCAACCCGGCCGTGAGAAAGGAAGGGGTTCTTAATGAACAAGGTCTTTGCCGCACACGTGTGTATATTAACGAAAAACTCTCTTCGGTTGAAGAAGGCGAAACACAGTCTCATCTCTGTGGAATCGCACTGGATATTGGAACTACAACGCTCGTGGCAGCATTGGTCGATCTTTCTAACGGTAAGATAGTGGGGAGTTCCTCCGCGCTGAATCCGCTTGTGTCTTACGGTCACGATGTCATGTCCCGGATAAAGTACTCCACATCTAACAAAGACGGACTATACAGGATGCACAAGGAACTTATATCCACGGTTAATTTTCTCATTCATTTTATATCTTCTGAAAAAACCGTAAAACCAGAAAACATTTATGAAATCATTGCAGCCGGTAATACCACAATGCAACACATATTTTTAAATAAAGAAATTAAAGGAATAGGCGAATACCCATACAAAATGGAAATATCCGATACCTTTACTACGACGGCGAAAGAACTTGCCATCAATATTGCTCAATACGCGCCCGTGACAACCCTTCCCTGTATTTCTGGCTATGTTGGCGGAGATATCGTGTCAGGCCTCCTTGCTATTAACCGTAATACCCTCGATTTACCAGCCCTTTTTCTGGATATCGGCACCAATGGAGAAATGGTTCTTTTACTTGATGATAAAATGATAGCGACGTCTACCGCCGCTGGCCCGTGCTTTGAGGGAATGACGATAAGTTCTGGGATGCGGGCGGGAGATGGCGCAATCGAGCACGTCAGCCTTGAAGACGAGATAACTCTGGAAGTAATCGGCAATAGCCAGCCACGGGGGATTTGTGGAAGTGGTCTTCTGGATATTGTTTCTGAACTCTTACGGGTCGGACTTGTAAACTCCAGTGGCCGGTTGCAAACTAAAGAAGGCAATGAAATCCCGGAAAAATACAAAAAGTATTTATTTGAAAAAAACGGGAAGCGATATTTTCAATTGGCAAATGGTGTGGCGCTGTCACAGGAAGATATACGGCAGGTTCAGTTGGCGAAGGCGGCTATCAGGGCGGGCGTGGAGATTTTGCTCACGAACAGTAATATCAGGCGCGATGAACTGAAGACGGTTATTATTGCCGGTGCATTTGGTTATCACCTGAAGGAGGAAAGTCTTTTTAAGACTGGTCTTTTACCAGGGTTGAAAAAGGCCAGACTTCTGTATGTAGGAAATTCGAGTTTGGAGGGCGCAGTGAGAACGCTCCTGAATAAAGAATTGATAGATAAATCAGGTTCCATTGCCAAAACTACTCA
>JAHFOW010000146.1 GCA_023261465.1 Planctomycetota bacterium
CACCCGCTCTTCATCATGTATTCAAGGGTTTCGTCGTCCTCATAAATATTAAGTGAGGTAAAACCAAACCAATTCTGATAAATACCCCTTTCTACCATTCCCTTGAAGAGCGCCCGGACACGTTCATTTGATTTTTTGCTGTGTCCATAAAAATTTTCATCCGTTAATATTAAACCACGATATTGACCCTTAATAGATTCAAATTCATCCAGCACATCTTCAATAGGCCTTTCACGATACTTCTTACCCTGGAATTGAGGCACAGAACAGAACTCACAGCTAAAAGGACACCCGGCCGTGGTTATAATACCGGAATAACGGTATTTATATTTATTTTTCAAAAACGCCCGGTCAGACCTTAAATTATGATAGAGGTCCATCGGCGTTAATTCCCCATCGTATCTTTTTTTGAGATTGCCACTTTCAAAGTCTGAGATAATCTTTTCCCAGAGTGTTACTGCCTCTCTGGTGACAACACAATCAACGTATTTTGCTGCCTCTTCCGGAAAGCTGGTCGCATGGATTCCACCTATGATTACAGGAATACCGCGCTTCCTGCACGCAGTAGCAATCTTATATGCACGATGCGCCTGGTAACTTACCGCCGTAATACCAACCAGGTCTGCGCCGCCAAAGGTAATATCCCCTGTATTTTCATCAAAGGCGAGTTCCTGTGTTTCATCGATGATATCAACCTCCCAATGTTTTGGCGTAAGCACCTTAAGATAGCCAAGATTCACCGGCATCTGATTTAATACAGAAACATTTTCCTCCCCGACGTTTCCTATCGGATGCGGATTAATGAGTACAAGTTTTTTCATAGAATATCCTCTTTTCGCTACAGCTTATTATTATAAATGCGTAAATTTTCATCTCGTCCCTTTTGGTATTAACAATACCTGGGCAATGGCATAATCCTGACAATGGGATAATGAAACAGAAATGTTATCGATATTTATTTTATTAGCCAGTTCTTTTACTCCACCATAGAGATTCACATATGGTTTACCCGTCTCATCGTTCAAGAGCTCAATATCTGTCCATTTCAAGTTGCCCACCCAACCCGTTCCCAGCGCCTTAAACATGGCCTCTTTCGCTGCAAAACGGGCAGCAAAATGCTGGTATTTATTTCTTTTTGGATTACAGTATTCTATTTCTTTTTCTGTATAAATCCTGCTTAAAAAATTTTCATTTGCTGAAAATACCCGCTCTATACGTTTTATTTCTATAATATCGATTCCAATATACATTACATTATTGTAACTATCTATTTATCAAGTATCTGTTACAAGAAGACAGGCATTTTACTGGTTTGTAAAATTAATGTCAATGAGAAATTCCAACTAAAACGGGCGACTTAACCCTTTATTTTTTTGTTTCTTTATCACTGGGCTCTCTTTCTATCACTTCTTTTGCTAATTCTATATAATCCTTTGCACCAGAACTGTCAGGCGCATATAAGCTAATGGGCTTCCCGGAAATAGGGCATTCCGCAAGGCGAATATTCTCTCGAATGGCAGTATTAAATACCTTTTCTTTAAAACGGTCCTTCATTTGATTCAGCACCTCGTTACTGAGGGTTGTACGCCCATCAAAACGGCAGGCAATAATGCCCGTCACCTCAAGACTGTGGTTCAGCCTTTCTTTTACTACCTGTACCGTATTTGTCAACGTCACAAGGCCGTTTAATGCCAGTACCTTTGTCTCTACGGGGATGAAGACCTCCTTTGCAAAAGTAAGAGCATTGATAGTAATTAATCCCAAGGAGGGCGGACAATCTAACAGAATGTAATCGTATTCGTCTCTTACGGAAGATATACGCTTGCGCAGGATGAGATCACGGCCCTTTTCGTGCGCTAAAATCCTTTCAACACTGGCTAATGCCACATTTGAAGGGGCCAGGGTAAGATTCTCAACGCATGTCTTTGTTAAAACTTCCTCAAAATAGACCTCTTCCAGAAACACATTGTACATTGACCGCTCCAGGTTGTGAATATCCAGGCCCAACCACGAGCTAAGATTTCCCTGGGGATCGAGGTCTACCAGAAGCACTTTTTTACCCATCTGGGCAAGACATGCCCCAAGATTTACCGTGGTCGTTGTTTTGGCCACGCCGCCTTTTTGATTTGTTATCGCAATACTTCGCATGCATCACTTCGATTATTTTTCAAAGGACTCTAAATTCTTACTATTTCTGACAACAACTAAGGAGGACTCTTTTCCTGTATCTTATAATTCGATGTAGGCAATACCTTCATCTCTTTTATCGTACCTCACTTGCACTTTCTCCTGCCTCAAGAACCTTTCTTTTTCACAACTCGGCTCTCAATTCAATGTATTCCAGGACGCCGGGAAAAAGGATACTGTTCGCCATCATGTCTTCTTCGGGAAATAGAACTCGTGTAACTTCAGCCATCTTTAAAATCTGTGCGTGAAGGGAGGTACATGCCCTTGCAACGGTCTCGGAAACATCAAAATTTCTGAGTAATGCCATTGTCAAGACACCCGATCAACATCTTCATGTCACGAATAATAACCTCGTCGTGTTATCATATAATTAAGGTATTTGAAACTCGTTGAATTGCCAATGATAATAACTGTTGTCATATCAATGAAATGCAAAGTCATTTTGTCAAGTGTTGTAATGACAACGGATTCTCCCTCTCTTGTTACATTTTTCACAATACCCACGGGGGTTTCCGGAGGTTTATACCCGAGAACAACATCGGCAGTTTTTTCAATCTGCCAGTCTCTCTGGGAACTTTTTGGATTATAGAGAACAATAACAAAATCAGCCTCAGCAGCACACCTTATGCGCCTTTCTATCGTATCCCATGGCGTTAACAGGTCACTGAGACTAATCACCGCATAATCATGCATAAGCGGAGCACCAAGCACCGAAGCTGCGGCATTTGCAGATGGGATACCAGAAACAATCTCAACCGGTATGTTAAGATTATCTTCATACAATGTCTCAAGCACCAGGCCTGCCATACCATAGACGCCCGGATCGCCACTGCTGATAAGGCATACCTTCTTTCCTTTCAGCGCCTCCTGAATTGCCAACTTCACCCGATCTATTTCCTTCCGCATGGCTGAGGCAATAATCTTTTTATTTTCTGTAATATTCTTTATAAGATCCGTATACAGTTTGTAGCCAACAATAATTTCCGCATTCTTTAATGCATGTAATGCCCTCTGACTCATCTCATCTTGTGCGCCAGGACCTATGCCTACCACATAAAGTTTTCCTGCGCTATGGCTATCGTTATCCCCGGGTATTTTTGTTTCATGAGAATTAATCGTGTCTTCCTCCCTGCAATCAGCGCTGTGGGTTCGCATACCGCACCCACACCTATTTTTTTCTGAACAAAATCCGATTTACTATATTCCTTTGCACACGTGGCTATCTCCGATACTGAAACAACCCTTAATGGAATTCCAAGCTCTTGTGATGCCTGCAACAATCCGGGTTCACCAGATTTAATATCGATCGTAGAAAATAACCGAACACGATCCAAGGAAAGATTTACCTTCTGAAGCGCACCCATCACCGATTTCTTTACCGCATCCGATTCGACTCCCTTTTTACAACCAATACCAACGATAATATCCTTCTGCGCATCTGTCCCGGTCGTAATTATTGCATCTGTATGCAAGACGGCGGCGATTTTGTGAGTTAACATATTTGCCCCCCCTTCGTGACCGGAAAGCATACTAATTACAAATCGCCCCACGTCGTCAATAACCACTACGGCCGGATCTGAGTATTTATCCCGAATATGATGTGCAATCATCCTCACGACAATTCCCATAGCCATGATAAATACATGGGCGGTATATTGTTTGAAGATTTGATTAACTAAGTGCTGGAGTGGTTCAGAAAATGCCGTTATTTGGCCAGTAGCATTACTTTCTATGCAACAATCATATTCTACTCCCCTCGTCTTCTGTATGGCAAGTATTTTTTCTGGTACATAGATGTGATGGGCAGATTCAATACCTATTCCTATCCTCTGCGCAGTGTTCAGTCCTGATTCAGTTAAAGTAATAATTGCTATATTCAATCTTTTTTTGATTCTATCTCTTCAAATTCTTCGAGTAATTCCCTTTGTCTCTTCGTCAAGTCCTTAGGAACACGCACAATCACCCGAACATACATATCGCCATACCCATGTCCCTTCAGTTTTGGCATACCGCTCCCCCGTAATCGAAACAAGGTATCCGTCTGCGTACCCTGAGGAATCTTCATGATGGCATTTCCATCGAGCGTTGGAATCTCCACCTTAGACCCCAGCGCTGCCTGCATCACGGTAACGGTTTTTTCTCTATATATATCACTCCCCTGCCGGTGAAAAGAGGGATGAGGTTTCACTGAAATAATCACATAAATATCTTCTTTTAGTTTTTCTTCCGCCCTATCAGCCATAATCCTCAACATTGTTCCATTATCCACACCCGGCGGTATTTTTACGTTAATCTTATCGAGTTTTTGTATCTCACCAATACCATGACAATTGGGACACGGGTGTTCAATAACTTTCCTATGACCTTTACACACAGGACAAGCGCCAATTTTGATAATCCTTCCAAATCCCTGTAATTGTTCCTGTTGCAAACTTCCACTTCCCTTGCAATATGTACAGATTTTGGGAGTAGTACCCTTCGCAGTCCCTTCCCCATTACACTCCTTACATTTTTCCACATGAGGAATAGCCACCTCCGTGCTTATGCCTCGATATGCCTGTTCCAGAGAAATCTCAACTTGTACTTCCTTAACACGTTCGTCCGGCTGCTCAAAGCGCCATTTCCTCGCGCCAAAGAAGTCGCGAAAAATACTCCCTCGTCCGAAAAAGTCAGAAAAAATATCATGACCGAAAATATCTTCCAGGTCGCTCACATGACTAAAATCATGCCACGTAAACCCTTCTTTGCTAAAATCAGACTCAACGCCAGCATGGCCATATTGGTCGTATCGGACACGTTTGTCATCATCGATCAGTACTTCATACGCCTCGGAAATTTCCTTAAATTTTTCTTCTGCTAATTTAGGATTATCCTTGTTCAGGTCGGGATGGAATTTTTTAGCCAAATTTCGATAGGCCGTTTTGATCTCATCTTTTGACGCAGTTTTACCAACTCCTAATACTTCATAGTAATCGCGTTTTTCTGGCATAATAATTACTTTATCTCTTCTTCCTTCTTATGTGATTTACCACCCACAATCAATTTTGAGAAGAATGTAACAGAAACAATAACAAGAGCTATTGAACCACCAAAATACAAAGTCTCAAGAGGTTTTTCCCACATGACAATGTGCTCTAAAAAAGTGATAATAATAACCATCACGGTAGCGGCAATTAATTTTTCTTTTAAGTCATTCAGATCATTCATCCTCAACCAGTGAGGATAGAGAATTCCATGTTCTTTGTCTACAAACAACTCAAAGAGTCCAATCCCCATAACAAACATCACCACCGCTAACATAAATAAATCTATTGCAGAAATAAAATGTGCAGAAAGTCCTAATCTATGCTCCTCATTGCTAAAGAGAGAGTTTAATATTCTGGGAATACCATTAACAAACTCCCATATTCCTACAAATATGAGAAAACCCGCTGCCAGAATGGTAAGAATTGAGGCAACGGCTACAAAATAACGCCCTGCAAGAACAAAACCCTTATTTATATTTGTTAAAATATCCCGATCATCCATGCTGCCCCCGTCCTTATTTATACCTGATATTGTTCTACCTGTTTTTTCAGTTTTAATTTTTATTTAGCCTGGTTTACTTAAAAATTCCTTTATCTTGTTTTTCAGTTCAGTTAAATCGGAAGACTTTATGATATATGCGTCGGCAGACCATGTCATGAAATTATCCTTGTAACTACTATAGGCGGTATTAATGATAATGGGTATTTTTCTCCCGCCGACTAAGATTTTACTAATTGCTTCAATGCCATTCAACCTGGGCATATTAATGTCCATGACAATAAGATCTGGAGATTTTTCCTGTACTTTTTTCACTGCCTCAAAACCGTCACGAGCCGTAGTTATCGCATAGCCTTCTGATGCCAATTCCTGTTCGTAGAACAAAAGTTGATTTTTATCATCCTCAACAAGCAGAATTGTCTTCATTACTCCCCCCTTTTCATAGGTAAATAGATAGAGAACGTTGTTCCACCTTGCAACGTACTTTTTACTTTTATAGAACCACCATGATCATCCACAATCTTTTGTGATACAGCCAGTCCCACACCCGTCCCATCTACCTTTGTAGTAAAAAATGGCACAAAAATGTTTTGCATAATCTCAGTCGTCATTCCCTCGCCGGTATCTGTGATATTAATTTTTACAAATTTATTTTCTCCGTGTGTCTCCAGGGTTAATTTCCCACCGCCAGGCATTGATTCTACGGCATTCTTAATCAAATTCAGAAACACCTGTTTAATTTGTGCCTGGTCTATCGTAATTTTAGGTATCATTGAATCAAATTTTTTAACCAGATGAATACGGCTATTTTTAAAATAGGGTTCCATCAAAGAACACGTATTTTCTAAAATTTCATTTACCTGTATCTCTGTCTTTACCGATTCAACTGGTTTACTGAAATCCATAATGTTTGCAAGGATTCTCTCTAACCGGTTTACCTCTTCTACGATAATGTCAGCGCTTTTCGCTATCTGTTTATCTTGAAGAGCAGCCCTTACGATTGTTCGAGCAAAACCACCGATCGTTACTAAAGGATTTCGTATTTCGTGTGCTATATATGTCGCCATATTCCCGATAACAGCGAGTCTTTCAGAACGTATTAACCGTTCCTGTGTTTCCTTAAGTTGATGAATTTTTTCCGCTATTTTTTTATATGCCTCAGCATTTTCAATTGCTAATGCTGCATGATTTGCAAAGGTACTGAGCAGTTGAACATGTTCTTCTGTGATTGGTTTACTGTTGTAATAATTATCAGCGCATATTACCCCAAGTACCTCGTCTTTGGCAACTAAAGGAACACATACAAATTCTCCTGCACCGATCATATTTACAAAATTCTTATTAATATCAGGATTATGAAAGGCATTCCTCTCTAAAATAGGTTTCTTTTGTTTAATACACGAAACGATAATTTCCTTTTC
>JAHFOW010000147.1 GCA_023261465.1 Planctomycetota bacterium
TTCGATTAAATTTAGCACAACTACAATCAAAACACATTTAGAATGTTTGTAACACTTTAGTTCTTTGAAAAATTAACTAGCGATTTTACAAGCTAAGACAGAAGGCGTATTTACCGTAAGAGCTTTTTCGGCATTTGCCAGAAGGCTTTCCACAGGATTAGCCCCTTGCAATTCCGCAGAGCGAAGCAATGTCATAAGGATAGCCTGTGTATTCGCGCCGTGCTCAGACCGAGTTCTTTTTCTCTGACAACCGGATGTCATCCTTAACCCAAGTTCGACAAAACCGCCTGAAAAAGTGGTGAAAAAGGGCCAAAAAAGCCACAGAAACTGACGTAAGTCCTTTATTTACGTTGGAAGTTGTCGTTGTAGTGCCTGAATATATTTATATTGCTTGCGCCGGGCGGTTTTCTGCGGTATAATTGTTTTATGTTTATCCGCAAAAAATCTAAAAAAGCGACGGACAAAAAGAGCTATGTACAGCATCAGCTTATAGAATCCGTTCGCACCGCTTCAGGGCCAAGACAGCAAATCGTTTTAAACCTTGGCCATCTCAACCTGCCGGCGGAGAAGTGGAAAGAGCTTGCCAATTGCATCGAAAGATGTTTGACCAATCAGAAAAGCTTATTTCCGCAAGACCCGGAAATCGAGGCAAAAGCAAGGCATTATGCCAGCCAGATAAGACAGGAGCGATTGGCCAGGGCGCAAGGCGCTGGCAACACGGTATCGGCAGAGAAAGAAGATGCTCACTATGAAACCGTGGACATGAATTCGCTGGTAACGAATGATGCGAAAACCATAGGGGCAGAACATGTGGCCATGAGCCAGATGGATGAATACGGGTTTGATAGTATATTGCAAGGACTGCATTTTAGTGAGGAACACATTACGTATGCGCGGATGTTGATAGCAGGAAGAATGGTGCATCCTGGTAGCGAGCGAGAGACGGCGAGATGGCTACGCGAGACAAGCGGAGCGGAGGAACTCCTGGGATCCCGGGTCAAACTGTATGACACGGCATTACACCGTACTGCGGTTTTGTTATGGGAGAATCACGAAGCAATAGAGCAGGAGCTATCAAGGCGTGAGAGAGAACTCTTTTCACTAAAAGAGACGGTGATATTTTACGATTTAACGAATACCTATTTCGAGGGGAGCAAGAGGGGCAGTAAGGTTGCCAGGTATGGCAAATCAAAAGAGAGGCGCAATGATTGTCCCCTAATTACGTTATCCCTTACCATAGATGAAGATGGATTTCCCAAACAAAGCAAAGTTTGGGAAGGCAATGTTTCTGAACCAAAGACGCTGGAGCATATTTTATCGGGATTGAAAAAGCAGAGAGGACTGTTTCCGAAGGAGAGAACGATTGTCATGGACGCAGGGATTGCCACGCAAGAGAATATTGCATTGATTAAAAAGAGCGGCTATAGCTATGTGGCGGTCTCACGCAAGAGAGCCTACGATGAATCTTTTTGGCCAGAAGGAGAGGCGGAAAAAATTACGTTATCAGACGGGAAGACAACGTTGGGTATGAAATTAGTTCGCACCGGGGAAGAGGCATTTCTTTTGTGTCAGAGCGAGGCAAAAGAGGTCGATATCCGATTTGGCAAAAACGAACTCTACCGGACAAAGGAAGCGGCGATTGGTACATACGTGTTACGCACCAATCGCCTCGATCTTTGCGGGGAAGAGATATCAAAGCTTCATAGGTCGCTGGTAACGTTAGAGAAAAGTTTTGAAGACATGAAGGGTGATTTGGGTTTACGTCCAAACTTTCATCAGGGGGATATCCCGACTATTGCCCATGTGCATGTGACCGTATTGGCTTATCATATGCTTGCGGGGATATTAAAAAAGTTAAGCGCAGCAGGAATTCATTATACGTGGGACACGGTTCGTAATATCCTTGCAACACACATGAGGATAACAACGACGATGAACACAGAGGACGGTCATGTTATTGACGTCCGGACGTGTACAACGCCAACGGAAAAGCAACATTTGATTTACAGTAAACTGCATATAAAGCATACGCCTTTAGACAGGAAATACATGAAGTCATCTGTTAAAACTCGAAGATGTAGTGCCGAAAATTGAAGGGTAAAAATCGCAACTAACTGATATTCCAGTAGATATGATTTTTGATTGTCGAACTTGGGTTAAGAGTCCGGCAGATAAACGGTTTTATGAATACTTTTCGACGTGCAAGTTTCTCCTATTTCAAGGAGTCCGATCATTCCGAAAGGGTCTATAAACTTTACCGCCCGAAAGTCAATCGCCGTGTTTTCTGTAATGAGGTGTATTATGTGTTCGAAGGTATCTTCTGTTACCTGTGTTGTTATACTCTAAAGGTTCACAAATTGTGATTTATAAAATGTTTGAAAATTAAGTGTCAATAATGAAGCAAGTTCTTGTTTATACTGCGAATGAGTTTTTTGCAAACAGTCCATGATTGCGTTCTTAAATTTTGTAAACTCTGAATAATACTTTGAATATAAGCACTGTTTTTGACAAACTTCCAAAGCCGTTCAATAAGATTAAGGTTTGGCGAATAAGGGGGCAAAAAAATCAACTCAATATTTAACTGTGCAGCCAGATTTTTAACGATGGTACACTTTTGATAACGGGCATTGTCTAATATGAAAGTAATAGGTGTCTCCAAATTTAAACGAGTAATTTTCCACAGTAAATCACAAACACTTTGAGCATTTATATAAGTCTCATTGGTTATGGTAACCAACTCATGGGTTATAGCATCCAGGGCTCCCAGGACATTAAACCGTTGTCTTCCTGAAGGGGCTTTGATGAATAATCGGGTAAAACACCAGAGATATCCTAAAAAAGGGGCTAACACAAAATGAGCGGCATCAATAAAAAACACGGTTCTTTTTCTTTCTTCGGCTTCTTTGAGAAGGAGTTCTAAAGTTTTTTTTAAAGGTTTCTTGCTCGTCAATATTAGCTTTGGATGGAATTGTACCTACTTTGCGACGTCTTATACCAACCTTTTCGAGAAATTTCATCACTTATTTTTCACTGCGCTTGAGCCCTGTTAGCTTTTCTATGGCACTCATAGACTCTTTTATCGTTGCAGGAGGATGTTTCCGAAAATAATCCTCAATCGTTTGTTTATGCCCGCTCAGTTTACTTTCTGGTCGATAAAAATTGAGTTCTTTTGATTTTTCTATGCCTCCGGCCTGGTATTCTTTGATATACTGCGTAACAACATTAATAGAAACCCCTGTTAATTGTGCTATTTTGTTATGAGGTTCTCCTTGGCTTTTAAGCCACAATGCTTCCATCTTTCGCTGCACTCGTGGATGCGGATGATGGTATCGTTCATGATTTAAAGCTTTTATGTCTCCTTCAGTAATCTCTATTTTTATCATAATCTCCTCATAGTATAGTAAGGTTATGTAAAATAATGCCATTCACTGAAAATTATACTGTTACTTATTAATCTATCAATTTGAAAATCACATTTTATGAACATCTTGAGTATAGAATCCGATGTCACGTTTTTGTCTGTATGCTTGCGTATTATTTACAGTGGCACATGAAGCAAAGACTCAAACCTTTGTTTGAATCTGACGGGAAGAACAAATATCGTGAATGGACGTTTGAAAATGTTATGGAGCGGCTCAAGTGTATTCGCAGGGAGGTATTGAATGTCGCTGGAATCCCGTGCAGAACGGTGAGTGAACCAGAGGAAGACCAGCAAAGGATACTCGATTTATTGGGAGTAACGCTATAGCGATTTTGATAATCCATGTCAAATTAAATTAATCTCGAATCCTTTTAGACGTCCTGTAAATACCCGGAAAATTCAAGAACATGCAAATTCTTAAAAATATCTGAAAACAGCCTTAGTATTTTCTTGATAAATATTTCTGATACTTTTATACTTTATAAATTGATAAACCACAATGAATCCACAGGATGGGGAAGGTTAACGGGAGAAAAATATCTTTCTGTGTTTTAGGTGGTGTGCTTTTTTTAATCTTGTGGTTATTTTGGCGACACACTTCAAAAAAAGGAAATTTTCATGAATTCAAAATTTATATCAAAATACCTGCCTGTTCTGTTCATCACCCTTTCCTCTGTTTTTTCTCTCTGCAACCATAAAACATTTGCTTTAGAACCCCGTTTTGAAAAAAAGGTAGAAAAAGAAAAACAAGATGTTAACTATAAATTCCGGCTACCGGGGATCGTTAGTTCCTATGTAAACAGAATGTATGTAGACCCCGATCGTATCAAAACGGTAGAGATGCTGAAAGAAGCGCTTTCCTGGGAAGAAAGGATTATCCCCGAAGTATTAACCGACTTTACCGAAAACACAAACACGGAAACAATAACCGTAGACGATGTTTCGAAAACATATGACCTGTCAAAAATACACCGCACCAAAGACATGGTCGAGATACTCCAGGACGCCCTTACCTTTATCAATGCGCGGAGCCATCTCAACGACCCTCTCACCACAAATGATATAGAATACACCGCAATCAATGGCATGCTTACACAATTAGATCCGCACTCAATTATTTTACCGCCGAAGGAATTCGACGAGTTCAGGATTGGCACCACCGGTAAATTTGGCGGCCTCGGCATGGTTGTGGGATCACGAGAAGGGATATTGACCGTCATTTCGCCAATTGACGGCACTCCGGCCTCAAGGTCAGGGATGAAGGCGGGTGACAAAATTGTTGAAATAGACGGCGAGTCTACGGTTAACATGAATCTTACAGAATCGGTTGGAAAATTACGCGGAGATCCCGGAACGATGGTTACCCTTTCTGTTTTAACAGAAAAGGCAGCCCAGCCAAAATTGTTTACCCTGAAACGGGAAATTATTGCCATTCCTACTGTCGAATCGTCATTATTGGATAATAGCCTGGGTTATATAAAAATCAGAAACTTTCAGGATGATACATCCCAGTGCCTCAATGAGCACCTGAAACGTCTGAAGGTATCTAACAACAATAGTAAATTGAAGGGATTAATTATCGATTTACGGAACAATTCCGGCGGACTCCTGGATCAGGCTATAGAGGTTGCCGATAAATTTCTCGAAAAGGGTGTTATTGTTGTCACGGTTGGTCCGGGCGGCCATCCAAGAGAAATTCAGGAGGCAAGAAAACTTGAAACAGACGAAGAGTTCTATCCAATTGTAACGCTTGTCGACGCGGGAAGCGCATCCGGAGCGGAAATTGTCGCAGGCGCACTGAAAGAAAATAACCGGGCAGTCATTGTTGGCGACAGAAGTTTCGGCAAGGGCTCAGTACAACAACTCATTGAGCTTATGGACGGCTCTGCATTAAAGTTAACTATTGCCAAGTACCTTAACCCATTGTTCACCGATATCCAATCGGTCGGGATTACGCCCGATATTCAGCTTATTCCTGTAACCGTTGCAAAGGATAATATCAATCTTTTCCGTGGTATTACTGCCCTCCGGGAAGAAGACCTTAAGCAGCATCTCGATGAGCATCCAAAAGGCGACAAACCTTATGCTACGGTTAAGTATTTTTCCGAAGCCAAAGAAAAGGTAAAACCAGAAGAACACGATGAAGGGGTTGATGAAGAAACAGGAGACCCGTACAAGTTGCCGGATTTCAATAAGGACTTTCACGTCCTCTTTGCAAAGAAATTACTCTTGCATGCTAATACATGGCAGAGAGAAACCATCCTACAGAATTCATCGCCTCTGGTGGATGAAACAACGCTATCTGAGGGAGAAAAAATCGCCCAGGCACTCCAAAAACTTGACGTTGACTGGTCAACAGGCACAAGCTCAGGAAATGCAAAATCAACCGCTTCCTTCTCTACGAATCCATCTCTTGGGCGAGTGAAGGCCGGAAATAAGATCACCATTACGGTAAATGTAAAGAATACCGGGGAAACCCCTCTGTATCAAGTGCGCGGAATCTCTTCATGTAAGAATGGCCTTTTTGAAAAACTAGAGTTTATCTTTGGAAAAATTGATAAAGATGTTACAAAATCTTATTCAACTACCGTTGAAATTCCCAAAAGCTCTCTCGACCGGCAAGACGAGGTTACTATTAAATTTGACGAGCTTAATAAAAATAATCCGGCGGATATCAAGCTGAACATTATTACTGAGGCATTACCACGCCCGCTCTTTGCGTATTCCTATCAGATTATGGACACCGTAAAAGACTCATCAAAAAATAACGGCGATGGTCTCATTCAGGCGGGGGAAGATATAGACCTGCTGGTACTGGTAAAAAATATCGGAGACGGCGTCGCTGAAAAAAGTGTGGTAACCGTAAAAAATTTGAGCAACAAAGACATATTTATAAAAAACGGCAGGGTGGAAACCGGGCCGGTAAACCCGGGGGAAACAAAAGAGGTAAAACTATCCTTTGTTGTAAAGGAAACCGTATCATCGGATAAGTTCACCATGGATATGCTCATATCAGATACCATTTTCGGAACGTTCCTATCCAACAAACTAAATTTCCCCATTACCGGTGGAAGGCCAAAGATAACTCAGACGCCCTGTGTTTTAAAAATCAATAAAAATCATACTCCGCTGTATGGTGGAATGTCGTTCGACTCGCCGGTAGTATCAATGATGGGGGAAGGAGCGCTCGCTCAGTCTGATGCAAGAAACACCGATTGGTATCATGTTGCGTTACCAAACAACCATTCCGGATGGGTTGCAAAAAAGGCTGTTATTGAAGTAAATAACGCAGATTTCAAACCAGGCGTCTGGGAACCTTTTATACAACGAATACCACCAACCATTACCTTGAGTAAATCCCTGTCGAATATTTTGGTTGGAAGCGACCGATTACCTTTGTCGGTTGTTATAGATGACGATGTATTCGTAAAACATGCCTACGTTATGGTTAATAATGACAAGGTATTTTACAAATCCAACAAAATTGCAAATCCAAAAGATCAGAACAAACTCGAAATTAACACCAGCTTCCCTTTAAAGGATGGGCCTAATATAGTAACAATTATTGCACGCGATGACCAGGACCTGGTCACGGTCAAATCCTTTATTGCTACGAAAGGCATCACTGTCGCAAAAGGATCATAAGGATTATTGTAAATCCTAACCAGAACAAGCCGGAAGAGTAAAGCAAGAAAAATCGTAATAGGTCGC
>JAHFOW010000148.1 GCA_023261465.1 Planctomycetota bacterium
TGTCTCTATCCCAAATCCGCAAGAACCGGTGAATGGGCATACCTTCCATTTCAGCCTGGATCGTGAACGGTTGCGGCGAACGTTGCGGCGTGAGGGACGCTATCTGCTTCGTTCAAACATGCAGGCCGCTTCGCCTGAAACCGTCTGGGAATCTTATCTGCTTTTGACCCGCATTGAACAAGCATTTAAGGATTTGAAGGGGTCTCTTTCTATCCGTCCAAGGTTTATGCATCAGGACAGATAGGTCTGTAGTGCCGACCTTTTAAGACTACCCCTTGTATTTACTGGCTTAGCGGCTTGTCTACCCCCCGAATTGCGAAGGTCTGGTTAACTACAAAGCAAAGTAAAGAGAAAGGATGTGATCTATGAAAGAAATTAAACAATTGCCATTATTGTTTATTCTCATTATTGCCCTCAATGCGTTATTTAACGGTTGCGCTACTATGGGGTATATGAAAATTGTTTCGGAAAAAACAAAGCCTTCTTCAAAAGCCATAGCTATCAGTTGTGGTAATAACCACTCCCTCGCTCTTAAAGATGACGGTACTGTTTGGGCATGGGGAGATAATACCATACACATATTATTTGGTGGAAGAATATTGTCCGGACAACTCGGAAACGGTACTACCGTGAAGGAGAAACATATCCCGGACAGTGTCGTAGATCTTATAGAAGTTATGGCTATTTCCGGTGGTTGGTCGAGTTCCATTGCTCTTAAAAAAGATGGTACAATTTGGGTGTGGGGTGAGTATAATTCAGTGCCGCCAAGAGGCGGCGGATGGAGCCTGGCATACCAAACGAAGCCGGTGCAACTTATAGGGCTTGGAGATACTAAAGTTGTTTCTGTCTATAAGACTCATTGTCTCCTTGTCCTTAAGAATGACGGCACTGTATGGACGTGGAGTGCTGATTTGCGAAGAGATGACACCACAGTAAATAGACCTGAGCCATTTCAAATTACAGGACTTACAGATATTACAGCCATTGCTAATGGATTATGCCATCACCTTGCCCTCCGTAGTGATGGCACGGTTTGGGAATGGGGATTCGACAGCGATGGAGTGCTCAACGGCGATAATCCTTATGAGGTCAAGCATCACGAAACTACGCCAGCACAGGTTACAGGGCTTACCGATACCACAGCCATTGCTGCCGGCAACAAGCGATCCCTCGCCCTCAAGAATGATGGCACGGTTTGGGAATGGGGTGAGAATGAACATTACGGACAGGCTGGAGATGATACCGCTGTGAACAAATATACGCCAGCACAGGTTAAGGAACTTACTGGAGTCGTAGCCATTACTGCTGGGGGTAGCCACTCTCTTGCCCTCAAGAATGACGGTACAGTTTGGGCATGGGGACTTAATACACATGGGTCACTTGGCGATGGTACCATGGTGGATAAATATACTCCGGTGCAGGTTAAAGGGCTTACAGGAGTCGTAGCCATTGTTGCAGGCGGTGGCCACTCTATCGCCCTTAAGAATGATGGCACGGTTTGGGCATGGGGAGAGAACGAATATGGACAACTTGGAGACAATACCAAAGAAGATAAAATTATCCCCGTCCAGGTTGTTGGTCTCTGATTATATTGCAAGCCCCGACCTTATGTCACCTCTCCTGTCCATTTCCAAGCCCTGCCTGGGATGCAATGACCGGGAAACAGAGATTCCCGGTCATTTTATCTGTAAATCGTTGTTTCTTATTATTTCCTTTTATTTTATTATTGTATGCTTACAGGTATCCCTCTATTAGAGAAAACAATGCGCAGATTGTTTTCGTTAACGCCGTTATTGAGATTCCTGTCCGCCAGGATTATTGCATTGGCGCCATCAACAAAGTTGGCGCTACTTGTTAGATAGAAGTGGCTTTGGATGACTAATTTATCTGTTGTCTTCCTGCCAAGGAGTTTCTGAATGTCCCATAATGTAGCCGACCATATTTCGCCGTCTGCATGAACTTCTCCAACCCAATCGGTAGGATAGACCTTACTCGTATCTACCCTTCTTAAATATGGTGGGTTATGCTTATCATAAGAAGTAGCGTCCCAGATGGCTATCAAAGTAATGTAATAGTTACTCAAAGCCGAATGCATGCTTGTTGCCCAATAATCCCCAAAGCCTTCGCCCATAGCTCCCCCTTCTGCTGTTGAACCAAAACCGGGTGCCTGATTATCCTGCATAGCATGTCCGTACTCATGCCAGATTACGTCAGCATCTTCGGCGTCATCTACCCCGCCTGAACCGTACGTTATCTTTTTTGTGGTTGGGCTGTACCAGGAATTATCTTGTGTTGTTGCGTTCACAAGAATTTCAATTTGGCGGTTATTTACACCGGAGAATCCTAATGACTGAATATATCGCTGGGCAACATCGATATGATAATAACTCATAACCTCTTCGAATTTATCATTATACCTGTCATAGTTATAAATAAAGGTTGGTTCCAGGGCAATATTTCTCTTTGATTTATTATGTGCATACACATATTGTCCTTTCAAATACCCGCTTCCATCTAATCCTTGTAAAGTAACCGCTTTGTATTCAGTCGTTGGTACAGCGCTGGCAGAATCATTATTATCTCTTAACGTTGCAGTTTGCGATGTAACGATAGGATTTGGGTTGAACACTTTCCCTGTTCCGTTGATGTATTTAAGAATATTAATTTTGTCTATAATATTTCCCTGTGTTGCATCAATGAATACCAGCCAGTCGCCAAGAGGCTCTTCTGCAGGAACTTCAACCTTCCAGGACAGATAATACGTATCATTCTTGAAGTAGATCACTAATTCTGTTTTTGTATCGCCTCTTAATTCGCCCACGGGTTTTACATTGTCTTTAGCCAGTTTAAGTGCCCGATTACCAGTAATCGTTGATTTTGTTGTTTCCACATGGATATCAGGGTCATAATTATTGTTTATTAATTGTATGATTCCATCTTCCCTGAAATGTACCACGATTTCACTGCCATATACAGGGATGCCTTTCAATGTTTGGGCGAATCTTATATGCTCTGCATGTAAACTTTTTTTGGTTTCAATGATTCCAATATCTGATAAATCAGAATTCATTCCGAAAAGATCTTTGTTTTTCCTGAAAAACTGCTTTGCCATTTCCTGCCGCGTGCCAATTCCTTCGATAGATATGGGGCCAAAAATAGTTTTAGGAATAGCCCTTTCATCCCATTCAACAAAAGCAGCAGCATTTCGGGATTTCAGCGTCATTTCAGCATTAAGTTGTGTAACCGTTGGGGTTTTTTTGATTTTATACACAGCCTGTGGTTTTTCCCCTGTTGTGGTTGTTGGTTCTCTTTTTTCGCTGGCTTGTATTGATGTGACAATGCCAAAAAGACATGAAATGAGCAAAAAGGTAATAAAACGATTCATAACAAACTCCCTCTATTGATTCTTATTTAATAAAATAAATATAAATTTATTCTATCATATCAATCTGCAAAAAAAAGACTATTGGGAAAAATTAGGTAAAATATGCAAATACCCGGAAACTTAGTTCTCGTATTCTCTGTATCAACGGGAGTATATTGTTGAATTCGTGACTTTTTATAAAACCGTAACGTTGTATTTTATACCAGGTCATTGCGAGCGGGTCGAAGCAATCCCGCTATCCGCCCGGCAATCTACATACACTGACTGTATAAATTGTTACCGGCAAATCAAGTTGTGCCCCCGATGCTGATCTTACTAACCATCTACGTTTTGATACAGCAGTAAAAAGGGATACTCACAATGCGTGCGACGTAATTATTGTCCCTTATCTGAATATAAATTTCAGCCCCTATTGTGGCATGCGGGGATTGTATCAAACACAATCCGATGTTTTTGTTTGTGGAAGGACTGAAGGAACCACTGGTGACCTTGCCAATGACCTCATTGCCCTTTAGGACAGGATAACTGTGGCGGGGTATGGCGCGGTCAATCATCTCGAAGCCTACCAACTTTCTTTCGATACCTTTTGCTTTTTGTTGCACGAGTGCATCTTTGCCTATAAAATCACCCTTGTCGAGTTTTACCGTCCAGCCGATGGTTGTTTCGAGAGGTGTTATCGTTTCGTCCATATCGTTTCCATATAATAAAAGACCTGCCTCCAACCGCAAGGTGTCCCGCGCTCCAAGACCAATGGGTTTTAGACCGTTTTGTACGTTTTTTTCCAGGAAGAGATTCCACAATTTTTCCACCTGTTTCACATGGACAAACAACTCAAAGCCATCTTCTCCAGTGTACCCCGTCCTTGAAATTACTATTTGTGTATCATTCCAGTGGTAATCGGTAAAGGAGTATCTCTTAAGAGAATCGAAGGTACGATTGAACGTGGCTTTAAGGACGCGGGTTGAAAGAGGTCCCTGTAATGCAATAAGGGAGATACAATCGGTAAAATCCTTTATTTCCATCGGTTGATAATTAAAGGATTGATTGCGCAGCCAATGAATGTCCTTTTTTACGTTGGAACAGTTTATCACCAGCATAAAACGGTTTTCGGAACACCGATAGACGAGGATGTCGTCGATAATTCCACCATGTTCATTGCACAGAGGCGTGTAGAGCGCCTGATTGTTTGCAAGACGGGCGACATCATTGGTAATGATGTGCTGAATAAAAGAGAGCGCCCGGTCGCCGGAAATCTCTACTCTCCCCATGTGGGATATATCAAAAAGGCCGGCTGCTTTTCTGACACTATGGTGTTCGTTGATAATGCTGTCGTACTGAAGCGGCATTTCATAATCATGAAAAGACACCATCTTTGCATTCAGTTTAACGTGAGCATTGTAAAGAGGCGTCTTCTTCATATAGTTATTCGTCATCGTAACGATAACCACAGGTGGGTTTCAGGTGATAGAAGTAATCGTCTTTGTTGTAAGGATAGAGGGTACACATATGTGGCTTCCGGTCGTATACCTTGCATAACGAGTGACCATTTTCGTCGTACTCCAGATGCTGACATTTGAGCGAAGCCTGGCAACATCGCCCGCACCGCAAACAATTTCCCTTACGTTCTTTTAAAGTTGTGTAAACCTCGCTCTTATTAAAAACATAATAAACCCTTCTCCATGCCTGGAGGAGGAGGGCTGAGCAGAATATATCGACTTTTGTACTTATCTGAATGATTTTTTGTAATATACGATGAATCTTTTTAATTTCAAGCTTACTTATGAACTCGGTCATGGATTGTTATCCTTAAAGACTATAAGATGAAAAAATAATATCCATAATTATCAAATTTATCCATTTCAGTCAAGATAAATGACGTTAAAACAGGAAAATTGTCATAAATAATATGTCTTTATTATAGTCAAATATTTAAAATATATTAAATTGACAAGAGAAAGGGTTTTTGAAATAATCTTTCTATGTTGAAAATTAATGCCAACATGGCAAAATTTAAGAAGGTCGGCGTCGTGGCATTCTGCTTTATGTGTCTCTTTTTTGCTGTTCAGACAGCAGCCAGGTATGAACACCAGAAGACAGAAACTGAAAAGTATCGCGTAAAAGTGCAGGATCTCGAAAAAAAAATACTTGAATTAACTTCCATCAATCAAGGACTTCTCCAGACTCAACATGTGCTTGAATATAACAGGAAACAGCTCACCACCGATATACCTTTTTTAGAAGAAAAGGATTCAAAAACTCAGGATTGGAAATTTGCCCCGAAAAAGGAACTTTCCACCGAAATACCGTCAGATAGCACAGCGCCAGCGGATTAATCAAAGGAAATACGAGATTTTCCTGGTAAAGAAGAATAGCAGGTTTTTTATTGACTCATTTTCCTCATTGTGTTTTAATTTTTCCCTATGTTAAACGTTGGAATTATCGGCGCTACCGCGTATACCAGTCTTGAACTCATAAAAATCCTCCTGCGACATCCAAAGGTAAAGATTACCTATCTTGGCGTTCGAAGGACTGACCGTCCCATGATATCGGACATATTTCCCACATTAAAAAACCTGCTCGATGTATCCTGTGAACCCATAGAACACAAGGAATTTCCCGATAATATTAACCTTGCTTTTATTACCCTGCCGCCAACGATCTCTATGCAGTATGTCCCCTTATTTACGAAAAGGGGCATCAAGGTCATTGATTTTAGCGCCGATTACCGCTTTCGTGACAAATCAATTTATGAAAAGTGGTATAAGGCACAACACACGGACAGCGCAGGAATAGAAACAGCCGTATACGGACTTCCGGAGCTTTTCAGGGAAGAAATCAAAAAGACCAATCTGGTCGGCAATCCCGGTTGTTATACGACGGCAACTATATTAGCGCTTGCGCCATTACTTACACACGGCATTGTTTATCCTGACGATATCATTGTGGATGCAAAGTCAGGCGTATCGGGTCGTGGACGGGAACCCAGGGAAGATACACACTATTGCGAGTGCAATGAGAACATCGAGGCGTATAGCGTCGGTGGACACCGCCATAGTCCGGAGATCGAACATATTCTCTCCATTAAAACAAGCCAAAAAGTATCGATTCAGTTTGTTCCCCATCTTATCCCCATGAACCGTGGAATCCTGTGTACTATTTATGCAAAGCCAAAACAGAATCTCAAGGAGACCGGTTTCATCCTGAGTGATAGTGAAGTGCACAGGCTTTATAAAGAATTTTATGGAAAGGAACCCTTCATTCGACTCAAAGAAGGCAACGAAACACCAAAGACAAAGGACGTGATTTATTCCAACTTTTGTGATATTGCCACTAAGGTTACTGAAAATCGCATTATCATCCTTTCCGCCATAGATAACCTCATCAAAGGCGCCTCAGGCCAGGCCGTACACAACATGAATGTGATGTGCGGGTTTGATGAGAAGATGGGGTTGCTCTAGCAAACGTTAAAAAAAGGCAACAGTTTACCCCTCCCGTAACCCCGCCCTTTTGGGGCTGGGGAGGCACTTGTAACTGTCATGTTTCTCTGGTATGGAACGCTATTGTTAGTATTTTTCCTCCCCCTTGGCGGGCAATGGCATTGAACTAAGGAAAGATATTTCAATTTTAAATAAAAGCCCAAAGGGCTTGCATAAGGAAGCCCAGGGCAACGCCCTGGGTAAAAGTACAATAATATTTTTAAGCTCTGAAAGAGCGTAATAACAACG
>JAHFOW010000014.1 GCA_023261465.1 Planctomycetota bacterium
ACATTCAAATGATTGATGTTCATTTACCAACTACGGATGGCCGTCACATTGTCATGAGCCGCTATACCCAGCCGGAAAAGGATGTTTCTCTCCTTTTGGCTCACCTGGGATTGACGCTTCCTGAACAACCGCCACCCAAGGTTTATGCATCAGGACAGATAGGTCTGTAGTGCCGACCTTTTAAGACGACCCCTTGTATTTACTGGCTTAGCGGCTTGTCTACCCCTCGAATTGCGAAGGTCGGGTTAGATGGTGCGGGGATAATGATCAGCATGGATGGAAGGGGTCGAGTGTTTGATAACATTTTTATAGAACGGTTGTGGAGATCAGTAAAATACGAGGAGGTGTACTTAAAGGAATACAAGACGGTGAGAGAGGCAGAGGGGAGTTTAAGAAAGTATTTCGAGTTTTATAACAACGAGAGATTACATCAATCGCTTGAATACAGAACACCAGCAACGCTGTATTTTAGTAATGCAAAGGTAAGGGAAGGAGACATGAAGAGGAATATTAAAATGACAAGATAAAGAAGGCAAGAGAGAGTAAGGACGGAAAAATGCGCGGCGGATGAGCAGGAAAACTCCATTCTAAGGTGTACCCCATTGCGGTTTCCTGCTCATCAAAGCACATAATTATTCATAATAAACAATACTAAAATTCTATCTTATTTTTATTAAATAATTGTCTAGACAATGGGGTACACCTTAGTATTAAGTTTTGCGCACACCTCATCTAACTTGCGCAGCTCTGAAATTAAGGTTTTAGCAAGGCAAATCTTCAACTTTTTTCATTCACGCCTTTATATGCTGTGCGGTTTTATAACGTCTCTGCTTCTCCCTGTAGTTTTTGTAGTAGTGGTTCGACACCAAGCTTCCTTGCCCAACTACGCAAATAATCCATGTCCAGCCGCTCCGATTGAACCTCATAAACCCGTAGTGCATCTGTGAATTGTTTTTCACTACCGCCTGATAATTTGGCCCATCTCAGTTTTGCCAGAATTGTATCCTCCGGGCTGGAAACCATGATCCGCATTCCCATCACTTCCTCGACGTACCTTCTCGCAAAACGTGATTGGTCGAAGGAGTCGTTTGTTAAAATCCAGAAATCTGCTTTATCCCCTGATTTTATATCAATAAGGTTGAACATATTGCATCAATGATACTTTCTTCATCCAGATAGAAATCGGGAGAGGGGGATGCCTTGACCAACTTTTTTACATCCGTCTTTCCTATGGCAACTACAAGGTCTATATCATGCGTTGATCGTGGCTCACCCTGCAAGCTCGAGGCGACAGAGCCTGTTATCATGGATTGAACCCCGGCATCGTCAAGTGTCTGAATGACTTTTTTTAGTAGTTCCTGTTGTGACATTTATTCAGCCGCTCCAGGTATATTTCCTTGATTGCATTGTCTGTTAAATCAGGAAATCGTCTCCGCAATCCGTGGATAAAGAGGTCATTGGAAAACTGAGACAATTCAAAGGCCTTAAGCAGTCTCTGCTCAGGAGACATTCGACGAAGCGCTTGAATGTACAGCCTGTGGTTAGGATGTTTTTTAATATTCATAATTTCCTGATTCTTTACCACACAATTCTGCAGGCAAGGTTGAAAAACAACTCTTGCACTCCCATGATTGATACAAATGATTTGTGTTGGGTTTAGCTTTGCTCAACCCAACCTTAACTGATGTTATATCTTGATATATGATTTTAGCATCTCAAATTTTTTATCCTGGTTTCTACTCTCTTTATCGTGATTTTGTTTTGAAGATCTCATTGGTGCTTTATTATATAATTGTGCTGTATAACCTCAACCAAATTATCCCTCTCGCAATGGGTAGATGAAGGATGTCTGTATTCTCTGACAGCCTGTCAAGATGCGCCCCTTACTATAACCCATTGACAAAAACAAAAGATTATACAGAGTAATAATAATGCAAACTCTGTCCATTTCATTATTTCCGCGGATGTAGAATAAAAAGGCGCTGTAACCGTGCCAAGAGGTATGTGTGCTTAATCTACCCTACAAAACTCGTGATTTTTCTTTTTCGCTGAAATTACTACAAATAATCCCTTCCCGGAACCCTCTTCGACAGGTTCAAGCCTTTGAATCTTATCTGTGGTTTTGAAGATGGTTTGGACGGTTTGTAAATTATCGAATTCTAACTTCTTCAACCAATCCAGCACCTGATTAACCGAATAATATTTTGCATCCCTGTAAAATTTACTTTCGTTTCTTTTTTCCTTATAGAGTCTTACTAATGGACTCTCTTCATCCAGCATTCCTATTATTATTTTCCCATCCGGTTTAAGAATTCTTTTGATTTCCCCTAGCGCCTGTAACGGATTCTCTACGAAGCAGAGTGTTGTCACCATGAGCGCAAAATCAAAGGAATTATTCTGGGATGGAAGGGTTTCTGCCTTTGCCTCATGAACATGAATTCCCCTCTTCCTTGCAATTCCAGCCATTGCTTGTGCCGGTTCAACACCGACCTTAATCCCAAATGGTATTGAAAAACGGCCAGTCCCAACTCCAATCTCTATCCCTTTTCCTGTTTCAGGTATGAATTTTCTGACTGCTTCCACTTCCGACTGATAAACCCATGTATGCGTTTCGAACCACTCATCATATTCCAGGGCAAATTTTTCAAAAACATTCATTTCCAATAACCGAGGAAACAGATTTTCACAGGCACACACAGCTAACTACGAGTTCTTTTAAATCCCTGATAATCTGCATTCATCTTGTACAATAAAATTAATATTCAAGTTTGTTTACCCAATCGGGGTATCTCATTCCCTCAACCGCATCATAAGGAGGGGTGTAAGGTTTAATGTCAATGAGAGGCGTTCCATCTAACACATCCAGCCCTTTGACCTTGAGTATATTCCCGGTTCTTTCAATCATTTTAACGGTAGTCATACCAATAGGATTGGGCCGCCACGGACAGCGGCAGGCAAATATACCCACCTCTGGCACATCCTTTTTCCCCTGCGGTCTCATTTTAAGTTTGACCTTATCCACCTTGTCAAGCCAATAAAGAATGACAAGATGGGAATAATCATCAATCCCCTCTAAACCATCTAAATAGTTAGTATCAACGACTATTTCTGTAATCAATTCCTGCCACCCGCCAAATTGGGGTTGTTTTACAGGACTTTTAATATAACCAATGGATTTTAATTGCACACTTTTCCTCCTGTGAGATTAAATTTCTTGTTAACTACCCTTCAAACTCATTGATAAGATTTCCATCACTTTTCGGTTTGCGAGTAACATTATATATCATGTTTTTTCTACGTGATAACCTTCTGCCTGCCATTCACGAATACCGCCCTTTAAGTGGTATAATTCTTTTAATCCTTTACCTTAAGCATCGAACCGAGGCAAAAGGCAGGACTATGTTAATCAACCGGCAAACCGCTGCGGTTCCACTGTACCATGCCGCCACGCAAAACGGCGACATCGCTGAATCCTGCTTTGGTTAGCATTTGCACAGCCTTCATTGAACGCCGGTTAGTACGACAGACGATTACCATGGGATGTTGCTGATATGCCTTCAATTCGCCCAGGCGCCTTAGCAGGTCTTCAATGGGGATATTTCTGGAACCCACGATGTGGCCTAAGTCTCCCATGTACTCTTCTGTACTTCGCACATCTATCACCAGGATATCCTCTCCCTTATCCAAGCGCTGTTTGAGCCCTGCAGCGCTGAGCATACGTACAGCCTTATTACGTAAATGTTTAACAAATCTCGGTAGAAACGCCACAAGGGCGAGCAGTCCTAAGCCTAGAAGTGCTTTCTGAACCATACCCTCGCCACCTCCCACCACATTGCGTCCAGCATAGCCCAGGTAAGTGTAGGCTATAGCGCCGGGCAGCATGCAAATGTATGACGTAACGATGTAATGAAACAAACGGATACGCGTAAGGCCCAAGGCATAGTTTAGCAAGTTAAACGGAAACAGTGGCACAAGGCGAACGAAGGCGACGAAGCGCCAACCCTCAGCCTCTACGCCATCGATCAACTGCCTTAACCACCCGCCCGTTTTGTGCGATACCAAATCAGAGGCAAGATAGCGAGCAATAAGAAAGGCCGTTGTGGCGCCAATTGTTGCACCTGTCAGGTTGTAGAACGTTCCCCAAACAAGTCCGAATAGCACACCGCCCGCAATGGTCAGAACCGACCCCGGCAGGCACAGCACGGTGGAGAGCACATAAATACCAATGAATAGAAGTGGAGCCATAACCCCAGCACCCGCAAGCCAACTCTCAAGTGTGGCAACATTGAATTGTTTGCGATGGGTAACAGCAATTACAATCCCACCTATCAGAAATATGAACATGGTAATGCGAATGATGTTAGCAACCTTCGTTTGCCTGCTCCTTATTTGCGATGATCAATCGTATAGCCAGCCACCTTACCAATAAAGGGAATTGCTAACATACCCGGTAGAGTTGCGCATCGCTTTGTGTCACGAAAATTCCAGAGGCCAATGGTCATGCCCTCGTGCCCCATGCGGGGCTGATCGCGGTATGTACCCAGAAATCGATCCCATAACGGCAGATTAAAACCGAAGTTAGAGTTGGTCTCGTAATATACTGTCGAGTGATGTACTCGGTGCATTTCGGGCGTCACAACGATCCATCGCAGTACCCGATCCAAACTGCGCAGCGTACGTATGTTGCCATGGTTGAACATAGACGTGGCATTCAGGAGCACTTCAAATATGATTACACCCAATACAGGCGGGCCTATAACCACAATCACAGCAAACTTAATCAACATGGATAGAATGATCTCTAAGGGATGAAACCGGATTCCTGTGGTGACATCGAAGTCCAAATCTGCGTGGTGCATACGGTGGATTCTCCAGAAGACAGGGATGGCATGGAATATCACATGCTGCAAGTAAATGACAAAGTCCATAACAACTACCGATAATGCAACTGCAAGACTGTACGATACCTGGAAATGATTGAAAATTCCCCATCCGTGCTCCTGTGCAAATGCCGCCATGCCAACGGCAGCAGCGGGAAATATGGTGCGCACCAAGAAACTGTCAAGGAATACGATACCGAAATTGTTAATCCATCGGAGCGCCTTCGGGACTGTGAGCAGTCGCCTAGGCGCTGCGAGCTCCCATAGCGCCATTACCAATAGGATACCAAAAAAGAACATCAGACGAATAGCGGCCTCGTGACTTATGACAAACTCACTAACGGTCATGGTCATTGCTTGGTGGTAAGTGGTCTCTATATACCTCAATAATGTGTGGTAAGTCGTTTCTACAAACCTTAATAATATATTGAGATAATCCGTTAATTTATTTAAATAATCCATCGTAAGATAAAAACCTTAATATAACTGATGGGTTTTCGTTGCATAATATTCATTCCGTTTAACAAGAGTTTTTTGTAATCTATCCTTCCAATGAGTCGACAAGGATTCCATCCTTTCTGATCTGTTCTATGAGAATCTCTTTTAGTATATCAAAGGCGTTTAGCATCTTAGGATTTGCTAACCTGTAATAAACAATATTTCCTTCTTTTCTGGTGGTGAGAATACGGCGGTCGCGCATCATACCCAGATGCTGAGAGAGATTGCCCATATCGATACCAATCCTGCCAGAAAGTTCGGTCACGTTCATTTCAGCCTCACGGAGGGTGTTGATAATTTCCAGCCTTGTAGGATGTGAAAAGACCTTACACATCTCCGCATGATATTCGTATATCTTTTTTTCTATGTCTTTCTTTTGTATTTTAGGCATGAGTGAATATTAGAATAATAGTATTTAATAAATATCTAAATTGCTATATAACTTTAAATATTATAATTCAATAAAAATATTACACTATCTGGCGCAGCAAAGCCGCAACTAAAGTCCATTATTTCCTAATACATCCAAGGAGCCCATTTATGGACTCTGGTTTATCGAAGAACTAAAGAAACATGGATATGATATTAGTCCAGGGACACTTTATCCGATTCTTTATTCAATAAAGGGTCGAGCAAACCTGTGGGTGTAGCGCAAGCGAACTGATAAGTAGCATCGTTAATTCAGAGAAGGAGATGCCGATTTTCTCAAGAGTATGGTATTTTAAATAACCGCAATCCGGTGACTATAACAAACAACAAAAAGAGAAAAAATGCAACGACCTGAAACGTCACAAGGGGATTCCAGAGAAATTTCCCAAGAAGGCCTACAAGATAAAACAAGGCAACGGCAATACCTAAACAGCCAAACCAATGGGGAAATACCGTTGTTCTCACTATTGCCAGGCCTGACAGGCCCACCCAGCCAAGCAGTCAGGTAGCACCAAAAAGGCAGAAAAGCCCCCTGCCGTAAGATTCACCACAGGTATACATCACCTGTGCTGCAGCTTTCTGCGCCTTATTTCCAAATGCATGAATATTGGCCAGTGATCCAGTTACGGTGGCGCTCCTCAGAGGGCCAATAATTCCCAGGATAAGGGCAATCATTCCCGCCGTAAAGGCCATTGAGGATATTGTCATTTCGCCCTTCCAGAGAGACCTCAATACTGCCAGAAACGTAGGAATTAAGGCGTAGGGGATGATCGTAATGCCCCACCACATAGCCTTCCATTCACCGCTATTTTGATAGATAATGGTGAGTATTTGGCCGGAGTCGTTGCTTTTGAGAACACTCCAGCGTGTCCACAGGTAGACATAAAGAAACAATGTAAAACTGACGTATACAAGCGCAGTAATACCACCTAAGGTGAAAAGGTTTATTCTTGCCGCCATTATAGCCTCCTGAATATCTTCAAAAAAACTGAATTATTATGAAATATGAAAGATATTGATTTTCCTCTTTTTATCCTGGTTTCTACTCTCCTTGTCGTAATTCTGTTTTGAAAATCTCTTTGTGCTTCATTATATCATTGAATTGTCAGGTTTGTGTATGGAAGAAGTCCGGATTCATGGAGTAATGCGATACAATCAAATACCACAACCATAAGTTTTTTTGGGGGACATCCGATCTACTACAGAAAAACGAATCCAGTGTTGCAGAAAAGCCATGATGAAAAGTGTCAACTATTTTATGAAAAAATCCCCTTCTTTTTCTTCTTCTCAGGTTCTTTGCTGCCAAAAACGACAGGTAACATTTCGTCTACCTTTTCTATGAATACAAAATTTATGTCCTTTTTTGCGTTTTCAGGGACTTCTACGAGGTCTTTTTCGTTCCTCCTGGGCAAAAGAATGGTGGTAATTCCTGCCCGTTTTGCAGCCAAAACCTTTTCTTTGATACCGCCAACGGGGAGTACACGTCCACGGAGGGTGATCTCGCCAGTCATGGCAACATTTGAGAGAATAGGTTTGTTTTTTAGTAATGAGATAAGTGACATGGCCATAGTAACTCCGGCAGACGGGCCGTCCTTGGGAATGGCGCCCGCGGGTATGTGGATATGGAAGTCGTATTTATTGAAGTCCTTGAAGGTGATCTCCAGTTTGTTTAGTTTCGTCCGAATGTAGCTCATTGCCGCTTGGGCAGATTCCTTCATGACGTCGCCGAGCTGCCCCGTGAGCATAAGTTTTCCTGTGCCGGGCATGCTGGTGGCTTCGATAAAGAGGATGTCGCCGCCAGCCTGTGTCCAGGCAAGGCCAGTGGCCACGCCCGCCTCTGTAGTCCGTTCTGCAACCTCTGAAAAAAATTTAATTGGCCCCAGATAATGGTGTAACTGGTCTGCCGCTACGTGGACAGACTGTTTTTCACCAGAGGCAACATCTTTAGCAACCTTTCTGAAAATGGTTGCGATTTCACGTTCCAGATTCCGAATTCCTGCCTCGCGGGTGTAATCGGTGATGATTAACTTGATAACATCATCGTCAAGAGTCACCTGTTCATGGGTAAGGCCGTGTTCTTTGAGTTGTTTTGGTATGGTAAACTGCTTTGCGATAAATATCTTTTCTTCTGCCGTGTATCCGGGGAGTTCCAGGACTTCCATCCGGTCTCTCAGCGCTGGTGGAACGGTGTCTAATAGGTTTGCTGTCGTAATAAACATTACATTTCGCAGATCAAATGGTATGTCCAGATAATGGTCTTCGAATGAGTGGTTTTGTTCTGGATCAAGAACTTCTAAAAGCGCTGCGGAAGGGTCACCCCTGAAATCGGCGCCCAGTTTATCGATTTCATCAAGCATGAATACAGGGTTATTTGATCCAGCCTTTCGCAAACCCTGTATAATCCGGCCTGGCAGAGCGCCGATATAGGTACGACGATGACCTCTGATTTCTGCCTCGTCACGCACGCCACCGAGTGACATGCGGACAAATTTTCGGCCGATAGCACGGGCAATTGACATACCTACGGATGTCTTTCCTGTGCCTGGCGGGCCAACAAAGCACAGGATAGGGCCTTTCATGTCCTGTTTTAATTTACGGACGGCAAGGTATTCCAAAATCCTCTCTTTGACCTTTTCGAGGTCGTAGTGATCTTCGTCCAATATCTTACGAGCTGCTGGAATGTCCAGCCTGTCCGTGGTGGTGACCGACCATGGAAGGGCAACCAGCAGATCGAGATACGTCCGGGAAACAGTATATTCTGCGGATGCTGATGGCATTTTAGAGAGCCGGCTCAATTCTCGCTCTGCCTCTTTTTTGGCTTCTGGTGGCATTTTTGCATCTTCGATTTTCTTGGTGAGTTCCTTCATCTCCATAGAGCGTTCGTCTCCCTCGCCTAACTCATCCTGTATTGCCTTCAGTTGCTGCCGCAGGTAGTATTCCCTTTGACCTTTTTCCATCTCGTTTTTTACCTGGGACTGTATCTTGGTAGCCATCTCCAGTACTTCCATTTCACCAGTAATCAGGGCGGTTACCTTCTGTAATCGCGCCTTTACATTGATAGACTCAAGTACCTGTTGTTTTTCAGCTACACTGATATTAAGATGGGAGGCGATCATGTCAGCCAGACGGCTTGGGCTGTCAATGTTGACAATGGCTATCTTTAATTCTTCCGGAAGAGAAGGTGCCAGGGAGATCATGCGGACAAACTGGTCGGCGGCATTTCTTGCCAGCGCCTCTGTTTCACGGTCATTTTCGATGATGTCATCGCGTACGGAGATTTTTGCCGAAAAATAAGGCTCTGTTTGTGTATATTCGTCGATCTTGATTCTGCTTATTCCCTGCACGAGCATTTTGGCGGAATTATCAGGCATACGTAACATCTGAAGCACGACAGCGGCAGTGGCATACTCATAGAGATCTGATTGTTTTACAACCTTCATGTCCTTTTCTTTTTGTGCAACAAGCGCAAGGAATCGGTTACCAGCAAGGACATGGTTCAGGAGTTTAATATCTCGTTCGGTATAAACACTTAAAGCCGCTACCATGCTGGGGAAAACTACCGTGTCCTTGACTGGCAGGATGGGCAGTTCTCCGGGGATTTTAATCCTCTTTGATTTATCAGGATCGCCTGCTTCCGGGAGCACGGGCACCGGCTCTTTGTCTGGTAATTCTTCCTGGTTTTCCTTGTCTTTCATAGGGGGTCATTCTTGACAAAAAAATTAATATGATTTTTTTATTGGTGAAAATTAATCTTTATAGAAAATGTTTTGGATGTTTGCTGCTGTGTCTTGGGTAAAACGACATCGAGAAAACCGTCCTTATATGTGGCCTGAATATTGTCAGTATCAATAGGTTTTGGGATATAAATGCTTCGTTCAAAATGTCCATAAGGAATTTCTACCTGATAGAAACAGATTTTTTCGTGGGACGATGTATCTGATCGGAAACCAGTAATAGTAAGCGTTCCATCAGAAAAGACGACCCTGATATCTTCAGCCCTTGTTCCGGAGAGAGACATTTTTACGACGATTTCATCGGGAGTTTCATAAACATCGGTAAGAGGTTGCCACGGCGTCGATGAGTTTGTTGGGATATTTTTGTCAAAGAGAAAAAACTCTTTAAATATGTTTTCTGGTTTATTCTGTTTCGCATCGGTTTTATAATTTATTTTGTAATGAATACTATTGATTGACATTTGAAAAGGAACCCCCTCAAATATTCTTTGTGCTGATTTCCCGAAAAAATGCCTTACTAAAGAGTAAGTATAAAATGTTCTTGCGCAGGCTCTACCAAAAGCCGAATTTGCGGGCAAGACGAGGCAAACACTAGTAATTGTTATGAATGGAGAAAAGATTGCTTCGCTCATCTCGCAATGGCAAGCGGGACAAACCTTTTTATTATATTGTACAAAACGGAATTACTATAGCAATTTTTATTTTTGAGCGCAAGGGCTTTGTATTGCAGTTGCCGTTTTCCCGGCAGCTATGGATGATAAAAAACATCTGTTTGGGAATAAGCCGGAATAAAAGACCCCGCAGTGAAAGCGGGGTCTTTTGCAACGAAATAAATAAAGCAACTTAAATGGTATAAACCCGATTGTTTACCACTGCGATTAGTACATATCGCCATATCCACCGTAACCACCGCCGGGCGGCATGGGAGGTGTCTTCTTCTTTTCTGGTATCTTGCCTACAATCGCATCGGTTGTAAGGAGTAACGTCGATATGCTTGCCGCATTTTGTAAGGCTGTTCTGACCACCTTTGTTGGGTCGATGATTCCTTCAGCAACCATGTCGCAATACCTGTCCGCGCTTGCGTCGTAACCTTCACTGTTTTTTGATGATTCTACTTTTTGGACAACAATCGAAGCGTTTACACCGGCGTTCGCAGCAATCTGTCGTAAAGGCGCCCTTAATGCCCTTTTGACAATGTCCACACCCACGGCTTCATCACCGGTAAGTTTTAATGAGTCAAGAGCTGGAAGCGCCCTTAAGAGCGCAACGCCGCCACCGGGGAGGATGCCTTCTTCAACGGCTGCCCGGGTGGCATGAAGGGCGTCTTCTACACGCGCCTTCTTTTCCTTCATTTCACTCTCGGTTGCCGCGCCCACGTTAACCTGCGCTACACCGCCGGCCAGTTTAGCCAGTCTCTCCTGGAGTTTTTCACGATCATAATCTGATGTGGTGATAGAAATTTCCTTCTTTATTTGCTCAATGCGCCCCTTAATCTTTTTACTATCCCCGGCGCCTTCAATAAGGATGGTATTTTCCTTATCAATTTCTATCTTCTTTGCACGTCCCAGGTCCTTTACTTGCATGGCTTCCAGGTTAATGCCGAGGTCTTCAAAAACTGCCTGTCCGCCGGTAAGGATTGCAATATCCTCCAGCATGGCCTTTCGTTTATCTCCGAATCCGGGCGCTTTGACGGCTGCGCATTTTAAAGCACCGCGGAGTTTGTTTACAACGAGAAGGGTCAACGCCTCGCCTTCAATTTCTTCGGCGATAATTAAGAGAGGTTTGCCCGTTTGGGAAACCTTTTCCAGGATGGGTATTAACCCCTTAGCGGCAGTGATTTTTTTCTCATGAATTAGAATATAGGGATCGTCGAGAACGCATTGCATGGTATTGGGGTTCGTAATAAAATAGGGTGATAAATATCCCTTATCGAACTGCAAACCTTCTATCCATTTTGCGTCAGTTTGCAGGCTCTTTCCCTCTTCGACCGTTATAACACCATCTTTACCAACCTTTTCCATCGCATCTGCAATAATTTTTCCCACCTCGGTATCGTAGTTTGATGCAACCGTGGCTACCTGTTCAATCTCTTTACGTCCTTTAACAGGAATGGACATTTCTTTGAGTTTTTTTACGACCGTTTCTACTGCTTTATCGATACCGCGTTTTAATGCCATTGCATTAGCGCCTGCAGTTACATTCTTCAAGCCCTCAACAAATATGGCCTCGGCGAGTACTGTGGCCGTTGTCGTACCATCGCCTGCAACATCACTGGTTTTTGACGCCACGGTTTTTACCATTTGTGCGCCGATATTTTGCATATGGTCTTCAAGGTCTATTTCTTTGGCAACAGTGACGCCGTCCTTGGTGATAAGCGGAGAACCAAAGCTTTTCTGGATGACGACGTTGCGTCCCCGTGGCCCCAGTGTAATCTTTACCGCATCTGCCAATTGTTTGACGCCCTGTTTAATAGTTTCCAGTGCGTCATGATCATAAATAATCTTTTTTGCTGACATATCTAAGTTTCCTCCAAAATATTTCTTTGCTTTGATAGAAATGCTAATTAAAGAAATCTGATGAGCAAACTTGATGCCGATGTGTTCTTTTATATCATGAGATCATGGGTGGTTCCTATAAATTTAAGCCTTTAATTCTCAATGAAATAGAAAATATTATAACAAAATTATTAATAGAAAGTATTTGGGTAAATCCCGAATATGTCACTATGACAGTATCCATTCCTGAATACTTACATGTTAAGTGCCAATATGGCAGGAAATGATTTATTTAACATTGTAGGAATTTCAATACAAATCGTAGCGCGGGTAGTTTATCCCTATAACTGTTTGCACAGATCAAGCGGTTTAAGCAGATTAAACCGCTTATTGCCGACCACAAGATATCTGTGCTATAATAAATAAAATTATTGAAGTCGTAATTTAATTGTATAGGATTTTGTTTTATTAATATGGGTTTTCTGGAAGCGACTGAAGTTGGACTACAAACTTGAAAGGCGTATTCGATGGGCGAATTTGGTTCTTTTGGTAAGATTTTAATAATCTTTGGTATTGTCCTGGTAATTGTGGGTGGATTATTTATGTTGGGCAGCAAGATCCCTTTTCTGGGAAGGCTCCCCGGCGATATTGCCGTCGAAAAGAAAAACTTCAGCTTTTATTTCCCCATTACCACGTGCATTATTGTGAGTATTATTCTATCTTTCATCATGTGGTTGTTTGGCAGGAAATAATGCAACTTTGGATTTGGGATTGAAGTACACCTTTCCGTTATTTTACAAATATGTCTATTATGGTTACTACCATAAATCCTATGCTGATAATCCCGTTTATAGTAAAAAATGCGGTGTTGATTTTGGAAAGGTCTCTTGGTTTTACGAGGGAATGCTCATAAAAGAGCAATCCTGCCACAATGAATATCCCAGAGAAATAAATAATACTCAAATCCGTATAATGGGGTAAAAGTGCGAGTACCAGAACCATAAGCAGGTGCAGTACGCCGGAAACTATTAAAGCGCCTTGAATGCCCAGTTTTTTAGGGATGGAATACAAACTAAGCCTCATATCGTGTTCCAGGTCCTGACACGCATAAATAATATCAAAACCCGCCGTCCACAACACAACAGCAAGGGCCAGCAAAAAGGGTGTAATGGTAAATGAACCCTGGATGCCAACCCATGCACCAATGGGTGAGAGCGCCAACGCGGTTCCCAGGACAAAATGAGAGAAATGGGTAAACCGCTTTGTGTATGAATAGCCAAAGATAATAATGATTACCAATGGAGACAGATAGAACGCAAGCCGATTGAGCAACCATGCGCAGACAACAAAGAGCGCAACGCATATAAAAGTAAATAATACGACATTCTTTCTGCCAATTTTTTCAATCAGCGTGACACGATAAGCTGTGCGGGGGTTATGGATATCGTAAGCAGTATCTACCAGCCGGTTAAAGGACATGGCAGCGCTGCGGGCCGTTACCAGAGCGCCAAGGATTAACAGCAATTGTGCTATTCCTGGCATACCACCGGCTGCAAGAAATGCGCTTATGACCGCAAAAGGGAATGAAAAGATGGTGTGCGGGAATTTAATTAAGTCAAGTATTGAAGATATTTTTTTGAGCATGCCTGAAAACGTCACTCTAAATTATAATAACTGGTAAGTAAAAGTTCAATCCGCTTTTCATTGCGAGCGGAGCGAAACAATTTTTCTCGCAGGAGATTGCTTCAGGCGGAGCCTTTGCAATGGCATTTTTAACGCTTACTCTTGCCAGATATTCTTTTCGGAAATCAGTATAATTTGTCAAAGAGAAAGCGGAGAAAAATCAAAATATCAGAAAATTATAATACTCTGTCCATTATTATTCAAGGACGTATCTGAAACAAGACCAAGCCTGCCATTATGGCGGCGAAAAGTAGGTATAATTATAATTCATGTAAATAAGGAAGTCTGTAATTATTCATGTATTAATGTGAAAAAAGAAATAGGTAAAATAATGTTAATTTGTATCTAAGTGGTTGATTTTATTATCAATACAACTTTTCGTGAAATAGTAATCACACAAATATTTTAAGGGATATTTTGAAAATATTTGTTTTTGAAAGAGTTGGGGATTTTCTTGGTATATTGTTTGCTCTGTTATTTTTTTTATATAAAGTCTGTTTTTTAAGGATTAGAATTATGATGGCATTATTTGATCCACGCGCAGGTCGTTATTCGCTTCTCATAACAGATGACGATGACGCCTGTCGTGATAGTTTAAGGGATGTATTTGAGACAAAAGGGTATACCACGCACCTTGCCAGTTGTGGTCGTGAGGCCGTGAAAATAGCACGGTGTGTAGAGGTACATCTCATGATTCTGGATGTGCATTTGCCGGATTACAGCGGTCTTGAGACGTTTAAAATTATCAGGAATGAGATTAGTATCCCGATCCCAGGTATTTTTATTTCAGGTGAAATAACCAAGGAACTACAAATCGACCTCATTAGCGCAAATGCGTATACTCTTATCCCGAAACCCATTAATGTGAATATATTGCAAGATTCTGTTGAACAGGTTATTGCCAAGTACTATTGGAAATAAATTGTGTAAGAAGATAGCGTGCAGATAGGCGTTTTTCATCTCGTTTTGTAAAGAAAGGAGTAGTTCAGATCATGAATGTAAAACCAATAGGTGAGAAGATACTAATAAAGAGGGTTGAAGCAGAAGCGAAGAGTCCGGGTGGTATTGTGTTACCTGATTCAGCGAAGGAAAAGCCAAAGGAGGGCAAGATTTTTGCTTTGGGTGACGGCAAGTTATTAAAGAACGGGGAACGGGCAAAGTTCCAGGTGAAAAAGGGAAACAGGGTAATATTTGCTTCGTATGGCGGGACAGAGGTAAAGATCGACGGCGAGGAATATCTCTTGATGTCTGAAGAGGATATTCTTGCTGTAATTGAATAATATTTTAGGAGGTTGTAATGGCTGCGAAAAAGATTATCTATGGGTATGATGCCAGTGAGGCAATGAGGAAAGGCATTAAGAAATTGGCCCGGGCTGTAAAAGTGACGTTAGGACCAAAGGGGCGAAATGTTGTTATCGAAAAAAGCTTTGGCGCTCCAGTGGTAATTAATGATGGTGTTACGGTTGCTAAAGAGATAGAGCTTGAAGACCCTTATGAAGATATGGGAGCTAAGATGGTCAGGGAGGTTGCTTCCAAAACAAACGATATTGTGGGTGACGGCACCTCAACGGCGACACTCCTTGCAGAAGCAATATTTGAGGAAGGGCTTAAGAATATCACAGCCGGAGCCAACCCTGTGGATATTAAGCACGGTATTGATAAGGCCGTAGATGCGCTGACAAAAGAGCTTAGCCGTATGAGTATTAAAATATCCGGGAAGAAGGAAATTGCCCAGATTGCCACGATTGCTGCAAACAATGACGAGGAGATTGGCAACCAGATAGCAGATGCCATGGAAAAGGTGGGCAAGGATGGCGTTATTACGGTTGAGGAAGGGAAGAGTTTGAAAACTACCGTTGATTTGGTAGAGGGTATGCAGTTCGATAGGGGGTATCTGTCCCCTTATTTTATTACCTCTGCCGAAACAATGGAGGTTGTGTTCGAAAACCCTTATATTTTAGTCCATGAAAAAAAGGTATCTGCCATTAAAGATCTTGTGCCTTTATTGGAGAAAATAGCCAAATCAGGGAAGGCATTGCTTATTCTTGCAGAGGATGTTGAGGGTGAGGCGCTCAGCACACTTGTTGTAAACAAGCTCCGTGGCACCTTGCAATGCGCCGCTATCAAAGCTCCCGGATTTGGTGAAAGAATGAAGGCGATGTTGGGCGATATTGCGGCGCTCACAGGCGCTAAGGCACTGTTTGAAGATTTAGGAATACAACTTGCGCAGGTGCAATTAACCGACCTGGGTACTGCCAGGAAGGTGGTTGTCAATAAGGATACAACGACTATTATCCAGGGAGCCGGCGATAAAAAGGAAATACAGGGAAGAATAGCGCAGATCAAGACAGAGATGAGCTTAACTACTTCGGATTACGATCGTGAAAAGTTACAGGAACGGCTGGCAAAACTCTCTGGTGGAATTGCGCGCATCAACGTCGGCGCAGCAACGGAGGCTGAAATGAAGGAAAGAAAGTCCCGTGTTGAGGATGCCGTTCATGCAACCAGGGCTGCGGTGGAAGAAGGTATACTGCCAGGTGGTGGTGTTGCACTGATTAGGGCATCAAAGGTATTGGATGCGGTGACTACCAGAGGTGATGAAAAAACCGGGGTGGATATCGTCAGAATGGCCACTGAAAAGCCCATTCAGCAGATTGCCGATAATGCCGGATTGGAAGGCGCTGTCATCATGCAGAAGGTAAAGGAAGGCACGGGCAATTTTGGTTACGATGCTTATGGCGCTAAATTTACCGACATGGTTGAGGCTGGTATTGTTGACGCTGCAAAGGTGGTAAAGGTGGCGTTACAAAATGGCGCAAGCATTGCGTCATTATTGTTGACAACCAATGCCGTTATTGCTGAAATTCCTGAGGAGAAGGAAAAACCCGGCGCAGCGCCGTGTGGACACAAACATTAACTTTAAATGAACCAAAGGTTTTTGCAGAAAGAAGCAGATAAAGGTCATTTGTATTTTTTTTACACAAAGTTCAGATATTAAAAAGGCGTTGAGTTTTCGAGATCAACGCCTTTTTTGTTTCAACGCCATCTTTTTTATAAAATCAGGATGCTGTAATAATATCCAGTCTTCTCAATCCTCCTTTGTATCAGCAGTTTCAAATACACTGAGCGGGAAAGATACAACTTCAGATTCCTCTTTAGCCTTTAACATACGTTTTCCCTTGACATGCATCCTTGATTTTTGTTTGATTTACACAAAGTGTAAAAGGATTTTTGAGAGTTATGAGAATAATATGGGAAGTGGGTTTTTAAAGAATTTACAAAAAGTTTAAAAATACAACTATGACACAAACCAACAATCAACAACAAACTTTATTCAAGGTATCCAGGGAAAAATATCAATCCCCATTTTCCGAGCGGTACGCCAGCAAGGAGATGTGCTTTATTTTTTCCGATCAATACAAATTTAGCGCCTGGAGAAAACTCTGGGTTGCCCTTGCAGAGGCGGAAATGGAGCTTGGGTTGAAAGCAATTACCCAGGATCAGATTGAGGAAATGCGCCGTTTTCAGGAGACGATTAATTTTGATGTGGCACGAGAGTATGAGAAAAAACTCAGACACGATGTGATGTCACATATCCATGCCTATGGCGAGCAGTGTCCAAAGGCTAAACCGATTATCCATCTCGGCGCGACGAGCGCTTACGTGCAGGACAATACCGAACTCATCCAGATGAAGGAAGGGTTACGGATTATCCTTGCAAAATTGGTTAATATTGTCAGTGTACTTTCCCATCAGGCACTGAAATATAAAGACCTTGCAACCCTGAGTTTTACCCATTTTCAACCGGCGCAGCCAACAACATTGGGGAAGCGGATGTGTTTGTGGTTGCAGGATTTTGTTTTTGATGTTGAAGAAACAGAAGGACGCTTTCAGGGATTGCGGTTTCATGGCGTGAAAGGGACAACGGGTACACAGGCGAGCTTTATGGCCCTCTTTCAGAATGATCACGAGAAGGTAAAAAAACTCGATGTGCTGGTTGCAAAGAAAATGGGATTTGACCGGTGTTATCCCGTGACGGGGCAAACGTATTCACGCAAGATTGACAGCCAGATTGTGTTTTCTCTGGCAGGCATTGCGCAATCGGCCCATAAATTTTCCAATGATATGCGGTTGCTCCAGCACTTAAAAGAAGTAGAAGAACCTTTTGAAGAGGAGCAAGTTGGTTCATCCGCAATGGCATATAAACGGAATCCCATGCGGTGCGAACGTATAGCGGCTATTGCACGTTACGTGTTGTGTAATTGTTTGAATCCCGCATTTACCGCAGCCGCTCAGTGGTTTGAAAGGACGCTGGACGATTCCGCCAACAAGAGGATTGCAATTCCAGAGACATTCCTGGCAGTAGACAGTATATTAAATATAGTATTGAATGTTGTCTCCGGATTAAGCGTCTACCCCATGGTTATCGGCCGCAACCTTGCAGATGAATTACCGTTTATGATAACGGAGAACATTCTTATGGCGGCCGTAAATGCCGGCGGTGACCGCCAGGAACTCCATGAAAAAATCCGCAGACATACGATGGATGTCACCAGCAGGATAAAAGAAGAGGGCGGAAAGAATAATCTTTTGGAGCTCATTGCACAAGACCCTTCATTCGCCCGCATTAAATCGAAACTCAAAGAAATTTCCGATCCGGGCAAATTAGTCGGCAGGGCGCCCCAGCAGGTGGAAGAGTTTATATGCGGTGTAATAGACCCCATGTTGAAACGGCATGTCCATCTGATTGACAAAAAATTAATCCCAACATTGCATGTATGACAATGGATTAATGCGGGTAAATGAAGCGCATCCACCATTCATGATTATTTACACATGCCTGAAGATAACGGGCGGTAGATTTAAAGTTCATACTTTCTGATGAATAAGCAGGCGCTCCAGAATCTTTTTTTCATGCTCATTACTGACAGAAATCTTTGTAAACACTCTTTTTTTGATACAATAAGGCTTGCCTTGGAAGGAGGAGTGAAGACTGTACAGTTGCGGGAAAAGGGACTTTCCACAAAAGAGTTGTATTTCCTTGCATATAAGGCGAGGAAGATAACATTTGATTTTCATGCTAATTTGATTGTCAATGACAGGGTTGACGTGGCGCTTGCGGTAGATGCAGATGGCGTGCATCTGGGCTGGCAATCCATTCCCCCTGATATTGCGAGAAGACTTATCGGTCACGAAAAACTTATGGGTATCTCTGCCCATAATCGTCAGGAGGCATTACAAGCCCAGCTTCATGGGGCAGATTATATTACTTTTGGCCCCGTCTTTGATACGCCTTCAAAATCAGGGATTCTTGAGCCAACTGGGCCAGCGGAGATTCAAAAATTAAAAAAAGAGTTGAATCTCCCCGTAATTGCACTCGGGGGAATTCATAGAAAAAATGTTGACTCTGTTTTAAAAGCTCGTGCGGATGGCATTGCTGTTATTTCAAGTATTATGTACGCCGACGCGCCGGAAGAGGCAGCACGGCGTTTGTATGAGAAAATTGTAAAGTATGGGGCGAAATCAAAAATGGCAGATCTTTGATCGTAAAATAAATCTTAAATTCGAATATCGAAATACGAAACAATAATGTTTGATTTAAAAGATTCGTTAAGAGGAGATTATATGCAGCTATTGGAAAAAATACGTTTTGACGAAAAGGGGCTTATTCCATCAGTGATTGCGGATGCGGGCGATGGAAAGGTTCTTACGTTATGTTATATGAATAAAGACGCGGTAATAAAAACAATTGAAACAGGTAAGATACATGTGTTTCGCCGTTCGCAGAACCGATTAATGATTAAGGGAGAAACTTCCGGACATATACAGATGGTAAAGAGGGTGTTTTTCGATTGTGAGGGGAATTCGCTGGTTTTTATGGTTGAACAACATGTAGCTGCCTGCCATGCAGGCTACAAGACCTGCTATTACCGGGAATATATTCCCAGGACAGACAGTATTCAGATAACAGAGAAGAAGGTATTCGAACCGGACAAGGTTTACAAAAGTTGAGGTAAAATTCGTGGGAAAAAGCTTGAAAACCTATGTAATGGATGTTATATTTACGCTTTAATTGTAAATTTTTGGTTGTTACATAAATATTATCCTTATACTTTGCCTCATCCGATGGAGGGAAAAACATGTCTAAATTTAGTAAATATGCAAAGCTTTTCCTTTTGATAGCGTTTTTGGGAACTTCGGGGTGTGCTGAATTAAAAGAACTCAGAGATTTAAACAGAAGACAGGCAATTACGATACGAGACCAATCTGAAGAACTTTCCCAGCTTAGGGGACAGCTTTCTTCTCTGTCGGACAAACTTAAGTCAAACGAAGAAGAGATGAACAAGCTCAGAAAGCTTGCGAAGTCAATTGGTGAGGGTGTTACCGTCAGGGATACCGTTGAAGGACCGGTGCTTCTTTTCCCGGAAAAAGTATTGTTTGATTCAGGAATGGCTACCATAAAGCCGAATGGGGAAGTAGCGCTCACCAAGGTTGCGAAGTTCCTCGGAGAAAACCCTGCAATTGCAATACGAATCGATGGTCACACGGATACTGACCCTATCATGAAGACAAAGCACCTGTGGGAATCAAACCACCACCTGTCTGCTGCGCGGTCGTTGAGTGTGTTTCACTTCTTAACAAAGAAGGAAAGTGTTGCAGAAGGCAGGATTTATGTTGCCGGCTTTGGGCCCAATCGCCCTATAGCGCCCAATACGACCTCTGCCGGTAAGAAGCAGAATCGAAGGGTTGAATTTTTAATGTTAACGAAGGTGACTTCGCTGCCGCCTAAAGAAGTGTCGGCAACAGAGGTAAAATCTGAACCGGGGGCTGGCGAATCTTCTCCTTCTGAGGAACAATCAGAAGAAACGGCGCCTGTTGTAACTGAAGAGAGTGAAGAAAAATAAGTTGTTTGTGAAAATTAAGGGTTGTCCAGGTAGTCACCTATCTGTTTTGTATGCGAATACCGGATGTGAATTGTTTAACTTAATCCGGTGAACGGTGAACGTTTGGCAGCCTTGTTGGTTGAGAATTTGTATTTACTTGAAAATTACAAGAAGATACTCCTAACCTGCGCATCCAAAATGCGCAAACCAAATTTCAGAACAACCCTATCTAAAAAGATACATCACTTCGCGGACTCTAAGAGTTGGATCAACGTAGTGAATTTTTTATTAAGAGAGTCATTTATTTATTGATTATTTTTATTCGTTATATGTTTTGATACTATGAAAAATGTACAGCAAGATCAATCTGGTGTGGTTTCAGAAATAAAAGATAAGAAGCAAATGAATCAGGGCGAAAAGGAACGGTACGGAAGTGATGATTCTAACAAAGTTTGGCAATTTTTTTGTTCTGTCAAACTGGCGGTTGTGATTATTCTGGTAATGGTGGTTGCTTGCATTCTGGGTACGGTAATTGTGCAGGAAAAAACCATTGATGAATACACAGCGCGATATGGGTATGGATTGGCAACCTTTTTCAAGGTAACGCAGTTAAATAATGTCTTCCATTCTTACTGGTTTTCATTTCTACTAGTGTTGCTCTGTGCAAACCTTATTTGTTGTACCATTAAACGGTGGAGAAATACGATCCTGCAGGCAGGGTTTATCCTTACCCACTTGAGCATTATTTTGATCCTTGTTGGCGGCGTTATAAAACTACAACTTGGCGTAAAGGGTGGCGTGAATGTATATAAAGGTAAATCTGTTAATTACTTTCTTACACAAAGGCTTACGAGTCAGGGTAAAGTTGATTACATAAAAAAGGACTTGCCTTTTGAGATTGCTTTAGATGATTTTATATTGGAAAAAAACGAGCCGAAATTCCAGTTGGTCTCGTATGTAAAAAGTAAGGATCGCCAAAAGGTACTTGAGGCCAAGCCCGGAAAGCGGTATCGGGTTCCTGGTTCGGATTATAAGGTGACTATTACAGACTATGTCCCGGATGCTGAATTAAAACAAGAACCTGTCAATACATCAGACAAAGTGGAGAATCCTGCCATATTTGTGAAATTTTCAAATTCAGGGAAAGTCGTTGCTGAGGGATGGCTCCTGGCATACGGACGCAACGCGTATGAGGATAAAAAGCAAAATCTGCGCATTGAATATTGCTGGATTCCTTCACAGTTGGAATTAGAGAAATCTCTGAATTCTCTTGAAATCAGTCAGGCTAAGGTCACTGCTGCTATTGCGGGCCAGCTTTACGATTATTCGCTGGAATTTAATAAAAGTTTTAAGATTGAAGGAACCGATTACACGATAAGAATGTTACAATATGCGCTTAATTATGGTGACAGGCGGCCGCTTGAAGAACAACCGACAGATAATCCCGCAGTTCAGGTAGAAATTGCTGGTCCGGAAGGCACGGAAATCCGATGGGTTTTCGAAAAATTTCCTGATTGGGATAAAATGCATCCGGCGAAATATCAAAAGTTGAAATTGACCTGTAGTGGAATTGCCGGCGCATTTATGGCAAAAAATACCGTGAGGATTTTGCATGCGCCGGAAGGAAAACAGGTGATTGTGTTTATTAAGGATAAAAAGATTGTTGAAACGGTACCCTGGGAATTGGAGAAAAAGTATACCGTTAAAGATACCGATCTCCAGTTATTGGTTTCCAGCTATTTTCCGTCCTTTGATTTCAAAAAAGAAGTGATAAAAAAATCAGACCAGGTGGGAACTCCCGCGATTTCTGTTACTATGGAAGGACCAAACGGAAAAGTTACCGACTGGTTATTTTCTAACAGCCAGTATGCAACCTGGTATCCGGATAATAATCTTGCGCTTGTGTATGAACCAACAGGTGATACGATAAAGCATTTTATTAGTAAACTGCATATAGTGGACAATGGTCAGACCGTGGCGGAAAAGGCTATTAAAGTGAATGACCCTCTGAAGTATAAAGGGTATGCCATTTATCAATCGAGTTATGATCCGGAAGCTGGCTCTTTTTCTGGCTTGCAAATTGTTAAAGATCCTGGTATTCCGGTAGTTTTCTCAGGTTTTGGAACATTGTGTTTTGGAGTCATATTTATATTTTATATTAAGCCTTTTCTCAGGAAAAAACAAAAAAAAGAAGTGAAAGAGGTGGAGGAATAACATGAGTTTAATGAATATTGCATTAATTGTATATATTTTTGCTTCTATAGCTTATATAGTAAGAGAAATTTGGAGATCTTCCGTCACAAAATGGGTATCTCTTGGTTTACTCATTTTGGCATTTTGTTTTAATTTGGCGATGGTGGCAACGCGCTCCATAGAAGCAGGACACCCGCCTTTTTCTAATTTGTATGAATCTCTAGTTTTTTACGCTTGTTGTACGGCCTTCATCTATATTGTATTTGAATTTGTTTACAATTTCAGGATTGTAGGGGCATTGGCAGCTGTTTTGTCGATGTTAATATTATTCTACGCAACGCTTCAGGATGATACCATACGTCCTATTATGCCGGCCTTGAAAAGCAACTGGATGTTAATTCACGTGGTTACCTACATGCTCGGTTACGCAGCTTTTGGGATTGCATTTGTAACCAGCATTATATTTTTAGTAGTCAAACCGTTCGCGAAAAAAACTAAGGGTGATGCCGGTGCAGAAGGAAAAGAAATATTGCCCCGGAATTTTGACAAATTGAGCTATAAAATTGTTGCCTTTGGTTTTCCATTCCTTACCCTGGGTATGATTACCGGCGCTGTATGGGCAAAAAAGGCATGGGGGGACTACTGGTCATGGGACCCCAAGGAAACCTGGTCTTTAATTACCTGGCTTGCATATCTTGTTTACTTGCACACGCCGCTTGTTTTACCGAAAATGAGCATTAATAAATCAAAGGCGTCCGTAATGTTGTCGATTTGGCTGCTCGTCGCATTTGGTATTGTAAACTTTACCTTTATGGGACTGAGCTATCTACCTTCGGCAGAAGATAGCGCTCACGTTTATGGTCTAAAAAAATAAAGAACCGTACGGCGAAGAAGGAATAGACATGTCAAAATCAAGGGCGCATGTTTATGTCTCTGGAAAGGTGCAGGGTGTGTGTTTTCGGGCTTCTACGCGGGATAAGGCGCTTATGCTGGGAATTAGGGGATGGGTGAAAAATTGTATGGATGGTGGTGTAGAAGCCATCTTTGAAGGCGAAAAAGACGCCGTGGATAAGATAGTAACCTGGTGTAAAAGCGGACCTCCGGGTGCGCTCGTTAAAAAGCTTGATGTACACAGTGAAGCATATACCGGAGAATTTGAAGAATTTTCCATAGCGTACGAATATGCTTGATGTGGTTACTACGAATGCAGGTATTATTGTATCTATCAAAACACAACCTGGCGCTAGCAGAAATCGTATTGTTGGAGAATACGGGGGGCGTTTAAAACTGGCTGTTACTGCGGCGCCGGAAAAGGGTAAGGCAAATAAGGCGGTCATCGAATTGCTTGCCGGAGCGCTCCGCATTCCTGAATCTTCAATCCATATCATTTCAGGCGAATCATCGCGGGACAAGAGATTAATGATTGATGGATTATCTTCTCTGGATATACAATCGTTGCTGAATCCTTAATCAATACCTCAAAAGGAAATTATCATGTCAATGGATTACAAAAAAACACTTAACTTGCCCACTACATCATTTCCCATGAAGGCAGACCTTATCAGGAAAGAACCTGATATTCAGAAAAAATGGGAAAAAGATAAACTCTATGAGCAGGTGCGTAACGCCCGCTCCGGAAGAGAAAAATATATCCTCCACGATGGACCGCCCTATCCGACCGGTGAATTGCACATCGGCACCGGTTTAAATAAGATAATCAAAGATTTTATCGTCCGTTTTTACACAATGAAGGGATTTGATGCCCCTTATGTGCCTGGCTGGGATTGTCATGGACTGCCCATCGAACACCGTGTGATGCAGGAAATTGGAGAAGAAATCAAAAACCTGACAAAACCGGAAATAAGAAAACGGTGTAAAAAATACGCAGAAAAATTTGTAAAACTTCAAAAGACACAGTTTAAGGCGTTGGGCGTCAGTGGTGATTGGGATAATCCATACCTGACCTTTGATCCTAAATATGAAGCGGGTATTATTGAGGTTTTCGGGAAACTGGTGGAGAATGGGTACATCTATCGGAGCAAAAAACCTATTCACTGGTGTATGAAATGCCAGACGGCCCTTGCCGAGGCAGAGCTTGAATATAATAATGAGACAAGCCCATCTATTTATGTAAATTTCAAAATCCAGGATAATATTGGCCGTTTCTTTAAAGGCGCTGATAGTAAAGATGTTTATGTCATGATATGGACAACCACCCCCTGGACGCTTCCTGCAAATCTTGCTGTAGCGGTTCACCCGGATCATGAATATATCGCTGTCCGTTATATAAATCCAAAGACACAAAAGCAGGAAATTACTATCATTGCTGATAAACGCGCCGACTTCGTTATGTCAACATTAGGTATCAAAAATTATGAATGTCTGGGGAATGTGCAAGGACGTGCGTTAGAAGGTATAAAATATCAGCATGCTTTTATGCATAGAACCGGTTCTGTTGTGCTGGCGGAGTATGTGACCTTATCGGATGGAACGGGTTGTGTGCATACTGCGCCAGGTCATGGGCAGGAAGACTATATTACCGGTATAAAATATCATCTTCCCATATTGAGTCCCGTGGATGCAACAGGCATATTCACGGATGACGCAGGCGAAT
>JAHFOW010000015.1 GCA_023261465.1 Planctomycetota bacterium
GCCTGTCGTTGTATTACGTCCTATGTCTCACAAAACAACAAACGGTTTACGTTAATGTATCGGGAGAGAAATGGGGTCACACCTTGACAGGCTGTCTGAGAATACAAAATTCAAAAATTTAGGTGTTGATATTAAAGGACTTATGACATGAAAAATCAAGAAAACGTGCATTCTCGGACAACCTGTCAAGGTGTGACCCCTTCCTTTCCCCTCAAAAAGCATTGATTTCTCCGGCGTTGTCTTCGACTCGTGGTATGCTACAACTTCATGCACCATCCCGTAAAGAAAAACCGTTGTTTAGTCAAACCAGATGAGCTCGTTACCCTCATCAAAAAGCACTACTGGAACAAAATCAAATACGTTAAACTCAAAACTACGGATGGCTCTGAAGTTTTACATAAAACCTATTCGTTCGAGGCAAAGCTGAGAGATTGTGATGTTCCCATCAGATTTGTTGTCATTTTAGGCCAGTGGAATAAGGATGACGACAAGTGCTACCACATCCTCATTACCAACAAACTCAATTCCTCTGCCACAATGGTTATTACCAACTACCTGCTTCGTTGGGGTATTGAACACTGTTTCAGGGAACTCAAAGATACCTTTTACTTTGACCACTATCAGGTCAGACATATCAACAAGATTGACAGATACTGGAATCTCTGTCTTGTTGCATGGACTCTCACTTACTGGATCAAACAAAATGCCTATCTTGCTAAAATCCTTGAAACAAAACCCACAACCTTCAACGAAATCAAACAGGCGGTTAATTCCATACTCGAATTCGCCTCTACCAGCGCCTTATCAAAGAACGAAAAACTTGCCGATGGCTATTTCAAAATTAAATCCAAACGTCTTAAGAAAAAATGTGCCGCTTAATTTTTAACAAAGTAATGAATTCAATGTCGTTGCAGTGGCTTATTGCAGTATGCCACTACAAGAGTTGCCCAAAACCACCGAATAAGTAATTTAATTGTGTAAGAATGTTCATTTTATTTGTGTGGTTTTTCTGTTGGTAGTAGAGACAAGGCACTGCCTTGTCTCTGTATAAAAATAACTTGGTAAGTCGTTTGACGACGAATGGTGAATGGATGTTTTTGGCAGAAGTGTAAAATGAAATCTTATGAGCCGGATTTACTGGTTCGTGCAGCCTATGTTACGCCAGCCTCACATACTTCACGCTTTGGTACGGCAGTGGTTGTTCTTCCCCGCAACATCTCCAGGAATCCCTCTATTCTAGTGGCAAACTGCCCTGGCATGTAGTTATGGTCATCCACACAATCTCCATCGAGGCTCAGGAATGGATAACCCATTTTATTAAGCTCACGTTTTAATGTTGGCACAGCAGCATTGTTCCTTCTGCATCCCCATGATGAGAATACCACAACGCCATCCACCTGATATTCCTTTGCAAGTTTTTTAGTTATCTCTATCCGGCGCTCTAGTGGGCCATTATAGTGGCTAGTAATGAGTTTTTTGGCTAAACTTTCATACGGTTTTGCGGGGTCGAGTTTTTCCCAATAAACATAATTTGTTTCTTCGAAAACAATCTTTACCCCATCTTTTTCCAGTTTTGTTAAAAAATCCATATTGAAATAAGGTTTCAGTTCCAACCAGAGCAGTTTGATCTGATTTTTGGGAGGCGCTATTTTGTTTCTCCTGGATGCTGCAATCTTTTCACGAAGCTCATCAGCAAGGCTTGCGAAAAATCTTAATGCCAGGGGAGAGCCTATTAAAAGGTATGCCGGAAACATAAATCCCAGCGCATTGCTACCATTGAGAGGACAAAGGGGGTCTTTTCTTAATTCGTTGACTTCGAGTATCTTTTCGCGTGTTTTATTTGAGTAATCTATCGCCTTTGCAAACGACTCCTGCGGCATCTTTTTCCCTGTGATTTCTTCCAATCGCCTGGTAAAATCTTCAAGTTGTTTTGCAAGATAAGCAACAGAGTATTCATCTGCCTCATAAGGAACATCAATGACAATCGTCTCCTTCTTTGAGACAGTTTCGCATATCTTCATTGTCTTGGTGTTGTTATCGCATAATGTCGTGGTTGCTACCTGAAGGATATTTTTTGGGAACGTGTTCCTGAACACATGTCCGATTGCAGAACGGTGAAAGGAGCAAATATCGGTGGTTACTCCAAGTGATTCTGCCTCTAAAAGTCCTCGTGAACTTTGCCCCAGACCTGCAAAGAGCGCTGCCCCGATTTCCAGGCAAAAGGGATATAACCCCATAGCAAAAAGGATTTCGGAGGGAACAAACATAGTCGTCCAAATGGTTTGCTTTGGGTGATTAAAAACATTATACAGGTGTTTGACGCCCAGTCGGGTTTGCAGATTCAAAGAGGCGAGTCCATCCCTTTTGTCACTACAGTAAAAAAGATGCGAAATTTTTATAAAGCGCAAAAGCTCTTTGAATATGAACGGAGAAAAACGACGCATTAATTTGTTGTAAAGTTCTTTAAATCTACGGTTTGAAGTCATATTTATAAATATCCGTGTGTAAAATTAAACCCATGTTCAGCGCAAGATATGGAAGCGCTTCGGGAAAAACCCTTAACCCGCCTTTGGGTAATTCCACAAAAGGCGGGGCAGGGGGATATGAAAAAGTTAACCTTTATTGGCGGTGCTCGTTAGCTGTTCAAGAAATGCTTCTACCCTTGTCTTTATTTGCCCCTCGCTGCTTGCGGTATAATCGCACGTCAGATGAAGAAGAGGGATATTTTTTTCCTGAAATGTCTTTTTTATCAAAGGGTAATCCAAGAGATTATGGTCGCAGAATTTCAAGGTATGATAAATAGCGCCATGAATTGATTTTTCCTGCATAATGGATAGCACATTGTTGATTCTATCCAGTATGTTGACCATACGGGAGCATGGAGCACGTTTTATATACCTTTTAGCAATAGATAAAATAGGGTCATTGCTTATACTAATCTGTGCATCAAAGTATCTGCTTCCATTACATAGATCTTCGGCAACAATCTTGGCGCCGGCATCCTCAATAACCTTCATAACCTGCTCATTTTCCATAATACTTCCCCATACGAATAGACGGGGTATTTCCCTTGTATCATAGACATCCCCTTTTTGTTTCATGAGATGTCCAAGATAAGTATTGAATTTTTCCGGAAGCAGATTAACACCCTTCTTCAGTAAGGCAAATATCTCATATCCGGATTGGCCAATATACCCGTTCCAGTATTTCTGCAAGAATAAACGGACACGTTCTCTTGTAGCATTATATAAGGAAATGCTCTGATTTATATCGTCCTGGTTTATTTTGAGTTTGAAATAAGATTCTAGTTTTTCTTTAAAATTCTTAAGCAGGTTTGCATAGTAGTAAACTGCCGCATCATCCGTATTTTTGGGGATGTCCAGGATATAGTTAAAGGTCTTTTTCCCTTCATCCATTCTGATCCATGCATCATACAGCCTGCGCATGCCGTCGCACGAGTTGACAAAGACCATTCCTTTAAAGTCTTCCAGGTTGCCATTGATTTTCTGGTCAACAACGGCCTTGATGTAGGGACAGATATTGCCACACAGTACTTCATTGGCAGCGCATGACTCCTTATCGCTCCCTTTGATTCTCACCGGATGGAATCCTGCAGCGCGGATAAGCTCTACGGGTGTGTAAGAACAAAAATAACCAATTTTAGGTAATTTGTTCTCTTCTGGTGAAAACTCTACCGAAGATAGTTCATTTGTGGTATGCACGGGACCGGAAACTGAAATACTATTATTTACCTGTGCCTTTTCCAGGGCAATAAGCGCAGCGCCAAGCGCCCCGTTGATTTGGGGTTCGTCAGATATCCTGATCTTGCAGCCAAGAGCCCTCTCCAGTTCTGTGACAACGCCAATGTTTTTTGCAACACCGCCCGTCATGACAACTTCTTCTTCCAGCCCCATCCTCTTTACCTGTGCCCCAATACGTTTTGCAATAGAAATATGGAGCGCCCGGCTAATATCCGCCGTCTTCTGGTCTGCGCCAATGAGAGAAACGACCTCTGACTCTGCAAAAACGGTGCATAAACTGCTGATAGCAATACCGCTTTCTTTTCCGCTCAGTGAAAGCCCGCCCATATCTTCCAGTTCTATTTCAAGCGTCCTGGCCATAACCTCAATGAATCTGCCTGTGCCTGCGGCGCATTTATCGTTCATAACAAAGTCAAGTACGTTTCCGTTTGCATCGATCTTGATGACCTTGCTATCCTGACCGCCGATGTCAATAATTGTCCTGGCCTTCGGGAAATAATAGTTGGCTCCCTTGGCGTGACAGGTGATCTCCGTTACCACCTCATTGGCAAAGGGCACCTTGATACGTCCGTATCCTGTGGCGATGATGTAATTTATATCTTTTTCTGAAAGTTTGTGTTCTGCGAGTATTTGCTGATATGTTTTATCCGCCGCCTTTTTACTGCTGGCGCCGGTTGGAATAATTATCGAAGAAAGGATCTCCTTCTTTTCGTTTAACAGAACTCCATTGGTCGACATAGAACCAATATCGATTCCTATTGTATACATGCTCGAAAAATCTCCTTATTTGGTGTATGGTTAGAATTTTTATTCGTGTTCTGGTTTTGGCGGTATGAGACTCATCCAGATGTTGAATACAAACAACCCCACAGAAATTACTTGTACGCCTGCAAAGATTTCTGCGAGTGGATGAAATGGACGAAAACACACCAATCCGACAAGACCTGTATTTGCCAGATAGAAATGCACCTCACCCATTTTAGGGTAGGCGAGTGGTTTTCCTGTAAACCGTGGCAGGATATGATATCCAACTCCGTAAATCATCATGGACATCCATCCCAGAAGGTTTAGGTGGACGTGTGTGAAGAGAAGCTGGGCCGGATAGCTTTTCATGGAGATCATAATGATGCCAAGCACGGCCGCTATGAAGAAATAGATCAGGCTTGCACGCACAAAATTTTTTGAAAGAGGACTCATAATATTTGTAGATAGCTCCTTTATATAACGATAATTAACATAACGTTATTTCTTGCAAAATACGATTACATGTTACATTATAATAAAAATATGGATTGTCAATTAAAAAATTATCATAATAATTTCAGGAAAGAGAATAAATGGTTGGTTTGTGTAAGGAGTAAATTATAATGGAACTATTATAAGATAGCATTTTTAATATAATAAGTGTTCCTATTTTAAAAAATCATTTTTACATATAAAATAATCTACTTTCCTAATATAATATTTATCGAGGACGCGTTGGATGATAATATTACTATTTGCGTGAGATGGTGATGAAGAAACCAACTTTGATAGTTAAAAGTATATAAATTTCACCGTTAAAAGTACAAATAAAATTTTAAGGAGTATACATGCTCGAAAATTTCAAAAAAATACAGTTCAAAATGCCCAAAAAATTTTCTATATGGCACATTGTTATTGCCTTTGGATTCTTTATCCTTCTCCAGATGTATTTGATGAATCCGGGAATGAGAAACGTCTCCTATAGTGATTTCAAGCGGCTGGTGAAGGACGGTATGGTTTTAGAATGCCATATTAACCGTTCTACCGTTCGTGGAAAACTTCGGGAGACAGAACGTGGCACAACAAGGAATACAATCTTTGTTACTGCCCGCGTAGAAGACCCTGAGTTGATAAAAGACCTTGAATCTATGGGCGTAAAGTATGAAGGACAATATGAGAGCCCGTGGTTTAAAACATTTTTTTTCTCATGGGTAATGCCTTTGATAATCCTGTTTGTAATCTGGCGGTTTGTTTTTAAACGATATGGTCCTGCAAGCAGTATTATGACCTTTGGTAAGAGCAGGGGGCGGATGTATGTCCAGGAAGATCTGAATGTGACTTTCGACGACGTTGCCGGTATTGACGAGGCAAAGGAAGAACTCCAGGAAATTATTGAATTCCTGAAAACGCCTGAAAAATTTCGTGCACTGGGGGGTAAAATACCCAAGGGTGTTTTGCTTGTCGGGGCGCCGGGAACTGGTAAGACCCTCCTGGCAAAGGCCGTTGCCGGCGAGGCCGGAGTGCCGTTCTTTAATATGAGCGGGTCGGAGTTTGTCGAGATGTTTGTTGGTGTTGGCGCTGCGCGGGTGAGGGACCTCTTTAGTCAGGCAGACCAAAAGGCGCCCTGTATTATCTTTATTGATGAACTTGACGCCCTTGGTAAGGCCAGAGGCGTAAGCCCCATGGGAGGCCACGATGAACGAGAGCAGACACTAAACCAGTTACTGGTAGAAATGGATGGTTTTGATTCCAATAAGGGTGTCATCATTATGGCCGCAACCAACCGGCCGGAGATGTTAGACCCGGCTCTTTTGAGACCGGGGAGATTTGACCGACAGGTAGTCGTTGATCGTCCTGACCTGCACGGGCGCGAGGCAATTCTTAAGGTGCATATAAAGGAAGTAAAGGTGGAAAAGGAAGTTGATTTACATGCAGTCGCCGCCATGACCCCGGGATTTGTCGGGGCAGACCTTGCCAATCTTGTGAATGAAGCGGCCTTGCTTGCGGCGCGGAGAAACAAAAAAGCAGTAGGCATGTCGGAATTTGAAGAAGCAATTGACCGCCTCTTGACCGGTCTTGAGAAGAAGAAGCGCCTGATGAACAAGAAGGAAAAGGAGATTGTTGCCCATCACGAATCGGGTCATGCGCTGGTGGCATGTTCTGTGCCTCATGCAGACCCGGTGAGAAAGATTTCCATGATTCCCAGAGGTATCGGGGCGCTGGGCTACACCCTGCAAAAACCTACAGAAGACCGGTATCTGATGACGAGGTCGGAGCTTCTCGACCGCCTTGCCATATTATTGGGCGGAAGGGTGGCAGAGGAGATTATATTTAATGAAATATCTACCGGCGCTCAGAATGATTTGGAAAAGGCCACAGAAATTGCCAAATTAATGGTTAAGGAGTATGGCATGAGCGAAAGGATGGGCGTCGTAACCTTCGAGCAGGGTGACAGACCGTTATTTTTAGGGGGCGGCTTTGCTGCAAGCAGGGAGTATAGCGAGGAGACGGCGCGGGAAATTGATCTGGAAGTTAAGAGAATTATTGATGAATCGTTTGGCCGTGTAAAAAAGTTATTAACGGAAAAAAAGGAAATCCTGCTGGGAATGGCAAAACAGCTTATGGAACAAGAGGTGATCGAAGGCGAAGAACTGAAAAAACTTTTGGAAGAATTACACAAGGCCACTGAGGAAAAGAAGTGACATTGAAAACAGGGATCAATAGATACAAGTACTGCACGATTGGAATGGCAGTGTTCCTGAGTTGTGCCATGGTAAAAATTTTCGGGTTACATGGAATTATTTTCGGTTTGATCATTTTAGCCCTTTGTTGTACGTTTCAGTTTTTCATAATTGACAAAGGACAGAAACAACCTGCCGAAGATAAAATCAATAACATTGTTGATAAAAACCTGTTCCACAAGGTTATGAATATTGTTCCAGGTGTCGTATACGTTTCCATGTTCGACGGTTCTGTGATATTTATCAGTGATGGAATAGAAAAGTTGTTGGGTTATAAACCGGAAGAAATCTGTAAGACGAGAAATTTTCTCTTTCAACAGATACACCCGGAAGACAGAGAAATGGTATCAAAACAAATCGAAAAATTACAGAGTGGAAGTGCGGCAACCATTGAATATCGATTGCAGAAAAAAGACGGAACGTACATCTGTGTCTCTGATTGTCTTAACACGATTAAAAACGATTGGGGTAACATTACCCATTACAATGGCGTCCTGGCGAACATTGATGAAAAAAGGAAATACGATAAGGACTTGCAAAGTCTGAATGCAAGAATCCATCAACTGAACGATGCCGTAAATCAGCATGCCGTGCGCGACAGCCTGACGAATGTCTACAACAAGCGATATTCTCTGGTTATCTTACAAAATGAGTTTAATCGGGCGCGGACTCAAAACAAACCCTTATCTTGTATGCTTCTGGATATCGATCACCTGGAATCTGTTAATAACCGGTATGGATATTTTTTTGGAAATCTCATCCTGACCGAGGTAGCCAAATGTGTGCAGAGACATATCAGGCCAATTGATGTGGTATCCCGTTTTGGAGATGATGAATTTTTGATAGTATTATCAGAAGTCGAGAAGGAAGAACTCGATAGTATCTCGAACATGCTGGAGTCGGAGATCGGAAGGTGTTGTATCAAAGATGAGGAAAAAAACGTAAATATTGACTTTAAGGTAACAATTGGAAAATGTTCTGTTACCCCGGCGACAAAGACCATTACCGACTTAATTGAACAAACAACAAGGTCGCTTTTTGCGGCAAAAGCAGCCAAAAACGTTTATAAAGAATAACTTGAAATATATTGGAAACTATGGATAAGGCAAAGTTTTCTGTTCATAAACGTGAAGAGGGTACTATTCCTGAAATTATCAATATTATCCCGCTTAGGGAGGAAGTTTTTTTCCCGCACCTGATTAGCCCATTATCGCTGGATGACGAAATACTGGTGCGTGCGATAAAAGAGGCAATGAGTAAAAAAGAACTTATTGGCATTGTAACACTCAGATATGACGTAGAAATACCGGTATCAGCAGACCTTTATAATGTGGGAACAGCGGCAAAGGTTATAGAGGTATATGAATCTACACCCAACACAATAAAGGTACTCATTGAAGGCGTGGCGCGCATAAGGATTGTAGAGTATCTCCAGCCGAAACCGTATTATAAAGCGCAGGTAGAGGAAATTCGTGAATTTGCAGAAAAAACAGAAACTATTGATGTGCTCATTCAAAGCGTTAAAACGCTTTTTAAACTGAGCGCCATGCTGGGAAAGGCGCTTCCGAAGGATATTATTTCAATGATCGATACGATCAATAATCCTTCAACGCTGTCAGATTTGGTTGCTGTTTATCTGGATTTATCGGTGGACGAGAAACAAAAGCTGTTAGAAATGATAGAACCACAGAAACGGCTACGGGTCGTATTCCATTATCTGAACAATGAAGTGCAACTGAGAGAGGTACGGGGAAAGATCAATGAAGAAGTCGCTAAAGAGATGACCAAAACCCAGCGGGAATACTTCCTGCGGGAGCAGTTAAAGGCTATCCAGAAGGAATTGGGCGAGGAAGACCCATACCTGGAAGAACTCAATAAGCTGGAAGAAAAGATTAAAGAAGTAAAAATGCCAAAGGAGGTTGAAGAAGTGGCAATGAAGGAATTGGAACGGTTGAGAAATATTAATCCGGTATCGGCTGAATATCCTGTTGCCCGTACCTATCTCGATTATCTTACGAGCATTCCATGGAATAAAAAGACTGCGGATACCCTGGACATCCATCAGGCTGCAAAAATTCTGGATGAGGATCATTATGGCCTCCGGAAGGTAAAGGAACGTATCCTCGAATTTCTTGCCGTACATAAATTAAAAGAGAAACTCAAGGGACCTATCCTTTGTTTTTGCGGTCCACCGGGGACAGGAAAAACGTCATTGGGAAAATCAATCGCGCGTGCCATGGGACGAAAGTTTATCCGCATCTCCCTGGGCGGAATCCGCGATGAGGCGGAAATTCGGGGACACCGGCGTACCTATGTCGGGGCGTTACCCGGGCGTATTATGCAGGAGATTTGTCGTGTAGGTTATAGCAATCCCATATTCATGCTTGATGAAATCGATAAAATCGGGATAGATTTCAGGGGAGATCCCGCCTCTGCCCTGCTGGAGGTCTTGGATCCGGAACAAAACTCCAGTTTTGTTGACCATTATCTCGATGTGCCATTTGACCTTTCGAACGTATTGTTTATTACAACGGCTAATATCCTTGATACTGTTCATACCGCTTTGAGGGACAGGATGGAGGTTATATACCTTCCGGGATACAGTGAGGATGAAAAATTAAAAATAGCGAGGCAATTTCTGATTCCCAAGCAGATTAAAGAAAATGGACTGGAGAATAATCCCGTTATGTTTCACGATCAGGCCATTTACAAAATTATTCTGGATTATACACGGGAGGCCGGGCTGAGAAACCTTGAACGGGAAATTGCTTCGATTTGCAGGAAGATTGCAAAAGAGATTGTTGCTCACGAACAGGTCACAAAAGAAATAACGACAGAATATATTGAGAAATTCCTCGGACCAAGAAAGTTTTTCTATCAGGTTACTGATGAAGAAGACCGTATTGGAGTGGTAACCGGCCTTGCCTGGACAGAAACGGGTGGAGATATTATCTTTATTGAAGCGTCTCAGATGAAAGGCGAAAAAGAGTTGACCCTTACAGGACAACTGGGCGATGTTATGCAGGAATCTGCCATTGCCGCCCTGAGCTATATCCGAAGCAATGCGAAAAGACTGGGTATTGACGAAAATTTCTATGATAACTCAGAGATCCATATTCACGTCCCCTCCGGGGCTATACCGAAGGACGGCCCCTCTGCCGGTATCGCTATGTGCATGGCGCTCGTTTCTTTACTTACCAGGAGACCCGCACGAAGGGAGGTAGCGCTTACCGGGGAAATTACCCTGACGGGAAATGTATTACCCATTGGAGGGATAAAGGAGAAGGTGCTTGCGGCTATCAGGGCAGGGGTAAAAACAATCGTTCTCCCCTTAAAGAACAAGGAGGATTATGAGGAAACCGAAAAAGAAATCCGTGAAAAAATTCAGTGTGTGTATATTCAAAAAATCGATGAGGCACTGGATGTCGTATTAGCGAACAAATCGTAATACCTGGCTTTTTGATGCGAGAAAAAACAGCGAAAATGCTTAATTCATAAATATTTTAAGGAGAAAGATGTATGATTAACATAAAAAACGTACTCTGCCCGGTTGATTACTCTGTGTATTCTGAAAAGGCGCTCCACTATGCCATAGAGTTTGCCGAAAAATATCAGGCAAAGCTTTACCTGATGCATGTGCTTGATATCCGTGTTTACGATATTAATGATCCAGACCTGTATAATGTCAATATCGTAGATAAAGAAACCATTGAAAAGTTACGGGCACGACTCCTCAAGTGTGTTAGCGAAGAGACAAAAGGCAAGATACCGGTTGAAGCCATTGTCATTCAGGGTGTCCCGTTCACCGAGATCATCACGGCGGCCAGGGATTACAAGATTGATATGATTGTGATTGGCACACATGGGAGAACGGGGCTGTCTCATGCAATTATGGGCAGTGTGGCAGAAAAAGTTGTACGCAAGTCTCCGTGTCCGGTGCTTACAGTCAGACATCCTGAGCACGAATTTGTCATGCCATAATAGGTCGCCTGAATTGTTGTTCAGCAATGAAACAAGTTTTTATTTAAAGAAACACCTATGCCTAAATATATTCTCATTGACCATACAGCAGATATCGGAATTGACGTATTTGGCGAATCATTGCAAGAACTCTTTTCCAATGCGGCATTTGCCATGTTCGATATTATTGCAGACCTGTCGAATGTAAAGAACAAGGATGAATACAGGATAAGCGTTTCAGGGGTGGATAGAGAGCAACTCATGGTCAATTGGTTAAGCGAGTTACTCTACTTGCATGATGTAAGAAGTCTCCTGTTTAAAGATTTTACTATTATAAACATTACCGATACTCAATTAGATGCGATTGTTCGTGGTGAGAGATACAAAGACGGCATCCATGTAATAAAGACGGAGATGAAGGCGGTTACTTACCATAACTTATCAATTGTCCGGAAGGATAGCCAGTGGCAAGGGCGTATCATATTTGATCTTTAAACAGCGAAAGGAGTTTCCATGGGAGACAATAAATATAAAATTCAAAAAATAGACGCCTACCGTTGGCGTATTCCGCGGGAAGGCAATATGCGCGTGGATGGGATTATATATGCCGATGAATACATGCTGACTGAGATCCAGAAGGATGAGAGCTTGCAGCAGGTGATTAATGTTGCGCACCTTCCGGGAATTATTGGACATTCACTGGCAATGCCTGATATCCACTGGGGATATGGATTTCCCATTGGAGGAGTTGCCGCATTTGATTTAGACGAGGGTGTCGTGTCTCCCGGCGGCGTCGGATATGATATCAACTGTGGCGTACGACTACTCAGGACAGGGCTGAATTATCCGGATATTGCCAACAAATTGGAATCACTGGTAAACAATCTCTTTATTAATATCCCATCGGGCGTTGGATCGCATCGCAAGGATTTGAAATTATCGCAACAGGATAGAAAAAATGTGCTTAAAAACGGCGCTGGATGGGCAGTTGCACAGGGATTTGGCAACAGGGAAGACCTGGAACATATCGAAGAAAAGGGATGTATTCCGGGCGCCAACCCCGAACTGGTTTCAGACCGTGCCCTGGAACGTGGCAAGGCGCAGTTAGGCACCTTGGGTTCCGGGAATCACTTCGTCGAGGTTGGTTACGTATCGGAGGTCTATGACGAGGCGGTTGCCCGCGTGCTGGGACTTGAGAAGGATGCTATTACTATCGTGGTCCACACAGGTTCACGGGGACTTGGCTACCAGATATGTGACGATTACATCCGTGTTATGATTGACGCTGCCCGTAAATATGACATTGAGCTCCCCGACCGCCAGCTCTGCTGTGCGCCCATTAATTCACCGGAGGGAAAAGAATACCTGGCCGTAATGGCCTGTGCTGCCAACTACGCCTTTGCCAACCGGCAGATGATTACCCACTGGGTAAGAGAAACCTTTGAGAAAACGCTCAACATAAGCCCGGCGGAATCTCGCATATCGCTGGTTTATGATGTGTGCCATAATATTGCAAAGATCGAAGAACATATTGTCAATGGCGAGAAAAAACGCTTATGCGTACATCGTAAGGGTGCAACACGCGCATTTCCTCCCAACCATCCAAATACCCCGGATGCATACAAGGCCGTTGGACAACCCGTGCTGATACCGGGCGATATGGGACGTTGTTCGTATGTGTTGGTAGGCACTGAGAAGGCATACGAAGACACCTTTGGGAGTACGTGTCATGGCGCCGGAAGGGTCATGAGCAGAAATCAGGCATCAAAGACGGCCAAAGGCCGAAATATTACCCAGGAGATGAAGGAGAAAGGCATCCTCGTCCGTGCCGATAGCCGCGCCACTCTTGACGAAGAACTCTCCGAAGCATATAAGGACGTTACCGAGGTAGTTGACATCGTAGAACATGCAGGAATTAGCAGAAAGATAGTTCAACTAAGACCGATGTGTGTGATCAAAGGTTAGCGGTAAGTTCATTGAACAGGAATTTTTGTTTTGTTTAAGCAGGTTACAGGGTGGCACGGACAACCTATGTTTGTCCGCGCTTAATTTAATTGCATAGGATTTTGTTTTGTTTAAGCGGGTTTTGAGGCGGTGTTGGTAGGACAAGCTTCTCACTTGTCCTGTATCCGTTTGTTACTTTTAATTTGGTCAACCGAGACGGTTGACCTACCAATTTGATGTACAGGAATTTCAAAAAAAAGCTCCTCCCCCTTAATCCCCCTCACTGAGGGGGACAACCATCTGTCCCCCGCTGGCGGGGGTGAAGGGGGTGGCCATCTGTCTGAAATGTGTCTTTAAAAGTCACCGAAGGCTTAATTTGATGTACAGGAATTTCAATACAAATCGTAGCGCGGGGGTTTATCGTTCGACTGAGCTCACGACGAAGTCCCCCGCCATTGGCCGACCACAAGGGATCGGCGCTACAATAAAAAGTTGTTTTGCCGTGTAAAACGAAACCTAATTTAATATAATTCCGTAACAATCCGTGGTAAACATAATACAGAGTAATACATGCAATTCAGGAAAATAGGCCAAAAAATACGGGATATACGACGTCTCAACAAGATACTCAAGATACTAACCAAGCATGGTTTCGGTTTTGTTGTCCAGCAGCTTCGCCTGGAGGAGCATATCATTGGAAGGGGTATCATCAAGATCCGCATACTACGGCGATTTACAGAACCGCAGGAATCCCGCGCCGTACGGCTCCGAAAGGTACTGGAAGAACTTGGTCCCACATTTATAAAATTTGGACAAATCCTGAGTGTACGCCCCGACCTGATTCCCATGGACCTTTGCGACGAACTCGGGAAACTCCAGGACAGTGTTCCACCGTTTAACTATGAAGATGTTAGAAAACAGATAACCGAATCGTTTAGGTGTAACCCGGAGGAACTATTTTCTACTCTTGAACCGGCGCCGCTTGCCGCAGCCTCATTAGGTCAGGTGCACCGGGCGCAACTCAAAACGGGCGAGCACGTTGTGGTAAAGGTGCAACGGCCCGATATACGCAAGATGATAGAAACGGACATCGATATCCTTTATACCCTGGCAAATCTGGCCAATCGGTATATGCAGGACGTCAGGGTATTCGACCCTGTCGCTATCGTTGATGAATTCTCTAAGGTAATTACGAAAGAAATTGATTTCACCTATGAGGCGCATAATATTGATAAATTCCGCAGGAATTTCAAGGATAGCACAACTGTTTATATTCCAAAGGTCTTCTGGGAATATACGAGGTCGAAGATTGTCACGACGGAAGAAATCAAAGGCACTCGTTTGAATGACTACTTAAGCCAGGATCATCCCTGTGAGGAAAGGCAGGCAGTTGCGGCAAACGGCGCCAACGCCATTCTCCAGCAGATATTTATTGACGGATTCTTTCACGCAGACCCCCATCCGGGGAATATCTTTATTCTCCCCAACAACGCAGCCGCTTTTGTGGATTTTGGCATTGTCGGCAGGCTTGATGAAGAAACACGCGATATTATTATTAATCTCCTGATTGCCGTGTCCATGAAAAATATAAATGGCATCGTAAAGACCATGGAGAAATTAGGTTCATCTGTCCAGGAAGAATCTTTACGGGATTTCAAACACAATCTCAGCGATTTTGTGGAACGGTATTACGACATTCCTTTAAAGCAGATTGATATTTCCACCATGTTGCAACAGGCCGTCGAATTAATGACACGGCACAAGCTCAAAATTCCACCGCAATTCCAGATACTTATTAAGGCCCTTGCCACTATTGATGGCGTTGCCCGGCAGTTAGATCCGGAATTCAACACCATTGCCCATACCAGGCCGTTTGTAGAGAAACTCGTGCAGGAACGACACGACCCAAAACGTATCATAAAGGATGTTGCTCTTTATTCGGCTGAATTGCTTGAAATCCTTAAAATAGTCCCCAAAGATGCGTATGAAATCGTAAAAAAAATCAAGACGGGCACACTCAAGATAGAATTTGAACACCAGGGACTTTCAAAATTCATATCTGAGATGGACAAATCGAGCAATCGTGTTTCGTTTAGCCTGGTCATTTCTGCCCTGATAATTGGCTCTTCCCTGATTATCATGACAGACAAAGGCCCCCACGTTTACGGGTTTCCTGTGCTGGGCATTCTGGGATTTGTTTTTGCCGGGATTTTTGGATTGGGGCTTGCAATAGGGATTTTGCGATCGGGGCGCTTGTAAAATGATCCGTGAAACAGACGCCCATCTCGTTTGTTCATCAGATACTACAGGCTATACGCTGCAGGCTGAAGGATCGGCCAGGAAACTGCAATAGTATCTCCATATTTCCTTCCTGTGGTAAAAAAGCAACCGACATCTGGATGAAAACAGCTTGACTACCCTCCGCAAAACTGCCCGACAACACATCACTTTTTCTTTATGTCTACGGTGTTCATTATTACTCCTTCATCTTCTTATTCCTGTTTTGTGTATAAGCATCCTGAACTGCAATGTACGGGTCAATGGCGGGTTTTGTTATACTTTCATAGGTACTGCCTTTATCTATGGAGACATCGTTGACACTCTCATACAGATGATTTCCAATACCTTCTACCGGCGTGAAAAAGAAGTAGGAAACCCAACTGAGCGGATTTAACAGGACATCGCCTGCGTATCCAAACGTGTCACGCACGTTCGAAGGACCAATGATTGGCCACACGATGTAAGTGCCGGGTTTCATGTTGTGTTTTCCCAGAGTTTGTCCAAAATCCCGATCTTCCTTTTTAATATGGAATAAGGATCGTGCCGGGTCCCAAAATCCACCTACCCCCACCGTACTATTAATCACAAACCGGAGCATCTCCGTGCCGGCGCCTTTGTATTTACTCTGGAAGAGGCAGTTGAAGAAACGGACGGGCATTTTTAGATTTGTGTACATATCTCTCACACTTACCCGTGCTTCTTCCGGTATCATCGAATTATATCCCGTATAGATAGGCTTAAAGAAATAATGAAATGCCTTATCATTAAAGGTAAACATGGCCTTGTTAAAGGTTGGAAATGAGTCTTTTATCTGAGGAGTTTCCGTTTCCACGGGTGGTTGCACTGCTTCTTCACCTTCATTCATAGGGTCACTGTCAGTAGTAATATTGCCATTCACGGCTGGTACTTCAGCCGGCACCTCGGGCTGGGGTACAGGCAAGGTTTCTGCGAACGTGGCCTTTACAGAAAAGAATAGCGTCAAAACACAGAAAGACTTTAATAATATGAATTTTCCCATCGGTTATTCCTCTTAGAATGCCTGCATTTAAAATACTTTAACTATTAATGTTTAGAAATTTCAATGTTTTATATCTAACTGCTCGTTTGGTTTTAGCAACAGGTTAGTCCACCTCAGAGAACCAGGGTACGTTCATTGGTAACGAAACCCATATTGTAAGACGGTTTGGGCAACGTATGAGACGCTAATGTTCCCGATAAACGAAACGGACGTTGCATCTATAACCTTTGCGCCGTGTTTTTCTCTGCGCCTGATTTATCCCTGCTTCCCTCTTATTTTTTGAACAAGCTCGCTATACGAAGATTTAATCAGGATGTTATTAAACTGGCTCCGGTAGTTATTGACCAGACTGACGCCTTCAATAATCACATCGTAAATTGTCCATTTCCCCTGATTATTGAGCATGTTGTAATCAACGACGACTTCTGTCCCCTGATTGGTGACCAGTTTGGTTTGTACTTTGGCGTAGTTGCCATCTTGTTTTTCTCCCAGAAATACGACCTTTTCCCCGGAATACGTGTCGGTCTTCCCTATATAAGCGTCTTTCAGAATTACCGTAAATAATTCCACAAATTCCTTTTTCTCTTCAGTCGTGCGTTGCTTCCAGTACTGACCAAGCGCCCTTTTGGACATTTCTTCAAAATTAAACACCGGTGAAATCTCCTGCCATAGTTTCTGCCGGCGCTCCAGTACCTTGTTTTCTCCCTTCCAGGCGGGGTCTTTCAGGATGACCAGTCCCTTATCAATGGTATTCATAAGCAGTTTACCGGGTTCACCTTCGGCCATTACCGAAGCAGCCCCGCATACCAGAAAAAACAAACTAACACACGCAAACGATATAATTTTTCTATACTTCATTCTCTCATTCCTTCACTTTCCCAAAAACAAAATTTCCTATTAACTTTTCTAAATCAATCGGCGGTTCCGTTTCATGTAATTTGCCGCCAGGTTTTATTAATTCGTCCGAACCTCCCGGCACGATTTCAACATACTTTTCACCTAAAAGTCCTTTGGTACGAATAGACGCAATTGCGTCATCCTGAAGTTTTATTCCGTCCTGAATCATCAAGTTAACAACTGCGGTATAATCGACAAGTTTAATATCTGCAACCTTGCCAATCTCAACCCCCGCTATTTCCACCGGGGTATCCTTTTTAAGCCCCTTCACCGTGCTAAAAACGGCGCTTACCGGATAGTAGTGGGAGCCTATCAGGTTAATCTTTCCCAATTTTACAGAAACATAAGCCATGCACAACAGACCAAAGAAAACAAATATGCCCACGGCGATTTCAACATCAAATTTCTTTTTCATGTCTCTTAACCTCTTATAGTATTCATCCAAAAATCGAAGCGATTGTTTTTAATAAACGTTTAATGTTTTCAGATAAGAGTCAACTTACGTTATGGAAATAGGGCCTTCCAATTCTCCATGAATAAACTGATGGATTACAGGGTCTTTTGAATTCTGTATTTCCTCCGGAGTGCCCGAAGCCAGAATTCTCCCCTCGTAAAGCATGGCAACTCTATCCACCATTGAAAAAATGGCAGGCACCTCATGGGTAACGATAATAGCGGTAAAATTAAGCCTCTTTTGACACTCCCTGATGAGATTATGGATTGCCTTGCCTATCAAGGGATCAAGACCGGTTGTTGGTTCGTCAAAAAGGACTACTTCTGGCTGCATTACCAGGCAGCGCGCAAGCGCCACCCGTTTCTTCATTCCGCCGCTTATTTCTGCGGGATATTTATGCTCTGCGCCTGAAAGACCTACGCGCGCTAACTCCTGGAATACGGTACCCAGGATTTGAGATTCCTTCATCTTCGTTTTTTCCCTGAGTGGGAATGCCACATTTTCAAACACCGTAAGGGAATCAAACAATGCCCCTCCCTGAAAAACGATACCGCATCGGTCTTTTAGCTGCTTCAACTTCTTTCCCCGTAGTCTGCTAATATCCAGGTTGTCAATCAATATCTTGCCCCCATCGGGACGTACCAGGCCGATGATGTGTTTGAGCAAGACGGATTTTCCCTTTCCACTCCCCCCTATCAACGCAAGGATTTGACCTGTTTCTACTTTCAGGCTAAGGCCCCGAAGCACTTCATGGCCTTTAAAACTCTTGTATAAATCAACGACTTCAATCATGAATGTTTTTAAGTTACTAATATAGACGTCAAAAAGTAGTCCAATATCAGGATAACAACTGATGAAAGCACGACAGCCTGTGTGGTAGATTTACTAACGCCTTCTGCTCCATGTCCTGCACAATATCCCTTATAACAGCTTATCCAGGCAATCAGGACGCCAAAGCTCAACGACTTGTATATTCCTTCCAAAATATCCCGCGATCTTACGAAGTCCTGCATTCCTCCAAAATAGGTTCCACTCGATACACCCATAAGCCCTGAAGCTACAGCATACCCTCCCAAAACGCCTATTGCAGCAAAGATGGCGTTTAAGAGAGGAAGTGAGATTACTCCCGCCAGCAAATTGGGAGTAACCAGATATTTGTACGGGTTTAGCGCCATGGCGTCAAGGGCGTCAATTTGCTCGGTTATCCTCATGATGCCAATCTCTGCCGTCACCGCAGAACCTGCACACCCCGTAACCATTAAGGCCGAAATGACCGGGCCGAGTTCCCTTATCAGAGATAGAGCAACAGCTGGCCCAAGGGCTGCCTCAGCGCCAAACTTAGCTAACGCATAGTACGATTGCAAAGCCAGTACCATTCCCGTAAACAAACCCGTTAAAACAATAACCGGCGTCGTTTTAGCGCCAATAAAATTAATCTGCTTAATCGCCTTTCGAAACATATGAGGGGGGGGGAATGGTATACAGGACACCGATACGACAAGAAAACACGCCATCCTGCCGAGTTCCTGTATAAATGTATGGACAAATCTTCCGATGATTTTAAATGGAATAAAGAACCACATTATTTTTAAAATTCTATTAAATTTAAATTATATTTGCATCTTAGACAATGGTCGTGTTGTAATATTTACAGATTAGAATGTCAGCGCTCACATTTTAAATGTTATAAAACTTGAATATTATAAAATAAACAATAGTTATTCAAGTTGTATTTTTTATTTTTGCCTGAATTACGCTCAAAAAATTTAAATTTTATCAGGGCCGTACAGCATGGCTAAACTGCGTTTGTCCATGGCTGATTAAAAGAGGTAAAAACGTGGGGAATCTGGCAGGGAAAAATATCATGATAACCTCTGGACCTATAAGAGGTTATATAGACGATGTGCGATACATAAGCAATACGTCAACAGGACGGTTGGGATCCCTTCTTGCAACAGAAGCAATGAAAAGAGGGGCATCGGTAACTTTCGTGTACGGAATGGGCAGTTGTGTCCCTGATTGCACCTCACCGGGTAAAAATAATTTTGACCGCCTCACTCTGATACAAATTGAAACATTTGATGATTTACTCACAACGGTCAAAGAGAAGTTAAAAGACAAGCCGTTCGATGCCATTCTTCACGCCATGGCCGTTCTTGACTACATCATCGGGAAACACACGAGCGGTAAAATAGCTTCAAACAAAGGCACATTGACCTTAACCCTGGTCAAAACACCCAAGGTCATAAAACTTTTACGGATGCTATGGCCGCAAGCCATGTTAGTAAGTTTTAAATTAGAGGCAGGCATTTCAAAAGAAGAACTCATTGAAAGGGCATACGCATCGCTCAAAGAAAACAATGCCGATTTTGTTGTTGCCAACAATCAGGATGAGATTGTTGGAGAAAAACACCGGGCTTACATAATTAACGCACGAAAAGAAGTTGAGGCGCAATGTGAAACGAAATATGACATAGCGGTCAAAGTGATGGACGTTCTCTCCCGATATTGAAACTCCAAAATAATAAATCAGGCCTTCGGCGACTTTTTATTTTAGCGCAGATACCTTGTGGTTGGCACTAAGCCGCTTAAACAGATTAAACAGCTTAAGCCGATAAACCCGTTTAAGCTGTTTAATCTGTGCAAACTGTTATATCGTATAAAATTCCTCTCGTTACCCTATTTTTACCAGTTCCAACCTGTCTTTAAATGTCTCAAGCACTTTTTGTTTTATCTTCTTATGCGGTTCTAAGGTTAAATGAGGGTCTTTGACGACCATGTCAATGGCATCCTTGCGTGCCTGTTTAAGTATGTGAAAATCTTTAAAGAGGTCGCTGATTTTTAATTCCGGCAATCCGTGCTGACGCGTGCCAAAGAATTCACCGGGACCCCTGAGCCTGAAATCCAATTCCGCAATCTTGAATCCGTCATTCGTCCTCGTCATAATCTTGAGGCGTTCATGCGCCTCGAAGGTCTTTGGATTCCCGAAAAGTATGCAGTACGATTGCTCGCTTCCCCTGCCAATACGTCCTCGCAGTTGATGAAGCTGGGCAAGGCCAAACCGTTCCGCGTGTTCTATAACCATAACGGTAGCATTGGGTATATCAATCCCCACTTCAATGATTATGGTTGATACCAGGATATCATATTTCTTTTCCTTGAAATCGAGCATGACTTTATCCTTATCCGCAGGCTTCATCTGCCCATGGAGCAGGCCAATCCTGAGCAATGGGAATATCTCCGTCTGAAGACGTTTTGCCTCGGTAACGGCCGATTTCAGGTCCAGCGCCTCTGATTCTTCAACAAGAGGATAAACAATAAATGCCTGCCTCCCATTTGCAATCTCACCTTTAATAAAATCATACGTGTCGGTTTCTTTACCTGCCGGTATCCAGAGGGTTTTTACGGGAGTGCGTCCCGGCGGCATTTCATCCAGTACCGAGATGTCTAGATCGCCAAACAATGTGAGGGAAAGGGTGCGGGGAATGGGGGTCGCCGTCATGACAAGCACATCGGGGGAAAACCCTTTCTCCTTTAATTTCAAACGCTGCACGACCCCAAATTTATGCTGTTCATCAATGACCACAAACCCCAGGTTTTTGAACTGGACGGACTCTTCAATAAGGGCGTGGGTGCCTATTACCAGGTCTGTATCTCCATTTCGAATTTGTTCGAGGTGGTCCTTTTTTTGTCTGGAATAGGTGCTTCCCGTCAACACATGGATTCGCACCTGGGAATGGCTGAGATAGTTCCGGATAGTTTGAAAATGCTGTTCGGCCAATATTTCCGTGGGCGCCATGAAGGCGGCCTGATAGCCGTTTGCAATGGCAACGAGGATGGCATACATAGCAACAACAGTCTTCCCGGAACCAACGTCGCCCTGGAGCAGCCGGTTCATGGGTTTATCGCTTCGCATGTCTTCCGTAATTTCCTTAATCACCTTTTCCTGTGCCCTGGTCAGGGTAAAAGGGATAAGCCTTCGGATGTGCGCATCCACATTCGGGCCCGCCTTGAATGAAATCCCTGTTTCCTCTTTAATGCCCCATCGCCTGAGCGCCATGGCCATTTCAAGGATAAACAGTTCGTCATAGACAAGCCTGGATTTTGCTTTTTTTAAAGCATCAAATGTTTGGGGAAAATGGATATCACGCAGCGCATGCGGTACAGTCATCAACTGATTTTTTTTTATAATTTCATCAGGTAGCATTTCCTCAACATGGTCGGCAAAATTATCAACAGCCTCTTTCATAATCTTCCGGAGATGGGTCTGACTGATATGCTCAGTCAGCGGATAAACAGGGATTACGTTTCCTTCTTTCAGTGAAACATCGTCTTCCCGAATAATTTCGCACTCCGGACTTAACACCTGCAGGTATTTGTACACACCTATCTTCCCGTGTAAAAAAACCCTGTCGCCCACATGAAATTTACTCGCCAAAAAGGGCTGGTTGAACCAGGTTGCCGCTACCGTACCGGTATCGTCGCTTACAAAGACCTCCAGGATATGCTTCCTGGCTCTGGATATCCGAGCCGTAATGCCAACCACCTTGCCGCACAGGGTAATTTCTCCACCGATTTTGGCTTCTGAGACGGTTTGGATGCGGGTGTAGTCCTTATAATCCCGCGGAAAATAATAGAGCATATCATGTATGGTGTGTATCCCCAGTCGTCCAAGGATTTCTATTCGCTTCGGCCCAACGCCTTTCAGGTATTGTACTGATTGGCCAAGTGCGGAGGTTGTGGTTACTTTTTGAGTAGAATGTGTAATCAACATGTGAAAATTTTATGGTATTTTATTTAAACGAGAAAACATATACCAATTATTGTGGAAATTACCGTGGTTGTGAACCCCACCTTAAAGAAGTCCCAGAATCCCACATGGACGTGTTCCTTTGACAGCTCCATAACAATCATATTCGCCACAGACCCCATGATGGTGAGATTGCCGGCAAAGGTACTGCTCATAGCCAGTGCGTACCACATGCTCCTGGGATCAACAAACTTATCGATCCATGACGCCGATAACAGCACAAACGGCACATTAGAGACAAGATTGGAGGCAATGACCGAAAAGATGCTGAAATTGACAATCTGACTGGATGCAGTTTTGCCCAGATATGGCTCAACGACATGGTGAGCCATCGTTAAAAAACCAGCCTTATTGACACCGCCCACCACAATAAATAAACCGCTGAAAAATAATAAGAGCGTCCAATCGACCTTTTCCAGGGCCTCGTGCGGTTTCGTTCTCGATAATATAATGAGTCCAAGTCCACCCGTTATTGCAGATAAGGGGAGGTTGCCCGTAAAGATAAATCCTAAAAAAATGCAAAAAAGCACAACAAGCGATTTTATGGTAAGCTTTGCATCGACTTCGGGTTTTGCCAAAGTAATCGGGTCAAATCTTTTAAAATGTATGTCCTTCCTGAATACTATCCGGATGATCATTACATTCGCTATAAGACTCAAAATCCCTATGGGAATGAGATGCCAGGTGAAATCCAGATAGGGTATCTTTGAAAATACTCCGATAAGCATATTTTGTGGATTGCCCGTCAAGGTCACCACACTTCCGATATTCGAGGAGGTCGCCAGTGCAATAAGGTAAGGAACAGGATTGAGTTTCATCTCGCTTAAAGCAAGGATCAGAAGCGGGGTAAACATCAAACAGATGGTATCGTTAACAAAGAGCGCCGACAGGATACCGCTTGCAAATGACACCAGACAAAGCAAAATAAATGAATTTCTGGCATGAGTAATTAATAAATATGATAGATACTTGAAACAGTTGGCTATCTTGAGGTAGGCAACAACAAGCATCATGCCCATCAATAACAAAATAGTATTATAATCAACGGTGCGGTATGCCTCATCTAATGTTAACACGCCGGAAAGCACCATCAGCACAGCTCCCAGCAATGCCCCTGAAGGCCTGTCCAGTTTATGCCAATTCATCTTCTGTGCAGAAATAATGACATAGGTAAGGATAAAAATGAGTAACGATTTAATAAGCAACGAAGTCCTTCATGATTGAAAAGGTTGAATTTTGTGGTTAAGACGCCAATGTCATTAAGTTAAGAAATTTTCACACAAACCGCTTTAAGATATTGAATAAAAATGGCAATAGTGTAAACTATGGCGCATAAAGTAAAGGAGTTTGTGCCGACCCCCTATAACCTTAGTTACGGAGAGAAAAAATGTCAAAGGAATTACAAAAAACTGTGCACATTGGCGCAGTGGCTGCTTTGCGACTTATGTGCCAAAACAATACAGTTTGTTAAAAATACTCTTACGCCAGCTTGCTTTTGATGGAAGTACGGGCAAGATTCCCCTGTATAATGTACCCCAAAAACTGGACAGCATGTTAAGATAGAATAATCTGACTGCCGGAGGGCAGTCATGGAAGATAAAAAGACCATGAGGATTACTGAGAGGAGGATATTTCAAGAGATGGAAAGTGAGGGAGTTTAAATAATAGCCTGGTATGTCAGAAATGGCATACCAGGCTATTTTTGTTTATAGTTATTAAACGGTTATTTCCAGGTTTATGGTATGGTAATCCACTGTTGGTGTAGACTCTTTTCGTCCTTCATGATTTCTCCCATTTATATCTTTCTATAACTTTATAAAAGTCCTCTGTGCGTTTTCTTAAACTTTTAAATTGGATACTTTATTGAAAAGGATTTATTAGGATAATTTATTTTCAAAATAAACCTGCCTAAAAAGCTATTCACCCCTAATAAGACACCTGAAAGATTAGGCATGAAATCTATAGGTGTATCATCAATGGTATAAAGAAGTTTTCCAGATACAGGATGTGGATACCTTATGTGGATGTGGCAAGAAATATTCGCTGCAAAGCATCAAAGATAACGTAA
>JAHFOW010000016.1 GCA_023261465.1 Planctomycetota bacterium
TACGTTTCATAAACTCATTGTAATCCTGGGTTTTTCACAGGACAAGGACGTAGATAATATCTTAAAAGAAATCGTCACGGGCGCTGATGCAATCATCGTTACGAGGAGTAAAAACCCGCGCGCCGCCGACCCCGAAGAACTCTGCCAGAGGATAAAAAATATCTGTGGTAAAGAGGGCATGGTGGCAAATACTACACGTGATGCGGTGATTCACGCAAAACAGATTGCGGCAAAGGAGGATGTCGTGTGTATCACCGGCTCTGCCTATGTTGCAGGGGAAGCCATGCAATCATTAGATTTACGGATTTGAAATTAACAAAAATCTTATAACAATTAATGCAATATCGTCTGAACCTGCACAATACAAGTCCAGACGATTAAATTACCATCCAATTAAACCCTTTTTTGCCTGTTTTGCGATCTGTTTTTCTTCCTCCCATACGGCCAAACCTTCGTTATTTGTCAACGATAGTTGAAAGACATAGGCAACCTGATGGACGTCATCGAGGCGGTCGCGTTTCTCAATAATTTTACCGGACAGGGAAAAGTCTGGCAACCGTTGTGGTTCTCCTTTGCCTGTCTGAAATTCCTTCTCCTGCTGTATACCCTTTGCCAATGGGTCCTCAGCGACATTGCCTATTCCAACGGTTGTCGTCGTCAATACCTTACCGCTCTGGTTGAGGGCAACACGGATCTTTTTCGTCAGCAGGTCTGTATCTATCTGCTGGGTTGTATTGTTCACGATCCTGCTAATAGCCATAACAGCAGGCTGTTGCGGGGCTTTATCAACGACTCCTGACGCCAGCAGAGACTTGATCATATCCTCGGCTGCGTAAGAAAAGTCCTGAATGTTGATTTCTGTGGTAACGATGGTACGGGGACCTGTAGGCTCAACGTACCGTGTATGGGTAGCGCACCCACCAATGAGCGCCACAAAAGGTAAATATAAAAGATAAGAATATGAGGGAGTTTTCATGGTTGTTTTCCATCCTTTCCTGAAGTTATACGGTATTCTAAAAAAATGTCCCATAGACATAACGAACGAAAGACGTCATTGTGAGGGTCTTGTCCGATGCAATCCCAAAAGAGAGAAAGATTGCTTCGCTTCGCTCGCAATAACCGTGAAACAAACTTTGGCCTGTTTTGTATATCATCTCACATTTTCAATTAATTTTATCCGGAAATCTTTTACGGTTGTTGCAGGGGCAACGGCAGTAATCGTCATTGTTTCGCGTCCTTCAATTTGTTTGGGTATCCAAACAATGGACGGAGAACTTACTAACATGCCATTCTTATCAAACCATTCGATGTTATAGCTGAATTCCTGCATGGAATTTCTCAGGTTAAGTACTTCTATTTGTATCTGAAGGAATCCACCGTTTGTCGCGCCTTCATTGAGGCCTACAATGCTAACCTTTCTATTTAAGGTAACGTCTGTAATAATCCTTTTATCAGCTATTGGCTGACGTGTCCCCGTTGGAGTTTCTCTCTCCACGGTATTAACTGTAGAACATGAGGGGAAGAATACCATGCATGAAAAGAAGCACACTAGTACAAGTACAATATTCTTTTTTGTCATATTGCTTTATCTCCTTAATAAGAAAAATTTATTTATCTTTCAGCTTAAATTGCTTTATTAAAAAAGGGCTGTGCTGGTTTACAGATTTAACCCAAACGACATTGATAAGTCCTTCGTTTATGGTTACCGGCACTTTTTGCCCGCCATAAGGAGCCGACACCTCGATTTTCCGGTCAGCTGGCGTTGGGAATCGGCAGAGCTGGAATTCTTTAGGCAGCGTGGTCCACGTCCTCAGGTCTGCCTGGTTCATCGCTACCTCGTAAACCGCGCCCGCTATGAGCACTGCCAGCCCTGCTATCGCGTCATCTCTTCTCCGCCCCGATGCGGCAAAACTTGCTCCATATACAGCCCCGGCTTTTATTGCTGAGGCAACAAGCGTCTTAGTGGTGATGAGGGGCAAAACGTTTTTAAATTCGTGGGCAACAATAGCGTCCATGCTTGTTAATAACAGGGTTGATTCGGTGGTTCCATTATAGGAAACGTTAAGGGAGGAAAGATAATTGCCCCGGTATTTAAGCCTCGGAAAGGCCGCTCCCACATAAGGCACACCTGGTGTTACAATAAAAAGCGGGAGGTCTATGCGCACCTCTTCCCGTTCGGGCGCCATACCTGTCTCAAAGATAATATAGGTTGTTGGCGGAATTGGTTGTCCTGAGAATACCTGTTGCAAGGTTTCAATATCCTGGAGAATAAACTTGTTTTCACCTATCATACCACGCACACGTTCGAATGATTTGCGGGATCGTTCCAAATCAGAGCCTCCCGTTGACTGGGTCATGAAAAACAATCCGTCCATATAAACGGCAAGTGGATTCACATAGTCTGCATAAGGTTTATATTGTTCCAGATTTGCATAGACGCTATCGAACTGGCCTCTGAATCTTGGATCGTCGTTGACCCTGTCAAGATCAATGTTTAAGTTTTGCTTCTTGCCTTCCTCCTGCGCCTTTTCTATCCGCACCGAATTAATATATACGGCATCTTCCTGGCGTTTATAGGCACGATTCAATTCTACGCGCGCCTTTTCATAATCTCCCAATTCCATATAATTCAAAGCCTTGTAAGTATTCATCATGATCTTGTCATAGGCAAAACCTTCGTAAGGGAGCGCTGTCAGGTTGGTGATGGTTGCCAAAGTCTCATGGGAGAGCTTAACCTTTGCCTTCTCTTCATAACGGTTGATCTTCTCTTCTGCGAGGTCAAATGCCTTATTACTTTCCTCCAGTTGTCCTGCCGCCCGCAATATGGCCCCTTGCTCCAAACGCCAGACTATAGCATCTTTTGTATTTCCACGCTTCTCCGCTGCATTATTGACATGGGTGGCAGCCGTTTGAAAATTACCGGACGCCCAGCTTTGACTTATCTTACTGGTTTGTTTATTATAACTGGCACACCCGGCACAAAACCAGCTCATTGCAAATACTGCAAAAATGAGAAGAAAGACGTTCCTTTTAAGGACGTGTACCATGTGAAAACGAATTATTGCGCCTTTCTCAAGATAGCTTCTTTGTTAATTCCAAGGTCTTCCAGGATTTCCGCAGTTGACGTCCTGGGCAGAACGCTCATAATTTTTACTTTGCCAACAAGCACTTCTTCTTTACCCAGCGATTCTTTGGTATCAGGGTCTGTCAATTCTTCACCTGCAGCAAAAACATTCCAGATTTGTCCTACGGCGATGTCCGTACCCTCACCACGATTTATGGTAATTTGTTTATCCCTTTTGGCAAGCACCTTTGGCTGAAAAATGATGTCTATTACATGATTTGCAATTTTTTTTGCCATTTCACGCGAGATTGCAACAAGTAACTCATCACTCAACATGCTATCCCTACTGGTATTTGCCAGACTTTGGAATATATCCTTGTTGCTCGTTTGAAAATTTGCAGATTCTATGAGCTTTCCGGTTGTTGAATCGTAGATCTTACCAACACAGGAAAGCCTGATAATGCGTTTGGTAACACTCCTGCCGGTGCCTTGAAATGTGGCCGTTTCAATATAATCCTGGAAATCATCTACTGTCGAGACAAGGAGATATTTTACTCCTGCCACCTTAAACTGTTGTGCAGCCGATTTGTCATTTTGTTCTATATTCCCGGATGATGCAAACTCTTGTTCCTGCAATACCTCTTTCATATCGCTTCGGGCTACTACCTGGAACTTTTGAGTCGCATTAATGCGGTCAATGAGTTGATCATTAAGGGATTGTACTACACGATCCATCTGTACCCTTTTACCGGCACGCTCCACACTCTGAACAAGCGCAGGTGTGGGCTTAACGCCGGAGACCCCCAATGTCTCTTTTTGTGCCCAGACAAAAGAAGGGGTGAAAAAAACTAAAAAAAATAAGATAAAAAATATTTTACTGAATAAAGAATTTTTCATATACGCTCCAATCAACGGTAAAATCTATAAATTGATTTGGTCTTTCCCTTAATATCTTCTTTTGTGTCTACTTTAAATCCACTTTGGCGAAACATTTGAGCTATCCCCTTTATACGTTCAACCTCTGCTTCGGTTAATTTTTCTTCTTTCTTCAAAAGGTACAGAAAATCGGTATTATCCTTCCATCGTTTATATCCTGCATCAGTCATCTGTAATGCCACCTTGAGACTTTGCCCGTTGGTAATATTTATTGTCCTCTCCCATTCCTTAAAGCCCTCGCGGGAAAGACGGATTTTATTAAGTCCAGGCGATACCTTGAAAACGCCAGGAGCGGAACCAATAACTGTGCCATTGAGTTCCACCGTGACATCCAGCACCTGAACTTCTGCGTTGTTATTCTCTATTACGATCTTTTGATTTTCAGTCAAACGCACATCGGGCACACTTATCGGCAGTTGCGCCAAGTCCTGCATACCGCAGGAGATTGTAATTTCAACAAGGTTGGTTTTCTGTGGTGGCGGGGCAATCTGTTTTTGGCTGAGATTTTCAGCAATTTTCACTGCTGCATTGTCCAACAGTTCATTAACCGTATCACTGCTCTCTGTCTGACTGTTTCCCGTTGACCGCACGGTTTTGCTGACTCTGATTGTGTCTGAAACCAATGTTCCGCCCGCTAGAGCATCCAGGATTTTGTAGCTCGCGCGTAAATTGGTAATAAGATTGACGGTTTCTACACCATAACCCCCGAAAACCTTTTTCTCCGTTCCTACTGAAGCTATCGAGGCTACAATGATGTAGTCAGCACCCATCATCTGTGCCAGTCGTAAAGCGGATGTGTTGTTACTCAGGAGCTTGTCCAGTTTTGTACCAGACGATTCATTCTCCATGTCCTCCGATTCAGGAGAATAATTTTGCAGGCTGTTAATAAGTACTTCACGGCTCAGGATGCTGAATCCCTTTTCCGTGATGCGGCTGGTAAGAAAATCTTCCATCACAGATACTTTTTCATTGAATTCGTTTCCCGCACGGTTTTCCACAAAAATAGCTGCCTTTCGCATACCCGGCGCATCCTGCCCTACAGCCGAAAGAGTCTTTGGATGAAATGCCAAAAGGATGAACATACATACCGAAAGTAATTTTACCCATCGAGCACCTTCATGCCTATAGGGTAATCCGGAATGATTTGATTCTGTACACTGCATTTTTTTACCGGGCGAATAATGTATCATAGTTAACACCACCTTTAAAATAATTGGTTTATTCTGTTTAAGCCATTAAGTTTCGTTTAAAAATTCCCTCTTAAATCCGTATCGATATGCCATATTTAGGTATTAACATTGATAAAGTGAGATATGTCAAGTATAAAATGCGGGTCATTTACTAAGTATTTTTATTTAGTCGGCTTACAGAAGGAATATTACCAGAAGGGCATTCGGCATCTCTAAACCTTATCCTCATACACTATATACGCTATATACGCTATGAACTATTAAAAACTTATACTATTCTTAATTTTTGTTTAGCATCTCATCGAGGATATTGATGGTTGGAACTTAAACATTTATTATTAATAGGTGTGACATTCAAAAAGCAGAAATAGTTATTGAAGGAAAGATTTTACCCGGCAAGAGAGCTCATGCAAAGGCTGATGTATTTCCGGATCCACAATTTCTACAAAATAATTATCGGATCAAATATGATGACCAGGCGCCTTGCCACAGACCGTAAGGTAGTGTTACCTGTACTACATCCTGCCTGGTTACTCCGTAAAGTAACAGCTCTCTCTTTTTTGATTCCGCAATCATATTAATATCATTTCTTGTATGCGCCAACGTTAATGGCAATCCTGACGTTGTTCCACTGGTTTGGATGAACATCTTGATTTCGTCAGGTGATACAGACAGTATGTGATCGAAATTGTTTTGCAATTCTTCCCTGGTTGTAAAAGGTAATTTGCGGACATCCCCGATACTTTCAATGTCATCAGGTGTCACCATAGTTTGGGAAAACTTATCCCGATAGAATTTACTCTTGAGGAACACCCTTTGGATTTGCCTTTTCAGCAATTCCAATGGTAAAGTCTGATTTTTGTCCACGCGCGATCTCCGCTATTAAATTAGGTTTTGTCTTGCAAGGCAAAACAAAAAAGTCTTTTTAATGTAGTGGCAATTCATGAATTGCCACTACATGGCTTGTTTGAAATTCCTATACATAAATTAGGCCTCTGGCAACTTTTTCGCAATCACATGCAGGGCGAGGCTTTAGCCTTGCCACGTGCAACCCTAAAGGGTTGCCCTACAACAAACTTTGAAATTCACTATACGTTTAAACTATTCTGTGGATTTTTTATTTAGACTACGTTGAATTTCCGGTGGTGCAAAAAGTCGGCATACATGAAGCTCGTCTTTAATTTGTATCTTTTTGCTTTACCTTTGAAATAACTGTTCGTATTTTTCCGGATTTTTCTCGTTGTGTTTTTTCAATTAATGTTTCATTTAATCAAGCGACGCAATACCCTAAAAAATATCACAAATGGTTTGAATATCCATTGGATTCTTTTCAGGAATATTGTGAAAATGACGGCGATGGCTAAACCAATGATGATGGCGATTGTCAACCGGTTTGTCCCCAATAGCCCCGACAGGGCCTTGATAAGGCCTGACAGAAATGCGATGGGGTGTGTAACAAGGATAAGCAGGATAGAAGCAACGAGGCCGTATTTGAAAAATTTAACACACTTCGTAAATACCTTTGGCGGCATGAAGCGCATGAGCAGGAGACCGCCCTTTCCCTTTCTCGCCAGCCTGATGCCGTCATCGCCATACATACCGGCATATTTAATAACATCATCACCCTGTTTCCTTGCAAGGTTCATTGCATCGCTTCCGTAATTTTTCATAACCTTTACGCCGTTCAAGCCATATTTGGATGCATATACCATGACATCATCTCCGTAAAGAGCTGTTAACATAATTACATCGTCTCCATAAACAGAACTTAGAAGCACAACATCCTTACCGTATTTCTGAATAACCCCAATCCCTTCATCGCCGTAAAGAATTGTATATTTGATTACTTCGTCTCCATAACGACGCGCGAGGGATAGAACATCGTCCCCATACTTATCAATTATAGTTGCTGCATCAGCGCCATAGTGCGAAACATATCGAACCACATCATCACCGTAATGTTCTGATAACATAAGAACCTTACCGTCAGTTACCCTTATCGCCTTGATGCCATCGTCACCGTATTTTGCGACAAACCGAACGGCATCATCACCATACGATACAACAATATCTTCCGTTAGATTAGTAATCCCCTTGAAGCCCTGCATAGTCTTTGCAAATCGCACCCCTTTTGCCACAACTTTCGCCCCTTTAGATATAACCGTACCAACGGGAATAAGTCCGAGGATATCCAGCCCTGCGAAGACTTTATCCTGAAGGGTAATATCTTCCTGTCGTATCCTTTTCCGGTTCACCTTCTCAACATCCGAAATGAAAAAATTCTTTAATTTATTGGTGATTATCGTGACGGCTTCTTCCCTGACGTCGTTGATATCAAGGATTTCAAACCGGTCAAGGAAATCGTTTCCCAGCACATCAATAAGATGGATTGCTTTTTGCGCATTTTCACGTCTTACAACGGCGTCACTTTGAATATCCGATGCAGATGTACCCGTTCCATACCACCATTCGGAAAGCCACTCGTAGCCCTTTGTCTTTTTCGCATAGTCATATACCTGACTGGTAAAGTCCTTGTTATCATAAAAGAGATAGATGATGGGAATGGTCTGTTTGTGTCCATATATTTTAATTATATGGTAGAAAGTATCGTCATTAATAAAAAGGCTGAATAAAATCTTTGCCTTGTTTCCGTACTCTTTTAAAGCCAGAAGACCATCATCCTGAAATTTTATCACAATATTGAGCACATCATTGTCATAAAGTTTTGCAAAGGCAATTCCATGTTTCCGCACGAGGGGAAAGATGATGTCGCCTTTTTCACTGGCAAGCTTTATAAGCTCAAGACCCCTCTCTTTGTTTTCATTAATCAGGAAAAAGTTTTCAGGATTATGGGCAATGTATTGTACGCCGTCGTCCCCGTAGGTCTTGTAAAATTCAGCGAGGATTTTGGATGAAAAGAGGTGGAGATTACTTATGGTACTTTGGGAATTGTGGTAGAGACGGAAGATATCCCGGCAATCAAGGAGTGGATAGAGACCTGCCATTTCTTTTCCGTCTTTCTCCAGGAAAGCAAGTCCTTCTATCTTATATTCACGGAGGAAGTGGAGGGAGAAGATACCGTATTGCTGATACAGACGCTCTGCATTCTCTCCAAATTGCGCAAAAACTTCCTTGAAGTTCTCACGAACTGGATTTTCAGGACTCAAGAGATGTACCGTATCAATTCGTTTGTCTTCGTTCGTTTCAGAATAAGCTCTTGGTAAGGAATAAAGGTTTACCTGGCTTGTAACGAACAGAAAAATAACGGAAAAAATCCTTACATTCATTTTGTTAAAACGACGTGGGTGTTATTCTGGCAGTCCACATGAAAGTCCATCGCCTGTATCCAATTCTTTTTTTTCGTGTAATCGCGTAAGCTCATGACGAGATAGACCGGTTCATTTGATTTGGGTAGAAATTCTTCATTCGGACTTTCTTTATCCACCTCCCTTACATCCTTACCGCTATAGAAAACAAGACTTGAGTCAATCCGTGAATAATTTAAGAGCGTGTAATCGGTTATTTTATCTGAAAGACACTTATTTACAATATCTTTTGTAGATCGAAACGTACCGAGGGAGTACGAAGAATATACGATGGTCATCGTCAGGAATATACCATTCGTAACACAAAAGACCTTTTGAAGCGGAAAAAACCGTCTCTCCCTGAAAAAGGCGAACAACGCAGCCAGCATTCCCATAAAAAATATGCCGAGGGGAATGGCGGCATGAGAGGTTGAAAAACCGTACTTTGCGGGTATCCATGTGTGCATGGTTGCAAAAAGCACAACGGGGACAAGTATGGCTACCGTGAGTATGAACCAAACTACCCGGGTAGTCCATTTTCCCAGTCTATTGTCCATTTCCCATCGTGAAAATGAGGATGTGAGTAATGCAACCGATGGTGACAGGGGCAGGATATAGGTCATCAACTTCGATCTCGACAGGGAAAAAATGATAAGTGTAAGTACGAACCATGCAGCGAAAAAACAGAGGTGTCTTTTCTCTTCTAACGGTATGCTGGTTTTCCTTTTAATACTATGGGCAAAAACAAGAAATAAAAATGGCGATACGGGGAAGAAGCCCATAATTAACACAGGAAGGTAATAGTAAAAGGGTTCCGGGTGCGCATAGCCGCTGACAAACCGCCCCGACGTCTCCTGGGAAAGGAGGGAGGTGATCTGCTGTGTGCCCAGAGAAAGCCAGAAGGGAATACCCCAGGCGCAAATGATGCCGAGGAAGAGTAAGAATCCCGGGAGATACCACACCCTTCTTATGTACCGAAAATCGCGCATCAAAAGAAGAAAACAAACGGTGACAAGGACAAACACCAGAATCCCAACGTGCCCCTTTACAAGGAAGACCATGGCCAGGAGGAAATAAAGAAGCAGCCTCCTGTTAAGGGGAAGGGTTTTAAACTTGTCTCTCCGTGATTCGTGAGCCGGTGTGTATTCTGTATATTCTACGAAGAAAACATACATGGCTGCGCTGATGAAAAAAGTTAATAACATATCGGTGATACAAAAACGGGCAATGAAATAAAATAGGGGACTGGTCATAAGGATCATACCTGCCCAAAACCCATCTTTCGCGGACCGGTCTTGAAGTTTCCCATGGTATCTCTTGCGCCATGCGTAAGTGATAACCGCCGTCCCGATAGCGGCAAGCGCGGACGGCAGGCGTGAACTGAATTCATTAATCCCGAACATTTTATAAGAGAGGGCAACCGTCCAGTAAAAAAGGGGCGGTTTATTTATGCGGGGAACGCCGTTAAAATGAGGTACAATCCAATTACCATTTACGACCATATCACGCGCCGTGGATGCGTAGCGCGGTTCATCGGGGTCTATAAGAGGCATAGCCCAAATATACATCAGGAAGAGAAAAAGGCCTGCTAAAACCAGACCTGTAAGATAGGGGATGTCGTTCTTTGATAACTTTCCTGAGGCATACATAAATAGTTTTCGTATTAACAGAAAATGGTTTTTAGTAACAGTTCAGCATGGAGAGGCGCAAAATCTTACGTCTCTACCGTAGTGATTGTCCCTTGGCTCGTTCCTAAGCTTCCAGACAGTGCCAAATGAACTTTGTTTCTGTTATAGTGGGAAGGCAATGCTGGTAAATCAGGACATCTCTTCCTTGTTTTACAGGAAGGCCCACTTACAGTGGGGAATATTTTTCACAATTCCTTCGAAAATGCCCATTTGACCCAGTCTGTTCGCTTGGGAACGCAATTTTCTGCAAAGCTCCTGCTTTACGTGAAGCGAAGCTTCATGAGCACGTGAGTTTCCAGGCCAGAGCTTGGGAACTAAATAAAGTAGCTGCCGTAGGCAGCCTAATTTAGAATTTTCGAGCCAGACAACAACCTGTGAAAAGTTACGATACGACTTTCGATACCGGTTATTGTTTACATATCTCTATTCGAAACAAAGAGGATAGCACGGTGGCCAACGGAATCCCTTTCTAATATAAAAAGGGGCAGTTCCTGATATCTCAATATCTTCTTATAATCTTTCTCCTGCATAAAAAGAAATACCCGCTTGTTAGAACTGAGATATTGCCTCAGGTTGTCCTCTGTATCGATAACATCCAGATAGTTTCTTTCTGTATAAAACAGGTAAGGATCTCTAAAAAACTTATACATAGCCAGCTTTTCATCAGGTCTCATCACAGCCTTCGCCCTTTCACAAATTTCCCGTGCGGATTTATACTGATCCACAATGGGTATGGCCTGCAGGGTGCCTATATTAAACACAAAAAAGATTGTGAAAATAAGGGCGAATAAAAAAGGTATGATTCTGGCATATCGCAAAAACCGTAACATGAAAAATCCGCCGACAAAGAGAATTACTACAAAAGGAAACGTTGAAGATATATTTTCATGGGAGAATTTGTATATGCCGATGGGAAGCATAATTCCCAATACCAATGCAAGATATCCCAGTATATAACACGGTACGTAACCGATCTTCTTAAATTGCGCATCTTTAAATTGCACAATAAACTCATTCAAAAACCATGCAGTAATGAGTGATGCTGCCGGGTAAAGAGGCAGGACATAGATATCCCTTTTCCCCGATACGATGGAAAAGAAAATAAAGACAACGGCAAACCAGATAACAGGGAACAGGATGTCCGGTATCTTCTTTCGTCCCGCTCTTTTAGACAGGTATATTGAAATACCGGGGATGAAAACACACCACGGAGTGAAGTTTATGGGGAAATTTATGAAATAATAATAAAACGGCCTCTTATGGGCAAACGAACCGGCAAATCTTCCGACGTTTTGTTTAAAAAGGATTTGATGCGTATATTCTTTGCCGCCGTAGATACCCGCCAGATAAACCCAGGCAAATACGATAAGAAAAAACAACACGCCGCCGATCCAGGGTCTGGTTTCTTTTAAAACCCTTATGTCCCTCTTTATGAGGAGATAGGTTAACACGGTACAGAAGGGAAGGATAAAACCCACAGGACCTTTGGTAAGCACCCCCAATGCCATGAAAACATAAAAGAGGGTATAATAGAATAAAGATTTCTTTTCATCGTCTCCTTGCGAAAGGGGAGGAAGAGAAGGGGGAACAGGGTGTTGACTTCGTCGTAACAGATACCCTTTATAAAAACAAAAAATTGCCATCATTACAAAAAAGGTAAGGATGATATCAAATGCCACGCGGTGCGCCATCCACAGAAACTTTGTGCTGGTGGCAAGGATAAGGCTTGAAAATAAAGCTATTCGCGTATTTTGAAATAAGCTTTTTGAAAGATAAAACAAGGCAATACAACACCCAATCCCTGCTAATGCAGAAGGCAGACGGGCAGAGAGGGCGGTAATCTTTCCGAAAGGAATGGAAAATACATTGATGAGCCAGAACAGGAGCGGTGGTTTATCCGGATAGGGGGTGCTGTTTAAATGGGGGACAATAAAGTTGCCACTATCCCTCATTTCTTTTGCCACCTGCGCATACCGCGGTTCATCAGGCGCCCACAAATCCCTTTTTCCAATATTAAAGAGGAAAAGAAATGCTGTAAACAATACAATGCAGATCGCAATTAAACGGGTATTATTAACTGGTGTAGTTAAACTCATGTAATGAATAACGTAGTTAGCTCTGTAAAGGCTTTATAAAATAATTCGAAGAGTCCTTTTTAATAAAAATCTATTATACATAATTTTTATTTCTAAAATCAAAGAAGAACTGAGGAAAGTTTTCCTTATAGGCCTCTGTTTTACATTTGACATAATATTCTAACTATAAATTTCTATATTCATGATCCTTTGTTCTCTTTGTGCTGTAACTCTTCAAGTGAGACATTCAAAACTTCATCGGCAGAAACGCCTTCGGGGTTGTAAATAATTTTGGCCATTTCCGGGGGTGGTCCCCACCGTCTAAAATCCGCCTTTTGAAATATTGCGATTGTGCGGATACCTAATGCACAAGCGAGATGCATTGGGCCACTGTCGCAAGAGATAAAGAGTGTGCAATTCGAGACTAAAGAGGCAAAGCCCATAGCTGAAGGTTCAAGGACGAAAGGAACGTCTTTTCCTAATGCATTTCTGAAGCATTCCATTGACTTTTTCTCCTCGGGCCCGAAAAAAACAACGACTTTAATACCTTGTATACTAAGGCCTTTAATCAGATAAATGAAATTCTCCATAGACCAATTTTTACCCTTTATTTTCCTTCCGCCAACAAAAACCCCAACAATAGAGATATGATTCCCACCCATTATGGTTTCTATTTTTCTCTTTCCTTTCGCTTTTTCTTCAGAGGAGAGTATTAATCGGGGAAAAGGTTCTTGTGTTTTCATACCCATGGCTTCAAGAAGTGCTGGTAGCGTTCGGTACTTATTAGTTTCGACTGACCTTGGAATCCGAATGTTAAACCAATGATCCCACTTCCCTTGTACCCCTGCCCTGAAACGTGCACCGGAAAATCCCACAACAAAAGAACCCATGGCGGACTGTGAACAACTCACATCAACTGCAAGGTCATAATCTACATATCTGATTTTCTTAAGGAGTGCAAAACAATCCCTCATGGAATTGGGGAAGTGGTTATTAATAATAAAGTGGTGGTCAATGGGAAGATTTTTAAAAAGTACCTTGGATATGGGATTGCCGACAAAGTCAATCCTTGCATAGGGAAAATTTTGACGAAATAAGGATATCGCTGGTGTTGCAAGTATGGAACTCCCCATGCGAATGGTAGTACGGACGATCAAAATCTTTTCAACTCTATTTTTATGGATATCGAAATGTTCTTCACGTACTCTGCCCTTGACCAGGGAAATTGCTCTTATGGTAAGAGTGCGGATTATCTTATTTAAAGAACAAATGAAGGGGGTTTTAGTTCTCATTGTCTGTTCTTTTTTTTGATACATTGCTTGCTTATTGAATTTTGGATATCACATGCATAGATTCTCATTGAGATTCTTTTACTGTGAAGGTCGCTTTTGAGCCGCATTTGCATTGCTGTGAACATTACTAATAACATCAAAACGGTCTACGATTTCACCTTTGATGTTTTTGAAATAAAATGTTGCCTTATTCGGCACACCACTATCGTTAAAGACGCCAAAAAGAGCTCCATACGTAGCATGCTGGTTGCTTGTATAAATTTTAGCCCACCAGGGTCCATCAATCTCCTGAGGGTAAATACTTGCGCCTCCTAATCCACTGATGAATGCAAAGGTTTTACCTTTTTCAATATTTAAGGTATTGGATTGGCTTGCAATAGTTTGATTTATAAAATTGCTCATCAGATATGTTCGGGCATACGAATGATCATGTGCAGTCGCTATGATCGCCCCCCCTTTTCGAGCTTCCTCGTATACATCCCATCCTGTTTCATCTTTTTTTCCATCCACCTGCATAAGTTTCATATTTTCATGCCAACTGCAAATCCTCCAAAGAGATTTGTCCGCAGCAAGTTGATCTCTTATATACACACTATGACGATTTTCCATAATCCCGGGGGAAATGAGCACAATAAAAATGCCTTTATATTGAATCGATGACTTTACCCCCAAATCTCCGTTCCATTCAATTTTAAGCCGGTTAAGGCGGTTTTTCAAATAGTACTGATAACCAAACTCTCCATACCATTTCTTGGCATCGTGATTGCCGACACATGCAAAATAAGGAAAGTCTGCACCAAGAATGTTATTAATTTGAGCGTCCCAGGCTGCAGGGTTATCCGTATGATCGAAATCTCCCAAATGCACTATGGCTTGTGCGCCTTCGGATTTAATAAGCCGTAAAACTTCTTCTGCATCTTTGCCCAATCCCTGATCTCCAATAAAAGCCATCTTAAAATCTGGCGGGGTCTCTGATGACGGAGCAGTTGTTTGTGCCCATACCGAACAAGCAATACCTATAATCAACAAGTGAAATGCAACGATGTATTTCCATCTGCTCATATTCAAACGACCTCATTTATTGTTAAATTTTTATTGTTCAAAAACAAGGTAAAACGCAACAGTTTGGTTTTTCGAAAACATCAATAATAAAAATATCTTTGCGATAGTATGTAGTGGCAATTCATGAATTGCCACTACAGTGCATGACAACCACATCATTACTGGAATTTTTCAAAAAACTGAACTGTTACAATAAAACTAACTCCCGGCGCTGAGCTTGGCATCCTTCCTTTAGGGAAGGATAAACCAGTGCGGCCACCATGGAACAGCACGAAGATGCATAATACGTTCAATAACCATCGGCAACGCTGCCGCAAACCATAATCGTTTCGCCTCGGTTTTCATTGCCCTGAGATTAACCTGTACAAAATCGGCGGCACGATAATGAGAGAAACGTGGAATAAAGCGCGGCGTATTTTTAACATAATTTGAATAAGTATCCCCAAAAAGTTTTTGGAGAACCTGTTCCTCGGATGCAATTACCCAGCGTGAATAAATTACACTTATTATTACTATTGCCACCACCATCGAAATACTCTCTAAAAAGAATGAGACTGACAGTGCGAAGCAAAAACTCCCAAAATACAAAGGATTACGGGTAACAGAATACGGTCCCTCGGTTTGCAATTCTTTATCTTTTCGTCCGCCAACATACAAGGTAGACCATATTCGAAAAGTTACATAGAGTCCGAAACAGAACCATCCCAGCACATCTGTGACAAAATCAATGAATGTATTTTCTTCAATGAGCGGGGCGCTCAACATCACAATAATCCCTATTGGGAATAAACAAATAACACCAAGTAACCCCCTGTATTTAAATGTAAACGAATCAGAAACTTTCATTTGGATTCTTTCCCCTAAAATTTAGCGAATCTGTACACGAGTTTATATGAAGCTGGCAGGACAACAAGGATAATAAGTGTTGATGTGATAAGACCTCCAATGAGAACAATTGCCATAGGTTGTTGTATCTCGGAACCTGCGCCCATCCCTATTGCAAGGGGAACAACACCTACAATCGATGTAATAGCCGTCATCAGGACAGGTCTCATACGGGTCTTCCCCGCTAAGAACAACGCCTCCTGAATGGGATGTCCTTCCTTCCTTAATTCATTGATAAATTCCAGCATAATGATGCCCTTTTCTACCGTAAGTCCAAAGTGCGCCACCATGCCAATCAGGGACGATATGTTAAGGGTGTTTCCGGTTAAAAACAGCGCCCATACGCCGCCCATCAGGGCAAAAGGAATAAAGACCATCAACAGGAATGCCTGCCAGACAGATCTAAACGCCGCCAGGAGTAACATAAAGACAACTATGGCGGAGACTATAAAAATAGTTAAGAGTTGGCGGGTTAGTTCCTGCTGCCGTTCGTAGTTGCCACCGAAAGTGACATAATATCCCGATGGTAAGCTAAGTTTCTTTGTCTGATTCTGTATATCAGAGACGACACTGCCAATGTTTCTATGGGAGATATTACAGGTGACTTGAATCCTGCGCTGCATATTTTCTCTCTTGATGCTCAATGGACCTGTATCTCTCCAAATCTTACATACTGAAGATAATCTTATTTTGTTTCCACCCGGCGTATCGATAAGGAGAGCGCCAATCTTTTCAGGGTCATCCCGAAACTGCTCCTGAAGCCTGACGAGTACGTCATATTCCTTTATATCTTTCACGACTGTTGTTACCACCCTTCCGCCCATAGCTGTCTCAACCGCATCACCAATAATCTTTGCATTCAAACCGTAGCGGTTGGCACGTTCCCGGTCTACGAGCATATTCAATTGCAATATACCCAGGGTTTGTTCCACACCGACGTCTGTTACTCCTGGTATGTTTCGCATAATCTCATCAAGCTGATTACCTTTTTGAACCAGAATATCTAAATCATTGCCAAAGATGTTTACCGCCAGTTGTCCACGCACGCCCGATATGCTTTCTTCAATTCTATCGTTCAGGGGTGTGGTAAAGGCAATAATCGAACCAGGGAAGTCTTCTGTATGCCTCCTCATCCAATCCTTTATCTGATCAACAGAATACTTTCTTTCCTTCCAATCGGCCAGTTGGATATACATCTCAGCAATATTTGCCGTTTCGGGCATCTCCGAACCCTCTGGTCTGCCTACCCTCTGGATAACTTCTTTTACATCGGGGGCCTGTTTGATAATCTGAGCTACCTTATCCGATATGCGTGCTGTTTCTTTCAAACTAGAACCTGGTGGCGTTATTACCACTGCCACTAAAGCGCCTTCATCAAAGACCGGTAACAGTGAAGTGCCTATCAATGGAACAAGAAGCGTTGTTACTCCCAAAACTCCAAGTGCAATAAGGCAGGTTGATTTGGGTCTTTTCAGGGCGGTATTGCATATCGGCAAGTATCCCTTTAACGAATGTCTGGTAAGCCACCCCTCCTGCTGTTTGTGGTTATGCTTTAGTTTTATAAATGTATAGCATAGGATCGGTGTTAACGTTAAGGAAAGTATAAACCCTATAAGCATGGACACGACGATGGTAAATGCAAAGGGATAAAATAATCTGCCCTCGAACCCCGTTAAAAATAATAATGGCGCAAAAACGGCAATGATTATTAATGTAGAAAAGGCGATGGGACGTCGTACCTCGATGCTTCCCTTTAATGTTGCGGCAAATCGATCGTTTGGATTCAACAGCATATGACGGTAGATATTTTCCGTATCGACAATGGCTCCATCAATCATCGTTCCCAGTCCTACCACAATTCCACCCAGGGACATAACGTTGATGGTAATATGGAACAGCTTCATACAGGCAAAGGTAATTGCGACAGAAATAGGGATTACGACCGTAAGAATCAAGGTAGCCCGAATATTGTTGAGGAATGGAAGACAAACCAGAATAACGGCGATACCGCCAATAATCATGGACTCCTTCAGGTTTCTTATGGATAAGTTAATTAGCTCCGATTGGTCGAAGAACGCCTTGATTTCCGCGCCTGTCGGAAGCATGGATTGTATTTCCATAAGCGCCTTTTTTACGCCGTGAATAACAGGCATGGTATCAACACCGTAGTGTTTTGTCACCGTGGATAACACGACTTCTTTATTGTTTATCAGCGCCAATCCCCGCCTGAATTGCCCACCTTCCCTGATCGTGGCAACATCTTTGAGGTACAGGGGAACACCATTTCTGGTGGCAATGGCAATATGGTACAGGTCGTTGAGCGTGGTGATACGTCCCAGCCCTCTGGTTGCATATTCAATAGGGTCACAGGGAATTATATTGCCGGTGAAATTTGCGTTATTATCCTGAAGGGCATTCGTTACCTGGTTCAGAGAGACACCCAGGAATCTCATTTTCAGCATATCCAGTAATACCTGATACTGACGCACTTCTCCTCCCATATTCCACACCCGCCAAACACCAGGTACAGCTAACATGCGATAACGCACGTCGTAATTAGCCAACTCTCTCAAATCTAATGGGGATAAATCCCCTTTGATATAATACTCAACGACCTCACCCAGCCTGGACGCGGCGTTTGACAGTATGGGTGCATGTGTCCCAAAGGGGAGCCGGGGGATGACATCGGTGAGATTCTGAGTAATCAACTGGCGTGCAAAATAATAATCTGTACCCCATTTAAATGACAGGATAACCCATGAAACACCATACATGGTGTTAGATCGTATCCCGGTGACATCGGGAGTGCTGCGTAGGGCACTCTCAATAGGGCGCGTTATAAGGGTCTCAACCTCCTGTGCTGCAAGTCCCGGGTTTTCTGTAATCACCGAAATAATGGGAGAACTCAGGTCTGGTAAAAATTCTGTAGAAGTTTTGAAAATAGCTGTAACGCCAAAAAAAATAGCGAGGCATACAAACAGTATTACCAGGAGCCGGTGTTCGAGACAATATTTTATGACACAGGAAAGCATCTCATTTACCCTCTCATTCCTCCTCTTTCATTCACTTGGTTTTGATGTCTATGAGTTCTTCCCGATCGCCAGTTTCAGGATCGACCGTCAGAACAAGACCAACATTGGGGGCATAGTACTTGTTTTCGATGACATCGGGTTCAAGCGGTGAAAAATCCCTGGTCACCAGGCAGTTTTTAAAAGTACCGTATGGGACTTTGGCAGTGCCTTTCAGGCTGATCACCTTACCCATGTCTTCGGCTACACCAAGTGAAAACTCCTGGCGGTACAAATCATGCACCTGTGGATTTGCCTTCATTACGATTCCCGGTTGGGCGTCGTCCACGCCTGCCTTCCATGACCCTTCAATACCAACCAAATCTCCCCCGGCGTATTGCTTTGCTTCTTCCCCAAAATACCAGATATTGCCGTCCTTATCCTGGGCAAACCAATCGAAAGTATCTTCTATGAGCTCGCCATTTAACGTAACTGTGTCTTTTATGACTACACAGCGTACTCCGAGAATCTCTTTAGTGTCATTTGTCACATTAAATTCATCATGTTCGGTGCCATCTTTTGTTTTGGTCTCATAGATGAAGGTCGTGCCAGGCGTAAGGGCAGAATATTGATTGTCGATTTTATCAACGAAATCATTTGGATTAATAACGGGATTATAACTCGCCCCGCCCAGTGCTTTGCAAATCTTCTGTCGTGCATCAAACTGATCTTTGCATTCTTTGAGATTAGATTTCATATCGTTCTTAGCTTTTTGCTTGCAGGAATTCCTCTCCTTAAGTGTTGGGAGGTTTTCACAATTGGCTATCGCAAGCCAGTAAGCTTCATGTGCTCCACTCGTGCAGGATTTTAACATAGCCGCCGATGTCTCCTGGCATTGGTTATCTGTGCTATCGGCTGCATCGAGTGTGCAGACTGTATGAAACACGAATAGCGCCATAGTTGCCAATACGCCCTGTTTGAGAGGTCTAATCAATACACTTCTGCCGAATCTTGAGCAGAATTTCATCTTATTTGCCTCCTTCCATTGATTGTTTAAAAATACGGGAAAGCATCTCATCTACCCTCTAATTCCCCTTCTTCTCCACCACCCTTTGATTTAAAGGTTAAATTTTTAAGCTGGTATGCTCCTTCTGTAACTAAAAGGTCACCCTCTTCTAATCCTTGCAACACCTCCACCTTGCCATCTCTCTTAATGCCCGTTTCTATCACGTGCTTTTTAAAAGTGTTCTTGTCCATAGTAAAAACAATTTTGCCAAAGTCTTCCGGAAAGACGGCTATTTCAGGGATAACGATGGCATGTATCTTTTCATCAGTGGTGACCTGGGCAACGGCATAGGTGTGCACAGGAATATTTCCTGGGTTATCGACTACGACACGTGCCTCGATTGTTCTTGTGTCTGGATCTATAGATGGTGAAATATAATTGATTTCACCATCCAGACTTTGGGAGCTATCGGATACTACAAAGCGGACTTTTTGACCTGTTTTTATTTCAGGGGATTCTTCCGTGTATAAGTGAATAACACCCCATAGTTTTGAAGTATCCACCACTTCAAACAATGTGTTGCCCCGTGTAACCCATACCATGGGATTTATGTTTCTCCTGGTTACAAATCCATTGAACTGTGTATTGACTTTGAATATCTGGCCAACTGTTTGTGGATTTTCAATCTCTGCCAGCGTATCCCCTTGTTTTATCATATCTCCCTGATTGCGATTTACTTTGACAACCTTGCCATCGATGGGACAGTTGATCGAAATTATCTTTGTCCTGTCAAAATCTAACTCTGCGGGGAACTCGACAATCTTTGAAATATATGCTCTTTTTACTTCTACAGTTTTTATACCCGCCATTTCCTGCGCGTGCTTATCTAACGTCAACAACTCAGGACGCATCTCTTTTTGAGTTGTGTTATATGCCGATTTTCCTTCGGAGGATTCTTTCCCTACAAGTTTTTCTGCCACATCACGCTGGCTTTTTGAGCAACTGGTTAAACATAATGAGAATAAAATTACGACGAATAAGGTTACGCCTCGAAGTATAAACCCTAAAGGGTGACACGGACAAACCTGTTTGTCCGTCCTTAACTTAATGTTTAGGAATTTCAATGTTTTTGGTAGGAGCCAACTCCTGTTGGCGACCGGAGTTTGCTCGCCGGTGTGCATGTCCATCGCCGTCAGGAGACGGCTCCTACCAGTCGCCGTAAGGCCTAATTTATTGTTCATGGTAAATTTCCTCCGACAGCCTTTTCCAATTGTGCCTCAGCAATGTGCAAATCGTAGAGGCTTTGATAATAGTTGAGCATAACATCCAGATACGTTCTCTGTGCATCAACCACATCTAAAAAACCCAGCAGCCCCTTTTCAAAAGATTGTTTAATAATGTCTCTGGTTTTGGCGGTTTTTACTAAAATGCCTTCCTGGAAAAGCTGAACGGTCTTTTGTGCAATGGTATATTTATTAAAGGCATCCAGCACTTCCTGTGTTATATTGCGTTGAACTTGCTTCAAAAATTCTTCAGCGCCTTTCTTCTCGCCTTTTGCCTGGGCAATCGCCCCTTTCTTTCTATCCCAGATCGGCATGGGTACAGAGATGGAAAATTCGGCTATAGGGTTACTCTCGGGATTGCCTAACGTTTCCACACCACCTGCAAGACCGACATCTACATCAGGTTTTGCAGAGAGCTTGTTCAATCCAACATTATAATCCAAACCCTTTATCCGGTGCATTTGGATTAAGATCGCAGGGTGGCTATTGATAGCCTTTCTTATAAGTTCTTCACGTGACAAATTTGTACGGGTAGGATAAGTTATAATCCTGCCTTGTATGTCAATGCGATTATCAGGGGGATTGTTGAGCAGAATGTTCAATTGAGACCTTGCCAACGCCAGGAGACCTTCAGACTCTTTCAGTAATTTTTCAGCCTTAACGAACTCAACGTTTGCCTTGGCTACCTCGAAGTCTCCCCCCAACCCTTGTTTCAAGCGATGGTTCACTAATTCGAGTAAACCACGAGCACCTACATGGTTTTCCCCGTAGAGTGAGAGATTTTCACGAGACAACAGGATATCATAAGATACTTTTTTTAGTTTATATTGCACGTCGATCTTTGTATTTTCCAGGGTAAGTTTCAATATCTCTACGTTCTCCGATGCGATGCTTTTACGGGTCGACCGTTTGCCGGGGTATTCTAATCGCTGGGTAACCCCCAGCGTGGTCTTTGCCGTCCCATTACCCGGTGAATAATCCTCTACCCTTATGCTCCCATCAGGATTTGGTGCAGTACCAGCCTGAATCACAGCTCCTTTCGACGCTTCTATCCGTTCCTCCAGCGAATGAATTTCAGGGTCTACCTGTACCCCTATCATCAGGATTTCGTCAAGAGATAACTCTTTTGCATAGAGGGCGCTGGTTGTTAATAAAAAAAGAACTGCAGATATCGATAACCAGGAGAAAAACAATTTATTGCACCTCTGGAAAATACTCTTTCGGCCAATTTTCATACTTGTATTATACCATACAGTATATGAACAGAAGATGAACGCAAAATTAATTTTTTGTAATCTTGATGTTTTGAAATTTCAAAGTACTGCTCCCCGCATACGACGCCGCACCAATAGTTAAGGGTGCCACACGCAGAAGCTCCTATCTTTACCCTTATCATGTTTTATATTTTTGACTGTTCAGGTAAAAGCCCAAAGGCTTACATAAGATAGCTCAGGACAACGCCCTGGGTATAATAATAGAATACCTTTAAGCTCTGAAAGAGCGTAATAAAAAAGGACAATAAGATATCAAGACCCCGGCCATTTTATGTGCGACCACGTATAGTATGTAAAAGAGTTGATAGCATGCCGCCCAAAAACCCGCATTAAAAAAATGAAAATTCCTATGCAATCAAGATAGACGCCGGTATAGCAAGCTATATCGGATATGGAAGAAGATGATGGATAATAGGCATCATTATCCTGGCGGTGGTCCATTGTGCAGTCAGCAGATGAAGTACCTATAGGGATGTTATGTAATGAATGCGGGGGGGGGCCGGTATCAATGGAGGTATTTGCGGGTAATACTCAGGATCCTAAAACATTATACCTGTCTTGCCAAAATCCTTGAAACGAAACCCACAACCTTTGACAAAATCAAACAGGCGGTCAATTCCATACTTGAATTCACTCCTGCCAACGCCTTATCAAGGAACGAAAAACTTCCTGATGGTTATTTAAATTACATCAGATACATATATAAATGTTAACAAATGTAACTCTTTAGGCATTTTATTAAGAAAAAAAGGCGAACGCGAAGTTCGCCTTTAGAAATGATAATTTAAACTTTGTGTCTGAATGCCTTCGAAGGAGATAGAGAGACTACCAACCTAATATACTTACTTTTGCACCCGCTCTAAGGCAAGCAGAAATCCGTATATAATGGCCTGTGGCCGTGGAGGACAACCAGGAATATAAGCGTCTACCGGAACGACATTGTCGATCCCGTTTTTTGTGGCATAGCAGTTACTAAAAATACCGCCACTACACGCACAAGCGCCCAATGCGATAACCATACGAGGCTCAGGTGTGCAGTTATACGCTTTTAGCAATGCAGTTTCAAGATTTCTTGTTGGAGGACCAGTGACAAGCAGGCAGTCCGCGTGACGCGGAGAAGCCACTATATCAATTCCAAACCTCTGCAAATCATGAACCGGACTATTATACAAGGCAACTGCCTCCCATTCACAACCATTACATGAACCGGCATCCACTTCCCGAACATGTAATGAACGTCTAAACACATTAAATATCTTCTCTTTGAGCTTATCGCCTATTGCTTCTAAAGATTCTTTCGTATCAAAACCAGCCTTAACGAGGAGTTCATCCTTGTTTGTAGCAGCCAACTCAAAATCATTCGTAATCGTAACGGCCTTGTAAGGGCACATCTCCTCGCACATACCACAAAACACACACTTTGCATGGGAGAGCTCTAAGTATCTTTTACCCTTATCTTCTACCCACCGGTAAGCATTTGTAGGACATACCTCCACGCATACATTGCATTGCTTGCACCTCTCATTATCTATCTCAATCCTTCCCCGAAACCGTAAGGGGGCGGGCTCTTTTTCTTTTGGATACCTTGAGGTTACAACACCTGTTTGAAAGCTTTTTTGAAATTTTGTAAACATATTCTTTATAACCCACAAAATATACGAAATGACACTAAAAAATTATCTACTTTAACACGGTACATCCATTGGCCTTTAATCTGTTAAAACAAATCGGTCAAATTCAATTTCCAGGTATTCATGATAAACATTCTCTGGAAACCCACATCCCCTCGCCTTGTAAACATTGAAACAAGCTCCCATGAGGGCATAACTTTCTTCAGGATAAATAATTCCTGACATATTCCCCCTTTCGCGATTTTCGTGTATTTCGTGGGCTATTTTTTTACATATTTTATAAATCAGTACACGAATAACACAACTCAAAACTCTTATTAATCAAAGGGAAATCGGGAACAATGTTGCCCGGAATCGTATAAGGTATTGATGGCCAGTTGCAGAAGGACGGCGAGCGTACCTTATACCGGAATAACTTGTTATCCGGGGCAGTCATGATCCAGTAAATATTTTCCCCGCGCGGCGACTCCACATAACTCAGCGCTTGTTTGTAAGGAGGAATCTCCTTCATTTGCGCCTTGAGCGGACCATCGGGCATTTTTTCAAAACACTGCCCGATAATACGCATAGACTGATACACCTCATCAATCCTTACCTTTACCCTTGCATACACATCGCCCTCGTCATGATATACCGGCACATCAAACTCTACCTCGTCGTACGCAGCATACGGATGATTAACCCTTGTATCTCGCTTTATACCAGACGCCCGCGCAGGCACGCCTACAACGCCCAGTCCTTTTGCATGTTCTGTTAAAAGTATCCCGGTAGTCTCGATTCTGTCCATGAAAGATGATGACTTAAACATGATTTCCGTAAGTTCTTTAAAGTCCCATTTCACATGATCCAAAAGGCCTAAAATATGTTTTCTCAGGTCATCATTAATATCAAAACGCACACCGCCAATCGTTAGCATGCCCCGCAGATAACGATTGCCGCAAATCGTCTCGTTCAGTTGCTGTATGTACTCGCGGATCC
>JAHFOW010000149.1 GCA_023261465.1 Planctomycetota bacterium
CAAGGGAAGTAATTGTTATCGTAAACACTGAAAGAAAGTTGTCATTGCAAAGGTGGTAGCCCGAAGCAATCGTTCGGCTGAGACCCCGGAGTGAGTTTAAGACTCAATAAGGTCTCATTCGAACTATAAACCACACATCCTACGCTTTCTGAGAGGTACAAATAATCATGCATGTATTTGTCGCTATGCCTTATGGCATTAAAGAAGGAATTGATTTCAACAAAATTTACCTCGACTTTATCAAACCCGCCCTTGCGAAAGAAGGCTTTGAAGTCTTCCGTGCCGATGAGGAACGTAGCGCCGGCAATATCCGCACCGATATGTTTCAGGAATTACTTCTGGCCGATCTTGTGGTTGTGGATCTGTCCATCGATAATCCGAATGTCTGGTATGAACTGGGTGTACGCCATGCCCTCAGGGCTCGTGGCGTCATCCAGATAAAGTGCCAACGTGATTACATGCCCTTTGATGTCTATACTGATCGTACACTGAGTTATCATATAAAAAACGGTATCCCTGATCCGGACTTCCTTAATGACGATATGTTAGCCCTTGCAACTATAGCTAAAGAAACTATTTCTTCATGGCATGGGCGTAAAATTAGCCCGGTATTCCATCTCCTCCGCTATCTTATTGAGCCAGATTGGAAATCGTTGCGTGTAGATGAGGCAAAAGAGTTTTGGGGAAAACATAAAGCATGGGAAGATCGCATAGAAATTGCCCGTAAGAAGCAAAAACCCGGCGATATCCTCGTTTTGACAGAAGAAGCGCCTATACAGGCATTACACCTTGAGGCCCATCGTGCCGCAGGCAAGGCATTGCTCAAGCTAGGCCAATTTTCTTTAGCCCTGGAGCAAACGGAAAAGGCATTAACCATTGATCCCGAGGACACTGAAAGCCTTCAGCTAAAAGGGCTCCTTCTCGGACGGTTAAAAAAATACGATGCAGCAAAAATTTGGCTAAAAGATGTTATCGGAAAATATCCGAAAAATGCAGAAACCTGGGCGCTTCTTGGTCGTATAGAAAAAGATGCGTGGATAAATGCCTGGCGAAAAGAGAATAAGACGCCTGATGAAATGCAGAATGACGCAGTTAATGAAGATAGCCTGCTTCGCGAGGCTATTGAACCATACAAAAAGGGATTTCTTACGGACACAAGCCATTATTATTCAGGGATTAATGCTATTACTCTTTTGCATATTCTTCAGCATCTTACGGGAGATGATAAACATTCTGAATCATGCCAGGTCATGGAAGGTGGAGTTCGCTGGGCTGTCAGGAGCGCTATGGAAAAGGAAACACCCGATTTCAAAGATTTCTGGGCTCGTGTTACCCTTGGCGATCTCGAACTTTTGTTGAGTGATACACCTGTAATAGAAAAGACCTATAAACGGGCAATAGCGGCGGCGGAAAAGGACTGGTTTGCACTTGATTCTTCCCGCCAGCAGCTTTTAATCCTGAAGGATCTCAATTTTCGTCCTGCTCAGGTAACTGCTGCCATTAAAATTTTCGATCAGGCATCAGAAAAATTAAAAAAGCCCTGGGAGCCAAGGTTTGTTTTCCTTTTCAGCGGTCACATGGTAGACGCACCAGACCGGAAAGAACCAAGATTCCCTGCCGGCAAGGAAAAGATTGCTGCAAAGGCAATTGCTGATAAACTCGATGAACTTGGGGCCGGCACTGAAGACCTGGCGCTCTGTAGCGGGGCTTGCGGTGGTGATTTACTCTTTGCTGAGGCGTGCCTTCAACGTGGACTTCGCTTAGAAATAAGGATACCCTTTGATGAGCCAATGTTTCTTCGTGAGTCTGTTACCTTTGCTGGCAATATCTGGCTCGAACGGTTCCGTAATGTGAAGAATCAATTAAAAACACCTTTACTTATTATGCCTGAGGAGCTTGGCGCGGCTCCGAAAGACGTCAACCCTTACGCCAGGAATAACGTGTGGCAGCTTTACACCGCATTGGCCTTGAAACCTGAGAAGGTGCGTTTTATTTGCTTGTGGGACCGGAAAGAGGGTGATGGCCCGGGTGGTACGAAACACATGTACGATGAAATATTAAAGCACTTTGGACAGGTGTATGTCCTTGATACCAACGAATTTTTCAAATAAGGAGCGAACAATGCCAAAGCAAAAGTATAATGATTTTCTGAAGCAAGACCTGAGTGCGATTATTGATACACTCACGCTATCAGATTTACAAAAACATTTCCTGCGTTCCCGGTGGCTGGATCAGGTGTTATGGATGGAAGGGCAGGCAAATAAGGCACGCAACTGGCATTACTCCCTGCGCCTGACTTCAATTGTTGGTGGCGTGATTATCCCTGCCCTGGTGAGTCTGAGCGTCATCGGTCAAAACGCCATAGCGATCAAGTGGGGTACCTTTAGTCTCAGTTTACTCGTGGCAATAAGTGTTGCGGTAGAAGAGTTCTTCCACTTCGGAGAACGCTGGCGGCACTATCGGCATACGGTAGAACTTCTCAAGATAGAAGGCTGGCAATTCTTTCAGTTGAGCGGTACTTACCAAGGAAGCCACGCAGAGGCATATCCTGCCTTTGCCGGACGTGTCGAATCTATCATCCAGCGGGATGTCGAGGTATATATCACTGAAGTGGTGCGGGAGAAAGAAGAGAAAGATAAGACAAAAAACACTACAAATACGAATGAATGATAAATATTTAAGAAATGGTATCAATTTAGTTTTCCGAAAATACATCCCATGCATTCACCGTGGGAACGAGTTGTTTTTTGAATTGAAACACACCCCCAGCCCCTCTTTTTAGAGGGGAGAGCAAAAGTCCCCTCTAAAAAGAGGGGATTTAGGGGTGTGTTTGTTGCTGAGAAATGTTTTGCATCTACGGTAATTCAAAGAATACACCAGAATTTCTTTCAAAAAACTAAATTGATAACAAAATAATACTTTGACGGGACGATACTTACAGGAGTTTAAGATGGCTGATGTGTTTATTTCGTATTCACGTAAAGATAAAAAATTCGCCAGGAGATTGGAAAAGGCCAGTGAAGATGGAACAGCACGTTTATGGAATATGCGAGTGGATTATGATTTCCCAAAAGAGCATTTATCCCTTTTGGTTGAAGTTGTTACCGGTACCGCCACGGATGATTTGGGCAATGTAACGGCACTCGATCCAGAAAAATGGCTGGAACGGAAAAAAAAATACATTAAAATTGCAGAAAAGCACCTCAATACCTGCAAATATAAAGATGCAAATATTTATGCGAGACAGAAGCTGTTTTGGGAAGGGAAGAAATAATCGATATCATTCGTTCAACACGATGGACGGGGGATTTACAACCTTGGACACCCGATTCAAGGGCAAAAAAAGAGCTCTTTGAAGAAATTTTAACGGAAAACCTGACACGATTACAACTATTCTTTTCTGCCATTGCCTGCAATATTTATTATTGGAAACAGGGGATTTTACATCAAAAATAAATTTTTTTAAAAACTCTTGCAAATTCCGTTCACCGGTGTAATATATACCTTCAATCACTATATTTAGGCATTATTTCCCTAACTCCCCATAAGGAAAAAACGATGGTAATAAAAAAATTATTTACAAAAGGTGTTCTTATTACAATACCCACGATTGCATTAACCTCATCTGTGTGTTTCGATAGTGTCCTCGGCGCCGATAATGCATATAAAAATGCAAAGATGGAAGAAAGATTCCAAAAAAGCGCTTTACATCAATTCAAGGCTTCTCTTGGACAGACAATGAACAAATTTGAAGAAAAAACTGACAACCTCGAGTCTATGAACCAGAATCTGGAAGGTCGTGTGAACGTGCTTTCCACAGAGAAAGATAAATTGAACAAATCGCTTGCACAAGTGAAGGTAAAACAATCCACGATGGAAAAGGAACAGGTAAAACTCAGGAAAAGAGCCACATCCCTGGAAGTAGCCTATAAGAAAATCTCTGGAAAAAATAAGGTTGCCACCTCTTCTAAAAAGACCAAACCGGTAGCGAAAAAAACTTCTGCAACAAAGGTAACGCAAAAGAAGAGCAGCGCAAAACCACAAAGTGTAACGAAAAAGACACCAGGTACTTCAACCAGGAAAACAGAAAGCCCAAAGGTTTCCACTCGTGAAAGCGAAAAGATAGAAGATACGAATGCCCCACAACCCTATTCTCCAGCGCCGACGTCTGAAAAACCGGCACCCGTAGAGAAGCCATCAGAAGAACAGAAAACTGCGTCAGCTCATGAATCTGATGTGAAAAGGATCAATGAAAAGGGAATAGAGTATGGCCGTCAGGGTAAATATGACGAGGCGATAAGAGAATTTCAAAAGGTTGCCGCCATTGAACCCAATATGGCAAATATCCACTATAATTTAGGGCTTGCCTATAAAAAGAAGGGAATGGCTGCTGATGCTGAAAAGGAATTTGCCGAGTATGAACGCTTAAAAGGGCAGGAAAGTCAGAATAATTAAATATTAAGGAAATTCAATATTTCCGGGAGGAACCAACTCCTGTTGGCGTCCGGGTACATGCATGCCGTTGTAAATTACCGGTCGCCGTCAGGAGACGGCTCCTCCGCGGCGGACATTGCAAAAATCGCGGGTACCTGATGAAGACATCCACAAGCAAATCTTTCCGAAACGTTATTAAAAATGATGTCTTTTCCATTGGCTAACGTACGAGCAGCACTTCTACCTTTCTTACGTTATCATCGAGGTCTGTCTCATCGGGTACTTTTTCTACTTCCGCTTGAATAATATATGCGCCTTCCGTTAAACCATCGGTATTCCAGGTATAGACGATTTTCTGAGAAGATAAACTATCGAGTGTTTCTGCTTCCCTGCCGATAAGTTGTTTTGTTGTTGGACAGGTAACGGTTAAGATTGTCGCTGTTTTGGCTGCCCTTTCATTTCCAACAACTACCTCAATGTTTACCTTTCTGCCAATGGTAGCCCGCATAGGGACGTCTAACGATACAATCATTACCCCATGCACCTCTTTTACCTCTGCCTTTTTCTTTTCTCCGGCAAAACAGGAGGGCAACCCGTTTGAGAAAATAAAACAAGAGAAAAGCACCAAAGCTAACAACCCTATTATCCTGATATGTTTTGTTGTCTTCATAAACGCTCCTTCGTGTTTATATTATATTGAAAGTTCGCTGGCCAAATCAAAATCAACAAGTGGATACAGGACAAGCAAGACGCTTGTCCTGCCAACACCACCACAAAAAACGCTAAATTAAATTACAAGTCTACCGTTGAATAATCAAAGAATCAATATTTTTGCAGAAATTCTGGAATATGAATTGCTTTTTGACTGTTATTTTTGTAACAAACCACCACGCCACTACCATATCAACGACAAAACAACTCTCGATTTTCCCTGCACTGCCGGTTGCCTTTGTTCTATCCTGTCCTGGCGACCCCTGCCTTTTTGTGTCTTCGTGCGCGGACGTTCTTGCGCCTCCGGCAATTGGATTATCCATTCCCGTTGCAATCTCAAAAGAACTACCCGGCAACCTGCATCTTTTAAATTCCCATTCTGGCTGCGCCGTTCCAGCGCCTCTCATACCTGCCTGGATACGTAGGTTCTGGATTTTTGCCCGTTTTCTGCTATTATATCTCGTATCTGTTCTATCTTTTCTGCTGAAAATTCCTTCCCGCATATTATCACGCGGTTAATGTACCATGTCCCCGGTCAAAAATGTAGCACATAATAAGCTATTAAGGGAATTGAGGGGTGTGTTTTAAAAATTCGTCGAAAAAGAAGTTTTATAGGGTGAATACTATATGACAAGCGCTGAAATTATAACCATAGGGACAGAAATCGTATTGGGACAGATTGAAAATACCAACTCTTCGCATATTGCAAGGGCATTAACGGAACGGGGAATTCAGGTGTTGTATCAAACGTCTGTAGGCGACGACAAAGAATTGTTGAAATCTGTTTTGAAGATCGCCGCAAGCCGTGTGGATATGATTGTCACAACAGGCGGATTGGGCCTTACGGAAAATGACATAACCCGTGAGGTTGTATCAGGCGTATGTGGCCTGCGGCTGGTGCACAATAAAGAGGCGTCTATGCGTATCCAGGAATTCATGAACGATCAACACGCTTATAACGTCGATATACATAACAAACAGTCATTTATTCCGGAAGGCGCTGTGGTGATAACGAATGAAAATGGGTCGGCTATTGGATTTGCCTTACGGCACAATAACACAGAAATCGTTTGCCTGCCGGGTGTTCCCCGTGAAATGCAGTCCATGGTGAAAAAATATCTCGCCGTACATCCATTCCACCGGCGGATAGAGGAAGGGTGTACACTAACACGGTCGTTCCATACCTTTGGTATACCAGAGGCCAGAGTAGAAGAAATAGCAAAAGGTTCCTTGTCAAATAGAACGGATATCAAGGTAATGACACGGGTACACGATGGAATTGTAACGGTTGATATCCATACAACTGCACAGAGAAGGGCAGATGCCGGGAAACTTATTTGTGATGCAGAGAGAGTTATTCTAAATGCGCTTGGAAATGTAGTATTTGGCGTGGGTGGTGAGACGCTTGAATATGCAGTCTTTGAGCTTCTCAAAAGACATAACAAGACAATTGCCGTCGCCGAGTCATGTACAGGGGGATTGGTTTCAGACAAACTTACCAACATGCCGGGCGTCTCTGAATATTTCCTGGAAGGGGTTGTTGCCTATAGTAATAAGGCAAAGGTCGATATCCTTGGTGTTCCTGGAGAACTTATCAATAGGAATGGCGCCGTCAGTTCTCAGGTGGCAATGGCTATGGCAGAAGGTATTAAAAAAATGTCTTCGGCGAATATTGGTGTTGGTATTACAGGTATTGCAGGACCAACCGGGGCAACAAAAGAAAAACCCGTGGGGCTGGTATATATTGGCGTTGTGGTAGATGACGG
>JAHFOW010000017.1 GCA_023261465.1 Planctomycetota bacterium
AGCTGTATCCGCCGGCGGTTGATGTCAATGAGGTTGGTATAGGCAAAATAAATATCCGAAATTTTCTTTTGTACATTTATCGGGGGCAGAAGTACTTTGAAATCCTTAATTTTAAATAGCCCGAGCTTCCCCTGCGCGGCTCCCGCAGCAATTTGTTGAAATTTAAATTTATTGCGTGGCGTCGCTAGATGACATAACAAATAATTTGGATTACACACATTTGTATTTGTGCTAATTTTGGCTGCATTTTCGGTTAGATTGGCCCCATCGAGTGCTTCCGTAACTATACCTACATCTCCAATATTTATGCCAACAATCGTAACTAAAATATCATTATTCTTAACTGTATATTGCTTTATCTTTTGAAAGGTAGAATCGGCGATATAAACAGGTTCTTGTATTTCAATTTTACCATTTCCAATATCTCTAGCCCGTATATAAGGATGCTTGGTTGGAGCGGTTAAAAGTTCGTGCCCTTTAGGTAATCGTTTCCCTCCTTTTATGGTCGCTATGCTTTCAATTTTTACTGTTTGATTTTTCATATCACAAACTTCTTAAAATTCTCACTATGCTGTTGAAAAGCTCTAAAATAACCATAAGCGTCATTCCCGCATGCTTTTAACGGGAATCCAGTTTATTTGTATGGTTCACTGCTCCCTTACTTAATACATGCAGGGACAAGGTTCGCGTGGACAAGTCTGGATTCCTGCTTTCGCAGGAATGACATTGTGATTTTAATCTCTTGATTGAACTATTATTCATGACTTATCCGCCTTCCGCCTCAGTTCGGCTTCAATCTCTTCTACCGTGGGCAGGCTGCCTTTCAATTCTGACGGTAAGGATTCAACAAGTCTCGACCAGCCTTGCTGAAGACTCGCTTTGACATACCACAAGCGGGCATTTTGGTCTTTAACCCGTTGTAAAAGACTAATGGTGTGACCCCCCCCAAGTCAATTGTGAAACAACCTGTTTCACAATTTGCCGATCCAGGTATGCCTCATCCGTAAAAAAACGCATAATACTAATTCGCTTTCAAACATTAAATATATATGCTATACTTCCTTCATTTACACTGGACTATATTGTATCTTTTGACGGCAAATTGGTATAAATTGTTTAACTCTGATGTCTGTGAATTCTATATCCAGATTCGGAAAGCACGATCACAAATGATTTTTCAGTATTCAATAGGTCTTTTTCCTTGTTCATAACCTCAGCTATATTTTTTGCAATCCGACTTGTGTTGATAAGACGATAGCGAAGCAGTATTATTTTCCCTCGTCCCCACAATGTGCCAAATTCGATGAGTCCTCCAAAATCTTTATCACCAGAGAGTAGTATCAAGTCGTGCTTTTCAGAATATTCTAAAATCTTTTGGTCATCGCACCCGGCAAGTCCTACTTCTGGAATAAAGAGAATCTCAAAGCCTGCCTTGCGTAGTTCGTTGATAATACCGGCGTGGATATTTTCATCTGCGAGTATTTTCATGGTTGCTCTTTGTTTGCAAAGACATTAACCTCTTCTCCCTGAAATTGTCGAGCGGCAAAATCCAAAGCCGCATCTAATCCTTCTTCCGTCAGCGTTGGATAACCTCGAAGGATTTCCTCTCGGGTCATGCCTGAAGCAATGTTTTGCAGTATCAGAGCCACAGATATTCTTGTGCTCCTAATAATAGGCTTGCCATTAAGAATTTTGGGGTCGCATACAATGAGACATTTCTCCTGTTTCTCCATAAGATTCTCCTTAAAATATTTCTTGTTATCATTGGAACAAATTCTTCCAGGGTATTTGTGCAGCAACCTGCTGTATAAATTCTTTGTCCGGCCATGTCTCCACAAAAGGACGCATATCTTTTACATCCTTCTTTATATTCCCAATTTCTTAAAATTCTCACTGATTTTTTTTACCAGATCACCGGCTTGGACGTTCAGGTCTTCCAGTTCAGAATGAATCGTCCGCATGGCCTCGCCAAAATCAAAGTCAGGGTCTTCTTCCTCCGGTGCCACGCCTACATACCTGCCTGGCGTCAGACTCCAGTCGTTTTCTTTCAGCTCCTCTTTACCCACCAGCTTAACCAACCCTTCCACATCGCGCAGTATCTCATCAGGGAAACGCTCCACAAGCCACTCGGCTTGATGGTGGAAATAACGGGCAAGTTTTAATTGACTCACCGCATTATCGCGGGCTGCTTCGGTTTGTTTTCTGAGGTTAGTAATTTCCCGTGTCTTCCATTCCTCGCTCTCTCTGGCGTTGTGGGTATTCAGGCATTCATCAATCAAGCGATTCATAAGCCGGTACATGAGTTCTGCTTCTTTGATGAGCTTGTTGTTTTCCTCTGCCAGTGATTCTAATTCTTTTATTACTTCGGGTAGAGACGCAACATTTTGCGTCTCTACGGCTGTCTTTTTCCACCACTCGCTTCTTCCTTCAGCCAATTTGGCAAATATCCGGCAGTTGTCCTTGTAGACTTGCAGACACGCCGCAAGTTCCTTAACTGTCTCCGCGTGTTTAGCATCCTTCGGGAGCGTGGAGAGAAACGGCTCAAGCTCTTTGTTTAACCTGGCAAAAACAGTTTCATAGTCGCGGGCAAGAGAGATGCTTTGCACTGCTTCATTGAGCGTGGCAGTAATATAATTTACCACCAAATCGTGAAAGCGCTTGGGCTCGCCGCGATAGAGCCAGATGATAGAGAGGATATTTTGCAACTGCTCCGGGCTGAAATCATAGATTTTCCGGGTTACCTTTCTGTAGATGTTTCTGGCATCTATCATCAGCACCTTGTCTTTTAGTTCTCTTGATTTTGCTTTATTAAAATACCAGAGTTCACAGGGAACCGTGCGGGTATAGAAAAAGTTGGAGCGGATGGCAATCATAATGTCCACATGGCCGGTTTCTATCAGCTTTTCCCGCACCCTGGCCTCGCCTTTACCGGCGCTTGAGGCTTGAGATGACATCACAAATCCGGCTCTGCCTTGTTCGGTGAGGTAGCTGTAAAAATAACTGATCCATACATAGTTGCCGTTAGTCACTTTGCTTTTTGGGTTTACTCCGGGTAAGCCAAAAGGCAGGCGGGGGTCGTTTTTGATCTTATCCGCGTCAATCTCATCCACATTAAACGGCGGATTTGCCATCACAAAGTCGGCCTTTTTAAACAAATTATGCGGGTCTTCGTAATAAGTAATCGCTTTTTTAATATCGCCAACCAGTCCATGCACCGCCAGATTCATCTTTGCCAGATTAATCGTAGTAGCGTTTTTCTCCAGTCCATAAAAACTCAAGGTATCGTTTGGATTTTGATGCAGGCTCTCCACAAATCGGGCGCTCTGGACAAACATCCCGCCGCTGCCGCAGGCCGGATCCATTACCGTGCCTCGTTTAGGCTCTAAGACATTGGCAATAAGCGACACCAGAGAAACCGGCGTAAAAAATTCCCCGCCGTCATGCGCTTTTTGATCGGCAAACTGGGTGAGAAAATATTCATAAATCCTGCCAAATACATCGCCGTCAACCTTTTTAAGTTCTTCTGGATTCAACGCCCGAAGCAGTTGGCCGAGTATTTCATTATCCAACTCGCGGTATTCCTGCTTAGGCAGCACTCCGCGCAGCGTTTCATAATCGGTCTCAATGGACTCCATTGCGTCAATTACTGCTTTTGCCCGGTCATCGCTGTCTTTTAAACCCACCAGATAATCGAATTGAGCTTTGGACTGTAAAAAAATTGAGGATTTTTTACTGAAATCCTCTTTGGTTAGTTCTTTTTTGACGCCGCCCCTTGTTGGCAGATTAGCTTCAATATTATCTCTTACCGCAAGATACCGGCTGTACGCATGGCGCAAAAACACCAGACCCATCACCGGCATAAAATATTCATTGCTGGCATAATTGGAGTTGGCCCGAAGAGTGTCAGCCGCGCTCCAGAGCCTTCTTTCGATCGCTTCGATGTTTTGTAGTTGTGACATAATGTTATTTACACCGTTAGATATTAAGCATCTAACTGCGGTTTACTTAAAAAGTAATCCTTTCTCCTTAAAACTGATATAACCGTCGTCGGTAATAATGATATGATCCAGTACTTCAATATCAAGAATAGCGCCTGATTGAATCAGCTTTTCTGTGAGTTTAATATCTGCCTCTGACACTTCTATATTTTTTGACGGGTGGTTATGCGCAAGTATAACCAAAGATGCAAGACGGCGAATTGCTGGCTCAAATACCTCGCGCGGATGCACCAGAGTTTCTGTAAGTGTTCCGATAGAAATAGTTTCTTTATGAACGAACTGCTTGCGGGCGTTGAGATAGAGCGCTATAAAATATTCTTTTTGTTTGCCCCGCAAATCGGCAAGCTGGTCAACGGTTGCCCGTACGGAATCGAGAACAGGAAGGGAATCATTAAAGGAACCGACCGCGCGGCTGCCAAGTTCCAAAGCTGCCTTGATGGTAATAGCCTTGGTATCTTCCAGCCCCTTAATGCCGGTGAGCTCGTCTTTTGTGACAGATAAAAGCCTTGATAAGGGATATTTTTTCAAAGTTTCCCTGGCAATATCCAAAGCGCTTTTGCCTGCCCTGCCGGTGCGAATAAGGATTGCCAGAAGTTCAGCATCGCTTAAGTTTTCCGCACCTTTTTCAGAAAGCTTTTCTCTGGGCCGCTTATGTTTTGGTAAATCCTTTATTTTTCCCATAGCGGTATCTCCTCAGTGTTATCAAATATCTTTGGCATTATACACGATAATATAAATCCCTCTGCATTGGCTTGTACCCCACGTCTTGGATAAGAAATTCTATTTCTTCCTTGCTCATCCGGTAACTCACGCCCGCCGCCTTCACCACGTTTTCCTCAATCATGGTGCTGCCCATGTCATTAGCGCCGAATTTCAAGGAAAGCTGGGCGATTTTTGCGCCCTGCGTGACCCACGACGCCTGTATATTCGCAACATTGTCTAAAAAGAGCCGTGCGATGGCAAGTGTCTTCAGATAGTCATAGCTCCCCACGAATCCCATCTCTTCGTGGGTTGGAGAATCATCCGTATCTAATTGGGTATTTTTCGGCTGAAACGTCCATGCAATAAAGGCGGTGAAACCGCCTGTCTCGTCCTGTAGTTGACGTATTTTTTCAAGGTGTTCGATACGCTCTGCTACCGTTTCAACATGTCCAAACATCATAGTTGCCGTTGTACGCATACCAAGTCTATGCGCCTCACGCATGACGTCGAGCCACTCCTGTGCGCTGCATTTGTTGGGACTCAGGAGATTCCTGCACCGGTCTACCAGGATTTCAGCGCCGCCGCCAGGAATTGAATCAAGTCCAGCGTCTTTAAGCCGTTTAATAACATCACAGATGTGTATACCATTCAGTTTTGAAAAATGCATAATTTCCGGGGGCGAAAAGGCATGAATATGGACGTTAAATTTTGCCTTAATGGACTGTAATAAATCCTCATAAAAATCCAATTTCAATGTGGGATGCAGTCCGCCCTGCATGAGTATCTGCCGGCCGCCCAACGCAAGCGTTTCTTCAATTTTCTTAAATAAGATATTTTTTGAAATAATATATCCGTCACTGTGTTTGACATCTTTATAAAAGGCGCAAAACTTACAGCCCGACGTGCAGATATTCGTGTAATTAATGTTTCTATCTATAATGTACGTCCGGTAATCTTCCGGATGTTTTTTCCTGCACATCTCATCGGCTGCCATGCCGGGGACGGTAATATCTTTTACAGAAAATAATTTAAGACATTCTTGTGATGAAATTCTTTGGTTATGCAGTGGTTTTTCAAGGATGTCTTCAATTTCGGTTGATAAAACAGATGTATTACGTTTCATTAAAAACAACCTCCGCTCCCTTCGGGGCCAGCCCCAGAGATGTTGCATGATGATAAAACGCCCGCAACCCCTTTATCTCATCCTCACCTAAATTATAGCGAATCGATTTTGTAAGATAATAAAAACACCGCTCACGGGGAAGCTGAAGTCTCTGAGATTCAGCAACCGCAATGGTCTCAACCGACCGCACGCCGTTATCCCTGGCGTTCTTTAATAACGCATTAATGCCTGATATGTGACACCCGCGTTTCACAACCCAGACCGCAAAGACGAAGGGAAGCCCTGTATATTCAAACCACGCCTGACCCAAATCCAGGATAACGTATCCATTATCAGCAACCTTCATGGCATTATCCCCGATGATCAGGACTGCATCGGTATCTGCCTGTGAAACATCATCGTGTTTATTCCACGACGTATACCGGGGCGTAAGGTGATACTGTTCCTTTAAAATAATTCTGGTAAGGGCGCAGGATGTTAGAGAGCTTTTGTCTAACGCAACGGTGTGGATAGCATGTAACGGGACTTTCGAAAATATCTTTACGCTCTCAACTGTCCCGATTGCAGAAATTGAAATATCGGGAATGATCGCATAGTTGCCATTTCTAAAGTATTCGATGGAAGGGATAAGGGCGACGTCAATCTGGTCGTTGTTCAACATATTCGGCAAAAGTGACGGCACTTCGAACGTCAATTCAAGGGAGTCCGCACGTTGATTCAGCCCATAAATCAAGGGCTTGGCGTTCATGTAAGGAACAACGCCCATCCTGAGTCTCTTTGACATAATACGCTTGCCTAAATTATCTTTCTCGTATAAACTATTGGACAGTAATTTTAAAAGGTCAATTCTAAATGAGTTTCGTTTATTCTTCAATGAAGAATTGTTGCAATTGTTCTTAAATGAAAGGATTACCGACCATGAAAAGCATGTTTTTCCAAAGTATTGTATCTAAAAAATTTTTACTTTTTACTTTTATCGGGGCAATGGCTTGCCTCATGCCTGTTCAGCGACACGTCCACGCGGAGGGGCAATCAAAATTGAGCAAGGATTTTTTCGATGCCGTTGAGCCGATAAAGGTCAAAGATCCTTTAGCCATAGTACTCGGCGCAATGGATCGCGATGCGGTATTTACCTTTACCTATGCCGATGCCGTAAAACTGGCCGGACATTCCTGTCCCGCTGTCGCCGGCGCCTATAAATCAACGCAACTGGCATCAAAGGCATTATATGGCGACGATGTCCCCGTCAGAGGCAATATCAAAGTTACTTTCAGGGGCGCTGTAGATTACAAGGTGAATGGCCCTATATCTCAGGTGGTAACGTTCATCACAGGCGCTTCAGGGGAAAATGGATTTATGGGGCTGGGACCGAACAAAAAATACGGAAGATACAATTTATTGAGCTTTGATAAGGAACACGGGGCTGATCCAAAGGCAATCTGTTCGATCATCTTCCAGAGGGCAGATAACGGGAAAAAGGTAGAAGTTACCTACAGCATCGAACACGTACCATCCAGTGAACGCATAGATAAACTGATGCCTCTTGCGATCTCCGGCAAGGCGTCTGATGAAGAATTAAAGGAATTCGGCAATCTGTGGCAGGAACGGGTCAGGACAATTCTCGTCAATCCCCCGGAAGGGACATTTATTGTAAAAGAGTTGAAAGAATAAGCACAGTATTTTACAAGTTAAGAATTCGGCTACTCTTTAAACTAATGTAGAGACGCAAGATTTTGCGTCTCTACAATATTGAATTTCTGAAACATCGAATTAGTGGTGTTCTTCGCCGTGATGTTCCTGGTGCTTTTCACACTTTTCATCTTTGCAAAACTTGCAAGGGTCTTTCTTGTACTCAGATTCGCACGTCTTACAACATACGGTAAACGATTTTCCCTCACACCCAACGGTTATACCCTTATCTTTCTCTACAGCCTTCCCACACACAACACATTTAGTATCCGTCTTTGCTTCGGCGGCAGCTTCTTTTGTACACTCCTTCTTGTCGCAACAACCTGCGGCAAAACCCGTCTTTGCAACCTGCGTGGTTACTAAGGCTAACGCACAACACACAACGCCAATTAAAAATCCAAAACGCTTCACTTATTTCTCCTTTCAAAAACAATTTAACACAAAGTTTTTACAAACCAACATAGTGGCAAAACGTTTTACCATTGTCTAAACAAAAAAAACTTCTTTAATGTTTCATGATATAAAATGAATTTAAACTAAACAATGAGAAACAACATATATTTCAATGCGTTCGTGTTTATTACTATTAAGCGTACTTGTAGCCGTTCTCTCTGTTCATTGATAATTAATCGATATACGATTTCGACCAGCGACTTTGCTCTGATACATAAGCCCATCTGCCCGTTTCATCAATGCATCAACAGTATCATTATGCATCGCAAGGGTCGCTCCTATAGAAATGGTAACTCGAATAGTATTTGGCCCAATGGAAATACTAGATTGTTCAACAAGCGCGCGAAGTTTATTAGCAACAGAATATAATACCTTCTCGTTGTTCGTTATGTTGACGGCAATGAATTCATCACCGCCCCAACGACCCACAATATCTGAGGCCCTCACATTATTCATTAACGTTCTTGCTATCGTCTTTAATACTGTATCTCCAATGCTATGCCCGTAGGCGTCATTAACCCCCTTAAAGTGGTCGACATCCATAAAGAGGACGCCGAATGACCATCCATACCTGCTCATTTCATCAAATCTGCTCTGTAGTTTCATCTCAATATACCGCCTGTTTGCTAATCCCGTAAGCGGGTCGAGAAGTGCCATTCTTTCGAGTTCTTTCATTCTCTGGGCAATTGCTATTTTCGGTGAATTATCGTTGAATATTTCAGCCGCTCCAACAATATTACCCTGGGCTTCCTGTATAGGTATGGTACGCGCCAGCACAGGTATGCGATGTCCTTTTTTGTGAAGGAGATAAACCTCAAGCTCACGGGGAATCAAATCGGCGATTGTCTTCGACAAAGGACACGTCGCTATGCAGAGTTGAATACCATTGTTATCAACATGATTAATATTATCGTTACACCTCTTCCCTATTACCTCTTCACTCCTATATCCGGTGATTGTCTCTGCGCCCTTGTTCCAGTAAAGAATTTTTCTATCGTGGTCTACAAAATATACCCCTTCATACAGGTTGCTCAGAATATTTTCATAAAAAATATTCCCGATAAAATATTTATGGTTTGACTTAATTTCGTCCATTTGATCATTTTCCCTTTACATCTTTGGCACACCTTAATCCAAGTGAAACATTAAATAAATCTGGTTGTTCTGATTTTCTGGTAAAGGTTCTCGCCTGAAATGGCTTTGAGAATCGGGAGCCGCCTCGTATTGCGCGTCTGACGCCTGTTTCAGGCCCTTTTGGATTTTTAGATGAAGACTCCTGATAATAGGTATCCAGATACCAGTCTGCGCACCATTCATAAACACTCCCCGCCATATCATAACAGCCATAGACACTTTTCCCGCTCTCCACACTGCCCACCGGTTTCGGTTCCCCTGACAGATTACACCGGGAATTGTCCCACTCATTTCCCCACGGAAATTTTCTACCATCAGCGCCCCTTGCCGCTTTTTCCCATTCGGCTTCTGTCGGCAGCCGCTTTCCTGCCCATGCAGCATAAGCGTAAGCATCATACCAGTCAATCCTTGCTATGGGATAATCAGGGGTGTTGTAATACTCATTTTCCCAGAACCGCGGGGTATGGTCCTTATTGCTCGGTTCTCCTTTAAAGCACTTGCTGTGATCGTTTGTTTTTTTCATATAATTGAGAAATTCCCAATATTGCGCATTGGTTACTTCATAGCGGTCGATTTCGTAAGCGTCCAGGTATACCTTGTGCTCCGGGTACGAATCTTCCCGCGCCTCATCTGTCCCCATAATGAATTCACCCGCCGGTATAAGCACACTGTTGTATTTTTTCTTTTGTTCTGCCAGCGCCTTTTTCATAGAATCATCACGATTTTGAAATGTGGAAAGTACGCTGTTTCGTTTCTCCATAGCCTGCTTGAGCACAACGATATAACTCTGCACTTCGGTGACATCGCTTGCATCCGGGGCAAGCACAATGTATTTTTGCAAGTGCTGAATAGCCTGCTCAACATTCCCTAATTTACCATAAAGCCAACCCATATTGTAGTGAAGCGCGGGGAAATCGGGATATGCCTCCTCTGCCTTCTTATAGGACTCGATAGCCTGGTCGTATGATTCCGCATCGCAGTAGTCGCAGCCTTCTTTGTAATATTTTTTAGCCAGGTCTTTTTTTAACTTTAAGACATCGGCCTCCTGTGCGGGCGTTCCTGTAAAAGGAACAAGTTTCTTGCCATGTTCCCTGCAAAATTTTTCCCCTGCAGCGCCTTCCTTTTTACAATCCGGACAAATCAATTTTCCACTCGCCGCAACAAGCGTTGCCCCATCATCACCGCAGAATTTTGTATCCTCTGTGTAAAGTTTATTACACGTCGGGCATTTTCTGGTTAATGGTTTCTGTGCGGGTGTATCGGCAAAAAGACATGATGTTATCATAAAAAAAGACGCCAGTATAAACACCAGTGATACGAGATGCGGTTTCTTCATAAATTCCTTATCCTAAAATTTAACCTCTCTATGAAAAAGTTGGGTCTCGTTCCCCAACCCAACCTACAAAACTGAAATTCCAAAAATATCACCCCAATCCGTTCAAAATAATTTTCACCTTCTGTATCTGTTCTAACAATTCTTTTTCACGATTCTGTTCCATCGTTACTACCTGCGCCGGCGCACGCGCAACAAAATTCTTGTTTTCCAGTTTCTTTCTCACTATCTGCAAATGCTCCTCCAGTTGCTGCAGGTGTTTTAACTGACGGTCCTTTTCGGCATCCGGATTAATGATTCCTTCAAGCGGCACAAACGCCTGCACCTCGCCAATAACCTCTGATGCGGAATTCGGCGGCCTGGGAAGGTCTCTTCCTATTTCCAGACATTCAAGATTGGCCATTCGCTTGATGAGATTTGCATGTGGGTTTAAATCATGTTTCCCGTCCGCAGAGACAGAAATCACGCCGTTGAGCTTCTGTTTGTCCTTTATATTCATCTTGCTGCGTATGTTTCGCACCGCACGGATAACATCCTGTACGACAGCCATGGCGTCCTCAACACTTTGAAATTCATATCGCTTGTCAACCTTCGGCCAGCTATCAAGCATCAGGCTCTCAGCATACATCTCATCCTGAATATGAATGCTGTTTTCCGAAACCACGTCTTTTAAATTCTGCCACAATTCTTCCGTAATAAATGGAACAAAGGGATGAAGCAAATGGAGTATCCGATTAAACACCCGGGCAAGTACGGTCTGCGCAACCTTTTTGTCTACGGGACTTACCGGTTCATAGAGACGCGCCTTGACGATTTCCAGATACCAGTCGCAGAAGGAGTGCCAGAAAAAGTCATAGATTTTCATTGCTGCATCGTTGAACTTGAACTGTTCTAACGAAGCAGTGCACGAATCAATCGTTGCATTTAAACAACTCAGTATCCATTTGTCTTCAAACTGATAATTTTCAGGCCCGCTTGCAACATGAATTTTATGCTCATCTTCCAAATTCATCATAATAAACCGGGCGGCATTCCATAGCTTGTTCGTAAAATTACGCCCCATTTCAAACTTGCTTTCCGAGAGCTTTACATCCTGCCCTTCCGTGGTGAGGATAATAATCGAGAATCGCACGGCGTCTGCCCCATAGCGCTCAATCATGAGGAGGGGGTCAATTCCATTGCCAAGCGACTTGCTCATTTTCCTCCCCAGTTCATCAAGGATAGTACCATGTATATACACATGGGAGAAGGGTATATTTTCCATCATAGCCAACCCCATCATGACCATGCGCGCTACCCAGAAGTATATAATACCTCTATCCGTCACAAGGGTGGACGTTGGATAATAATATTTCAATTCGGGCGTCTCTTCCGGCCAGCCCATCGTAGAAAAAGGCCACAGGGCAGAACTGAACCACGTATCAAGAACGTCCTCATCCTGCTTCAACTTTAAACTGCCGCATTTTGTGCATCTCTGAGGCGCACTGCGGGATACCATAATCTCATTACACTCCTGGCAATACCACGCAGGGATACGATGTCCCCACCATATCTGCCTTGAAATGCACCAGTCCCGCACATTTTCAAGCCAGCTCAGATAAACTTTTTCCCAGCGTTCAGGAAAAAATGTTACCCGTTTTTTCTGTGTCGCTTCTATAGCGGCATTCGCAAGAGGACGCATCTTCACAAACCACTGGTCGGATATATACGGCTCAATAACCGTATGGCACCGGTAGCAGTGTCCAACGGAATGTTTGTGGGGATTAATCATTTCAATATATTTTTTTAATTTCAGTTCTTCCACTAATGCATTCCGGCACTCAAAACGGTCCAATCCCTCAAAATCCCCTGCATTTTCATTCATAGCGCCATTTTCACGCATCACAACAACCGGCGTCAAACCATGACGCTTTCCCATCTCAAAATCATTGGGATCATGCGCAGGGGTAACCTTTACCGCGCCCGTTCCAAAAGACGGATCAACAAAATCATCCGCAATAATGGGCATTTCCCGTCCTGTCAGGGGCAGGGTGAGGAATTCGCCAATCATTTCCTTATAACGGTCATCTCCGGGATTAACCGCCACAGCAACATCGCCCAGCATCGTTTCCGGGCGCGTTGTCGCAACGATAAGGTACAGATGCGGCGCATCCCTGAATGGATACTTTATATGCCAGAGATGTCCTTCATGTTCCTCGTGTTCCACCTCATCATCGGCCAGGGCTGTGCAGCATCGGGGACACCAGTTAATCATATATTTGCCTTTATAGATTAACCCCTTTTCAAAGAGTCTCACAAAGGTTTCCTTTACCGCCGATGAAAGCCCTTCGTCCATAGTAAACCGTTCCCGCTGCCAGTCGCAGGAACTTCCCAGCTTCTTCAACTGCTTAATAATGGTTGACCCGAACTGATTCTTCCATTTCCAGACTTCCTCAATAAAACGATCCCTGCCCAGGTGTTCACGTTTGACGTGCCGTGTTGCCAGTTCACGCTCAACCACATTCTGGGTTGCAATGCCTGCATGGTCTGTTCCCGGCATCCACAAGGCGCTATAGCCCTGCATACGCCTCCATCGGATTAAAACATCCTGGATAATGTTATTCAAGGCATGCCCCATGTGGAGCACGCCGGTAACGTTGGGCGGGGGAATTACAATGGTATATGGTTTTTTTCCGGCATCCGGAACGCTATGAAAACACCCTTTCTCTTCCCAGCGCCGGTACCATTTGTCTTCTATTTCTTTTGGATTGTATTGTGGCGATAATTTTGTCTGCATAATTTTATCTGCGAGAGAACCATACCTTCCTGATAATTTATTACAATAAACGCTCTAAACACTTCAACATTAAATAAGCCTTCGGCAATAAACGGTTTAAACTGTTTAATCTGTTTAAACCGTTATAGGAATAAACCCCCGCGCTACGATTTGTATTGAAATTCCTATACTCTAAATTAATCCCCCTTGGAAAAGGGGGACAAAGGGGGTTGTCCGTATCCTGGAACGTTGATTACTCTTCCGGCATCTCAAAGAGGGTAACCGCATAAGACGTTGTTGTGCCATTACGCTCAACATCAACGGTACAACTATCCCCAAATTGTTTGCCCTGGAGGTGATGAACCAATTCCATGACACCCCGCACAGTTCGCCCATCAATCGACAGGATAACGTCACCTACGGTAATTCCTGCCTTTTCAGCGGGACTCTTTGGAGTCACCTCCTGAACAAGCAACTTACTGTCGGGGGTCTTCTTAAGTTGCACCCCTAAATAAATCCTCTTCTTTTGTAACCCGACCGGAGGTATAACCCAGACAAAATCGGCGGGTTCCAAAGGAATGTCTGCCATGAACATATCCTGATCGGAGGAGGGTTTGTTTTCTTGAAATTCTGCAGGATAAATTGTGTAATAAGGTAAAAAAGTCCGGCGAAATACCCTCTTCGGAACACCAAAATCATAAACTATATGGCCGTTTCCCACAAAGGCAATGAACTTTTTATCCTTGCCCTCCCAGGAAGATATGTACTCTACGATTGTTTGCGCCATATACTCTTCCCAGAGGCTCTGCACGTCATTATACCGGTCCAAATCTGCGGTTCGGTCAACATGAGATTGAATAATTTTTTCGAGATAGACTTTGTGGAAAAAATCAGATGTATCCATCTCAGGCAATCGCTTTTTCTCTTCCTCGCTTAATTCTTTTAGCCCCTTTTTACTCACCATCCGTACCACGTCTTTGGGGGCATTTAATGCGATGATCGGAATTTTCTTTTCGCGGGCAAAATCAAAAATACCTTTATATAACTCATAATCGTAACCCCACTCGGTATCCCAGTGCGTATCCTCTATAAATTTCTTTTCATCAATCTCGCCGGCGACCCACTGATCTAAAAAAGGTTGATATGGCTTTGTGAACATCTCCATGCCAATAACCATGTTGTTTCCAAATTTCTCATAGCATGTCTTCAGCGCCTTTAACTGTATCTCATGAGACGCCTGGTTTGCATGAGTTTCGCCAACATAGAGGATACTGGCAGACTCAAAAAACCGCGTCAAATCGGAAAACTTTATTTTAGTGCCCGTCGGGATGTGAATAATATCATCCACGGCCACCTGCGATGGAAAATTTTTTATCCTGTTTGCTTCTGAAAATACATTCATGGGTAATAAGAGGAAAAAGGTTAAAAAGGCTAACAACGCCGGGCCAAAGTTCTTTGCCCACAAATGCCTGGCAAGACTCTTTACAACCCGGAAGGTAGTGAAACCTATGGGTGATAATTCAGGGAAAATGAAATCATTTATCTTCACATCGGACAACGACTCTCCTAACACCTCTATCTTTGACAAATTTTGTTCTCCTATATTATATAGTTTAGCTGTTTCCAGGAGGGGAGCCTGAGAGGGCTGGGCGTTGAGAATCTCCGCCACAACACGATCTAATGCAATGCCATCGATTCCTCCCAGAATTAATGATACCTGACGCGGAATACCCCCTGTAGGTCCATGTTTTTCCATAGCCATAACGGCGTCCACAAGGGTAAATGTTGGTTTTACAATATTATAATTGGCCAGGAGCATCCCGGTATACCATGCAAGGTCATCCTTTGATTTGAAATGCCACCACGCCTTCTTTTTGCCGGGAACGCATCCAAACATATTCTTCACCGCAGCAGTATAGAGTATCTGTCCATGTACCTTAAGCTTTGGAAGATTAATAATAGCGTCAGCGTCTAACGCCCGGCCCGATACCGTAAGAGAAAATGATTGTTCACCACAGAGCGCTTTTACCCTTCGCGGCGTATCAAGCTCGACAATTTCAATTCCGTGTTTTTCTGCAAATTGGTCTAAGCCTATCCGTTTCGCAATCTTTTTCACCGCGCCAAAGGCCGGACTGTCCCCAATAACAGGGGTCGCTCCCATATCCAATACCTTTTTGGCAACCGCCTCTATAATGGCCGGGTGAGTAATGATACATTCCTCCGGCGCACTCTCCTTCAGGAAATTGGGTTTTAATAATACCCTCATTCCTTTTTTTATGAGTTTATCAATACCGCCGAAGTGTTCGAATGTCCGGTCAATAGCCGCCAAAACCTTTTCTTTATCGTAGTCCGTACAACGCACAAGGGAGACACCCGTCATTTTTGTCATGGATAACATGCTTTGATTTCATGGTTATGTGATATAATAAATAAAAATTATACTATACTAATTTTCTACTATTAATCAAATACTCATTTTTGTCAGGCAGGACTTATTCATAAAATAAATCTCAAACCGCTTTGATATAAAATTTCTGATGCTCCGTTAGACGAAAACCTTTATTAAGGAGAAAATAATGCTCTTCAAAAAAGAAGTCTGTTGTGACTTTTCGCAAGCTACTGAAAAGGAATGGCTGGAAACCAATGGCATTGGCGGTTATGCATCATCCACAATTATTGGGGCAAATACAAGACGGTACCACGGCCTGCTCATGGCGGCAACAAGACCGCCGCTTGGCCGTACCTTAATGCTCTCAAAGCTTGAAGAATTCCTCTGTTTTGAAGGACAGGAGATCCCCCTTTCTACCAATATCTATCCGAACGCCATACATCCTGAAGGGTATAAGAATCTTGTCCAGTTTAGCTTAAAACCAATCCCCACATTCAATTATTCCGTGGGTGGAATGAATATACAGAAGATGGTGTTCATGGTTCAGGGGGAAAACACTACCGTGATTTTATACCGTGTAGTTGCGACACGGCGGGTCGCCTCCACATTAAAAATACGGGTCATGATTGCATTCCGTGATTATCACAGCCTTACCCATGAAAACCCCTTTCTTAAAACTGAATATATACACACGGCAACCGGGATACGCATACAACCTTACGAATCGATTCCCCCCATGTACATCTACCATAATGCCCAGTCCATGGATAATGCCCAATTCTGGTACAAAAATATGGAATACCCAAAGGAGATTGAACGCGGCCTGGATGCGCATGAGGATCTTTTCAGTCCTTTCGCCCTTTGCTTTGATTTATCAAAAGGAACGGATTTCTCCATAGTTGCATCTACCCGTGAATATGACACGGTAAACGTCCAAAAACTCCTTAATAAGAAAATCAACCGGAAGAAACAGGGACATGCGATGCAACAAGTATGCAGGCAGAATCCTTCACCCATGCCCTCCAACTCTTCTGCCCCCCCGCTTCATTCAACACAAAACGCAAATGGGCATGGGAATAAGGTGACAGAGGAAAAAAACCTTGATCATCTGGTTGAATCGTTGTTATCCACCTCCGATAGTTTTATCGTCAAACGGGAACAAGACAAAAAAAGCATCATCGCCGGTTACCACTGGTTTGGCGACTGGGGTCGGGATACGATGATCTCATTACCAGGGCTTACCCTTGTACAGGGGAGATTTGAAGAGGCCAGGGAGATATTACTTTCCTATGCACACTACGCAAGTAACGGTATGATACCCAACCGATTCCCTGATTATGGCGAGACGCCTGAATATAATACCGTTGACGCATCCTTATGGTACATACATGCGGTCTATCAATACCTGCGATTTGCAAAAGATTTTAATACTATCCAAAAAGATTTGTATGGCGTATTGAAAGATATTGTTGAGTATTACAGGAAAGGCACACGATATAATATTCACATGGACACGGACAGCTTGATTTACGCAGGCTCAGAGGGCGTGCAATTGACCTGGATGGATGCTAAGATAGGCGATTGGGTTGTGACGCCTCGCAGGGGAAAGGCCGTGGAAATCAACGCACTCTGGTATAACGGTTTAAAGATCATGTCGTTCCTTGCACGGGAAATGCGCCTAATGACTGAAAGCGCTGAATATAACACGCTGGCGCTCAGGGTACACGAATCTTTTAATAGCCTTTTCTGGTTTGAAGAGGGTCAATACCTTTATGATTATGTTGATGGTGAAACAAGAAATTCAGCCATCCGTCCAAACCAGGTATTTGCCGTGAGTTTGCCTTATTCGATGTTATCATTAGCAAGACAGCGGGCCGTAATTAAAATAGTGCAGGAACACTTATTAACGCCTTACGGTCTCCGATCTCTTTCCCCAAAAGATAAAGACTACATTGGCCGTTATTACGGGAACGTTTACGAGCGAGACCGGGCATACCATCAGGGCACCGTGTGGGCGTGGTTATTAGGCCCCTATATTTCCGCCTACGCCCGGGCTTATGCAGGCCAGAAAGAAACCACTACCTCCATCAAGGAGCTGCTCAAACCATTCTATACGCATCTCTTTGAGGCGGGGTTAGGGACAATCTCTGAAATCTTCGATGGCGACCCACCTCATACCCCACGGGGTTGTATTTCTCAGGCGTGGAGTGTCGGTGAAATCCTGCGGGCATACTTTGAGCATGTGTATGGACTTGAGGATGGTTAAACATGTACGAAAAGACTTTTATTACATGAGAGGAGATTGCTTCAGGAAAGGCCCTCGCAATGACACTGGGGAGCTTCATAACATACTATCGCCTTCTCCATGATACGCACTATGCGCTTTGATGGTACACTGCAAGCTGTCATTGCGCATCCTGTCGTTATACATTGCGCTCTGTCATTGCGGCTTTATTCTGTCATTGCGAGCGAAGCGAAGCAATCTTTCTCTCATAAATAAACACTACATCAGGAATGGTGAAAGAACAATAAGTATTTAGCCCCGAATTTATTATATCCCCAGGTATTTTTCGTCCTATTCAATACCATAATTATTCAAAACATCTATAAATTCCTATGCAATAAATTTATATTTTGCTTTAAAAGCTTCGTAGTATAACATGTTACTATATTTTATTTGTACCATAATTAGGCAATTTTATTAGGGATTCTCTGTTAGCATATTTATCATTTGTTTTCTAGTAGGGGCAAAGCATTTGCCAGTTTGAGTATGAACGCACTTATGCCAATTTATCGCAAATGCTTCGCCCCTACTAAATTGTTACGTTTTCTAAAAAAGAACTATGAGTCTTATTGTTCGTGAAATTAAGGCTAAATCCATACTTACCAAATCAGGGATTCCTGGTATTGATTACTGCATTAATCCTTACGTGGGCTGCTTTCACGGCTGCCGGTATTGTTACGCAACGTTTATGAAACGGTTTACCGGGCATCAGGAACCGTGGGGAAGCTTTGTGGACGTCAAGATAAATGCACCAGCAATTCTCCAAAAACAGCTTACGAAGGCAAGAAGAGGCAATGTCTTAATTAGTTCGGTAACCGATGGTTATCAGCCCATCGAGTCAAAGTATAAACTTACACGGCAATGCCTGGAAGTCCTTTTAGAATCCCAGTTCCCTGTCGATATACTCACGAAATCTCCTCTCGTTTTGAGGGATATGGATATCATAAAAAAATTTAAGGAAATTGAGGTCGGCCTTACTATCACAACAGACAATGAAAATATGAGGAAGGTCTTTGAGCCACATGCCCCACCTGTCAGTGAAAGAATAAAAGCCTTAAAAACACTCCACGACCATGGAATAAAGACATATACCTTCATTGGCCCCGTGCTGCCCATGAATCCTGATGCGCTCTCTGAGAAATTAAGTCCTTATGTCGATAGTGTTATTATTGACAGGATGAATTATACGTCGAAGACTGTTAGTATATACAAAAGGTTAAATTTGGGCAGGTGGCTTGATAGTGAGTTTGTAGATGCCATTATTAACAAATTAAAGGATGGATTTGCTGGAAAAACCGTGGATATTTGCTGATTCTTATGGCTGTTTTTTATATAATTGATTACGGAGAAATGATATGCTTATTGCCATTGGCGCAGACCACGCCGGATTTGAATTGAAGGAACTCCTGTCAGCTTTCCTGCGTGAACAGGGACACCAGGTCATAGACGTGGGCACGCACAATAAAGATTCTGTTGACTATCCCGATTATGCAGAAGCTGTTGCATTATCAATCCGTGATGGCAAAGCAGAACGGGGTATCCTGCTTTGCTGTAGTGGCGTCGGCGCATCGGTCGCAGCAACCAAGATACCCGGCATCCGCGCCGGACTTTGTCATGATACGTATTCCGCCCACCAGGGCGTTGAACATGACGATATGAACATCCTGGTTTTGGGTTCATGTGTAGTCGGAATTGAACTGGCAAAGGAACTCGTTCGCTTTTTCGTAGGGGCTCAATTTAACGGCGAAGAACGTCACAGGCGCAGGTTGGAAAAGATACATGCTATAGAAGTCCGTTATCGTTTATAATTTACAAGGAGAATAAAATATGCAAGTGGGTATGATCGGAATGGGAAGGATGGGGGCAAATATGGCACGCCGCTTAGTGCGCGGCGGCCATCAATGTATTGTGTACGACAGAAAGCCTGAACATGTGAAACAATTAGTTAACGAAGGCGCCCTGGGTTCCGCATCGCTGGAAGATTTTATCAACAAACTCAGCAAACCCCGAACTGCCTGGATCATGGTAACTGCCGGTGAACCGACTGAACAGATGGTCGAAAAGTTAGCAAACCTTATGGAGGCAGGAGACATCATCATTGACGGCGGCAATTCTTACTATAAAGATGATGTGCGTCGGGCAAAGTCGCTGAAACAGAAGAACATTCATTATGTTGACGTTGGCACAAGCGGTGGCATTTGGGGACTCGAACGTGGCTACTGTCTTATGATTGGCGGAGAAGCCGATATTTTCAACCATCTCACCCCCCTTTTTAAAACCCTTGCGCCCGGACGTGAAGATATACCGCAAACCCCCGGACGCGGGGGAAAAGAGAGTACCGCTGAGGCCGGCTATATTTATTGCGGTCCTTATGGGGCTGGTCATTTCGTCAAAATGATCCACAACGGCATTGAATACGGTATGATGCAGGCGTATGCAGAGGGATTTGATATATTACGAAATGCAAATACAAACGAATTACCCGAAGAATATCGCTATAATTTCAATGTTGACGACATTGCCGAGGTGTGGCGGAGAGGAAGCGTGGTGCGATCATGGCTTCTCGATCTCATTGCAACGGCGCTCTATGAAGACCCAACATTATCCACTTACTCCGGATTTGTTCAGGATTCCGGCGAAGGCAGGTGGACCGTCATGGCAGCAATCGAAGAATCCGTACCCGTTGATGTGCTTTCGGCGTCATTGTACGCACGTTTCCGTTCACGAAAGGAACACACCTTTGCCGAGAAGGTGCTATCAGCCATGAGGCAGAAATTTGGGGGTCATGTAGAACCGCAAAAGCAGGCGGGAGGCGATTAACAGTGGACAGGAATAAGCGATAAATCAGGCCATCGGCGACTTAAAAAAACACTTGTAGAGACGCAAAACCTTGCGTCTCTACAATATTGAAATTCCTATACATTAGTCATAAAACAAGCGGGAATTTTTAAGCACATGATAACAGCATCGTTTTTGACGTGCGAAAGGTATTTTCTGGATTCTGATTCGTTCCCATGTCTCAGAGAAATCTTGAAGATGGTTTACAAGTTTTAGTGTCGGGTTACAATTTGGTCGCATTTGCGGAAAATAGAAATGCATCTAACGCCAGAAACCCTTGGTTTAATTGGCTGGGGAACTAGGATTCGAACCTAGATTAAATGATCCAGAGTCATTTGTGCTACCGTTGCACTATTCCCCAGTATTTAAGAAGATTTTACTTTTGGAATGATTTGATTCGAAAGAAAAATTACGATGATATAATACTAAATCTTTTTAGACTAGTCAAGAAATTAGATGTTATTTTAGACATTTTCTGTTATTCAAGTGATACTTTATGGCTTTTGGCCAACATGGACGGTAACAATTCCCAGCGTCCTCGGATAGATCTTCACGTCTTTAAGTCCACATCCTTCCATCTCTTTTCGCAAACCAAACCTGTCCGGAAAATTCAGTACTGAAGAGGGGAGATACGAGTAAGCGTTAAATCTACTGCGTGAAATAAGCCTGCCGATAAAAGGGAGTATTTTTTTGAAATAAAAGTAATAAATTAACTTAAAAACAGGATTTGTCGGCTGTGAAAATTCAAGAATCACCACACGACCACCAGGGGCAGTAATCCTTGTCATTTCTCCAATACCCGCTTTTAAATCTGATACATTCCTGATCCCAAAGGCCACCGCAGAAACCTGGAAAGAATTATCCCTGAAAGGCAAATGGAGCGTATCCGCCTCCAAAACCCTGATTCTGTCCACCAGCCCCCTTTTTCTCAGCTTTTGATCGGCCAACCTAACCATTTCATAACAAAAATCGCTCCCAACCACCCGGCCATTGGTATTTAACATTTTTGAATACTCAATAGCAAGGTCGCCCGTACCTGTGCAGACGTCAAGTACTCTTGCATCAGGGCTGACATCACTCACCTTTACAGCGAACCTTCGCCAACTCTTGTCAAAGTTAAAACTTAAAATAGTATTTAGCAGGTCATAAACCCGTGCAATCGAACCAAACATCTGCTGGATATATGCGCCTTTTTTTGTTAATAATTCAGTTTGAGTCACCATGGTGATTAATTATATCTTCAACGTAATAAAAAAAACAATGATATTTAAATTTCCGGATGGTATAATTTTTGTTTAAATTAGGTTTTGTTTTATACGGCAAAACAAAACGACTTTTTATTGTAGCGCCGAACCCTTGTGGTCGGCCAATGGCGGGTGATAAATCCCTGCGCTACGAGATTGTTTTAAAATTCCTTAACATTTAATTAGGCCTTACGACGACTTAAAATGCACAGGTAGAGACGCAAAATCTTGCGTCTTTACAGTTATTGAAATTCCTATGCAATTAAAACAAATCGCATGAATCCAAGTTTCTTTATTCGAAATATTCCTCTCTACGGAGATTTAATTCTCGCCCCTATGGCAGGTTTCTCGGATGTGCCATTCCGTCTTATTTGCCGGGAATTTGGTATGCCCATAAGTTATACGGAAGTTATCTCCATGGATGGAATTTTATGGAATAACAAAAAGACGTTTCGCCTTCTTGACTTCAGACCCGTTGAAAGACCCGTGGTATTTCAAATCCTCGGAAACGATGAGGATAAACTCACCGAGGCATGTCGCATCATAGAACAATTAGGCCCCGATATCATTGACATTAACATGGGGTGTTCGGTATCAGATATAGCAGGCAAAGGCGCAGGCGCCGGGCTCCTCAAAGACCCGCAGAAAATCGGTCGTATTTTTTCTAAACTCACTAAGACTCTGAAGGTTCCTGTAACCGCTAAAATCCGATTGGGGTGGGACAACAAATCCAGAAACTACCTTGATGTGGCACGCATCCTTGAGGAAAATGGCGCTGCGCTGATTGCAGTACATGGCAGAACGCGGTCACAGTTCTTCTTTGGAAAGGCCGATTGGGACCCCATAGCCGAGGTCAAGCAGGCAGTGAAAATCCCTGTCATCGGAAATGGCGATGTCAAATGTATTGCGGATATTGAACGCATGAAAACACTCACCCGCTGCGATGGGGTAATGATCGGACGTGGATCCATTGGGAATCCCTGGCTATTCCAGTACCGGGACAGAGATCAGGTATCGCATCACGAAAAGTTCCAGCTTATCCAAAAACACCTTGCACTGATGGTAGAATATTACGGTGAGGAAACAGGCGTGGTACACTTCCGAAAACACGCAGTAAAGTACATTGCCGGTTTGCACAACGCCACAGATCTCCGCTTAAAACTGGTAAAATGCACTTTTGAACAAGAAATGATTGATCTCTTCGCATCGTATGCAGAACTTATTCAGAAACACGAAGCTGCATAGAAACTAAAAATGCGTAATAGTTCACCGCAAAGACGCAAAGCTCGCAAAGGTATTTTTTATAGAAAGTAATTTAGGCAGGAAGTTTTTTTGACAGGATAAACATAGCGCAGCAAAGCCGCAACCAAATCCCCCTTAGAAAAGGGGGACTAAGGGGGTTGTTAAAAAAACTTACAAAAAAAAGAAGTTTTTACAGAGCAATACTATAATGTGCAGGATAAAAAACAAAAATTATCAAACCCTGTACATCCTTTCTCAATATTTTTCACCCAAAAGGATACGGAATGAAAACAGGCGTTATATTAATTTCGCACGGCAGTAAATTAGGAAGCGGCAATGACGGACTTTTCAAGGTTGCCGAAATGCTCCGGGCAATGAACCGATGGGATATGGTGGAAGCGGCCTTTTTACAACTGGCGGAACCGGGATTTCCAGAAGTTGTTGACCGTACCGTAGAAAAAGAGGTTGACCGCATCGTTGTCGTGCCGCTCCTCCTCTTTAAAGGTAACCACGTCTACAAAGACATTCCAGAGATGATAGCACACGCAAAATCGAAATATCCCCGGGTCGAATTTATCTACGCCAATAATATTGGCGCTGACGAACGCATTGCATTGATTGCCGCCGATCGTATCAATGACGTGCTGATAGAGAGTCACTATGGAAGTAAACCACGCATTGAGCAACCGCAGGCCATCGTGGACGAAAGCTTCGATATTATTGATCAACTCGTGGACTTAGAGTCAGTACCAGAATTGCACAGACCCATCATCCAGCGTGCCATCCACGCCACGGGCGACACAGAATATGCGTATAATCTGGTATTCCACCCAAAGGCCGTCGAAACGGGCGTGCGCGTACTCAAAGACGGGAAAAACATCGTCACCGACGTCACTATGGTAAAGGCAGGCATTAGCAAGGGTCCTGTGGAAAAATTCGGCGGTAAAATAATTTGTAAAATTTCTGATAAGGAAATAATAGACGAGTCAAAACGTTTGGGTAAAACCCGTGCCATTATCGCCATGCAGCAGTCTGTGCGGGAAATGAAAGATGGAATTGTGGCTATTGGCAATGCCCCAACCGCACTCTTTGAACTCATAGACCTGGTTAAAAAGGGATTAGCACAACCCGCCTTGATAATAGGCATTCCCGTGGGGTTTGTAGGCGCTGTTGAAGCAAAGCACGCCCTTAAAGAAATCTCTATACCTTATATCACCAACACCAATCGGAAAGGTGGCAGCGCCGTGGCTGTATC
>JAHFOW010000150.1 GCA_023261465.1 Planctomycetota bacterium
AAAGGGTCAGAGAGTTGCGTATCAAAATACAAAACGAAGCCCGCAATCCCGCTCAGATTTCGAGAATATTTCTTTCGCTTAACTCTCCAAAAATAACCTTTAAAATATCTTTTATCTGAATGAGGCCGGAAACAGCCCCGTGTGTATCCTTAACAATCGCAAGGTGCAACCCCGTTTGCTGAAATTCAGCGAGAATTGTACGTATTTTCTTGTCCTCCGGGACAAAATACGGCTCTAACATAAGATCCTCCATGATAAAGAGCGGATTGTTTGCCAGCATATTAATAATAGACTTTGCGTGAATGATTCCAATAACGTCATCAAGGTTATTTCTATATACCGGGTACCGGGTATGCCCTTCTTCAGTAACGATCCTGATAATATCCTCACGGGTCAGGTCTGCGTTGATAGCAACAATTTTATGTCGTGGCACCATTATCTCCCGGGCATGTTTATCGCTAAATTCAAACACCCTGTGCAAAATCTTGTGCTCCCCTTCAGCCAGTAGTCCGGTTTCACCGCTTTCTTTTATGATATACCTTACCTCTTCCCTGTTAAAAATCGTCTTTTTATATTCTATTTTTATGCCGAATAATTTGAAAAAATGATACGTAAGGTACGTAATTAAGGTAACGCTGGGCGATAAAATCCATCGTATCCACTCGTACGGTTTAACAATCCACAGGGAAAACTGTTCAGGAAATTGGGTTGCAAGCACCTTGGGAAACGTCTCCCCAAAAAGGAGCAAGACAAGGGCAACAATAATAGGCGCCAGGATAACTCCCCATGCGTGTAAATAATAAATCGCTATCGTTGTTCCTATCGTTGATACAATGGTATTAACAATATTATTTCCCGTAAGGATCGTGCTCAGAAGCCTGTCAGGTTCGTTGATAATGTTATAAATGGAGATAGCCCTCTTATCTTTTTGTTTAATTAAAAAATCCAGCCGTATTTTGTTCAGGGAAAAAAGGGCGGTTTCGGTGAGTGAAAAAAAGGCAGATACGAAGAGGAGTGCAAAAAAGAGTATTATCATAAAAACAATTGTTGCAGTTGAAAAATGCATTGAATTCATAATGATCGCTCCTTCTTACATCTTCCCATACTACAAAATGGGATATTATTCCTTTTCTTTTTCAATGATCAATCGCAGGATATCTTCCGGCGAGTCAGAATGAATGACTTTTTGCTTAAAAGATTCGTCGATAAATATTCGGGCTATGCGGCTTAAAAGCCCGAGGTAGGTACTATTTGTTCGTTCCCTGGTCGCAATAAGGAAGACTAAATGGACGGGTTTTCTATCAAGGGCGTCGAATTCTATGCCTTGCAATGAGATGCCCAGACACGCGATAATATCAGTCACACCAAAAGTCTGAGCGTGGGGTATGCCAATGCCTCCGCCAATCCCCGTACTCTTAATATTTTCCCGTTCAATTATCTTTTTCAGGAGGTCTTTTTCATCGGTTACCTTTTCTGAGGTCTTGGCAACCTGTACTATTTTTTCAAGAACGTCGTGTTTATTCTTTCCATTCAGATTGATGACGATACGCTCTTTGGTAAGAACATCCGAGAGTTTCAAGCTCCCCCCTTTCGACGCAGATTTACACCAGGACAGTAATACTTCACGCGAGATTTGTTGAAATGAGATATTTTGTGTTCATGGTTATTTTAATTTATTATGAATAAAAATCAATTTTTAAAATATTTAACTTCGTTTCTGTCTTCTTTAAACTCTAAAGCTGAAAACTCATTTTAAATTCTTACCCTTTGCCTTATTCCACAGAGCATCCATTTCTTCCAGGGAGCACTTCTCAATATCTTTTCCCAGAGCTGCCAGTTCCATCTCGACCTTTTTAAAACGCTCAACAAATTTATAGATGGTTTTATGGAGGACATTTTCGGTGTCGAGTTTTAAAAAACGGGATAAATTGACAACGGAAAACAGGAGGTCTCCAACCTCCTCTTCTATATGTTCCGGCTTGTTTCTCTGAATAGCATCTTTGACCTCTTCAAGTTCCTCATCTATCTTGGCAATAACATCCCTGATGTCCTTCCAGTCAAACCCCACCTTGGACACCTTTTTCTGCAATTTTTGGGCCTTTTGGAGGGCGGGAAGGTGTTTGGGGAGGCCATCCACGACAAACTTTCTTTCCTCATATCCTTTTTCCTTCTTCTTGATCTCTTCCCACTGACGGATAACTTCCTCTTGGGTATTTGCAGTAGCATCTCCAAAGACATGGGGATGACGGCGGGTCATTTTATCGAGACAGAGAGCCATGATACTTTCGATGTCAAATTCTCCTTTTTCCTTTGCAATCTGACAGTGGAAAATGATATGAAAAAAAAGGTCTGCCAGTTCCTCTTTAATTTTAGCGGGATCTCCCGAATCTATTGCATCGATAACCTCGTATGTCTCTTCTACTAAATGCGGTTTTAAGGACGCATGGCTCTGCTCTTTATCCCATGGACATCCGTCATTGCTTCGTAACTTCCGCATCAATTCGACCAGATCATGCAATAACGACACAGACTTTACTTCTGTTGTATTCATTGATAATTTACCCAATTGTAAAATTTAACATAATTTTATTGCAATGCGGATTCTAGCAATTATTTTTATTGAAGTCAAACACGTTGGTGATAATATAATAACATATTTTAAATAGTATTTTCATATTAAACATTTATAGTAAGGAAAATAACATGGGATTTCCAGCACAGCGTTTACGCAGATTACGTAAAAATGAAAATCTGAGACGATTAATACGAGAAACACATCTTTCGGTAGACGACCTCATTATGCCCCTCTTTGTCCGTCCGGGAAAGGGTATTAAACAGCCAATACCTTCCATGCCGGGAAACTATCAGATGTCCATTGACAAACTGGTCGAAGAGGTAAAGTTATTGGAAGGACTCGGCATACCAGGCGTTATCCTCTTTGGAATCCCTGAGAAAAAGGATGAAATGGGGTCGGATGCATATTCAGACGAAGGTATTATACAGAAGACCATCATGGCAATCAAGAGGGAGGTAAAAAACATCCTGGTTATTACCGATGTCTGCATGTGCGAATACACCAGTCACGGACATTGCGGCTTTATCCGAAAGGACGAGAAAACGAGTTCTTTTGACGTGGATAACGATATGACCCTGGAACTTCTGGTGAAAGAATCCGTTTCTCACGCACAGGCCGGCGCGGATATTATAGCGCCGAGCGATATGATGGATGGCCGTGTTGAAGCAATCCGTCAGGGACTTGACGAGAATGGATTTGAGCACATTCCTATTATGGCATATTCAGCTAAATATGCTTCGGGTTTTTACGGTCCATTCCGCGAAGCGGCTGAATCCACACCGGGATTTGGAGACCGCTCATCATACCAGATGGATCCTCACAATGCCGAAGAGGCCTTACGCGAGGTAGCGCTTGATATTGAAGAAGGGGCTGATATCGTGATGGTAAAACCGGCCCTGGCATATCTCGATATCATTCGCATAATAAGGGATAAATTCAATTATCCCGTTGCCGCATACAATGTAAGCGGTGAATTCTCCATTGTGAAGGCCGCTGCCGAAAAGGGCTGGATAGATGAAAAACGTGTAGCGCTGGAAATACTGACGTCCATTAAGCGCGCCGGCGCAGACATGATCCTGACATACTGGGCAAAGGATGCCGCCCAATGGCTGAAAAGCAAATAACAGCCAACGATGTACCATAAGCAGCAGACGCACGCACACACACATTAATCTTCCTCAGTCCCCTTAACAAACGAGGGTGATTCTGGGTATGCGTGTTAAGTTAAGCGGTTTTGGGGGGCATGGGTAAACTCTGCTTGTCCGTGCCTTCTTGCAAACTACAACAGTTTAAAATTTTGTGGGTATGGGTAGCGACTGTCCCCCGCTGACGATACAAACAAACTGTCCCCCGCTGGCGGGGGCAGGGGGTGGAAATTTGAAGGCCAACACGACGGGATTGACGGTAATTATAGATTCTTAACTTAACACGTATGGGATTCAGGGGGTTGTTGCTTTAATGAATGTTGTAAGTATACGATAATGTGCACAGGTTCCATCGAAGACGACCGACCCTGTGCGTCAAGGTAACATCTGTTTTTTTATGCATATTAGCTAAAATTCGTGGCTTAAACTTCTCTATAACTATGGTATCTCTGAATGACGCAAAAGCCGTATCAAACGTAATCGTCAACACGATACACCCGATTTCAATCGTTGTCTTCGGCTTGGTTGCAAGGAAAGGCATCGGTAATGATTTAGACTTATTAATCATTACCGAAGATAACTCAAAACTACCAAATGAAACAAATCTCATAATAAACAAGTGTTTAAAACCATTTTATAAAAACTTTGCTATAGACCCGTTTGTTATTCCCCAATCAGTTCTCAACGAGCACCATCGTAACGGCAGTCCATAGAAAAATCTATAAAATCAGGTTTATTAGCCAAAGGGTGGGGGTTGGAAAAGATACACAGTATTGAAAGATTGCTCTCCCTTGCCCATGATTTGGGATTATCGGTAAATATGTCTGACGATGACACAGTCTTTATAGATAGTATTTACCGTGGGAGATATCCGGCAGAGGCCGGATTGCTTCCCCTTGGCGAACCTGTCGAGTCTGATGCACAAAGGGCGCTGAGCATTGCATCTGCTGCCCATGCAATAATCCAGGCGATATTGGGGAAAAAATAAATTTTTTAGAAAGATGATAGATGCTCGATGAACTTGAGTGGAAAACCAGAAAAGAGAGAATCGATAAAAAGCTCACGGCGCTAAAGCCGGCCTGGGAGATTGTTAAATTCAAAGAGGGTTTAGACCCCGCCACGCTACAGCGTCATGCCGTTACAGAATATCCTACCGCCAACGGCCCGGCTGATTATGCCCTTTTTGTCAAAGGAAAACTTTTAGGGATAATTGAGGCGAAAAAGGTCGGAGTTGGCCCACAGAATGTGCTGGAGCAGGCGAAGCGCTATGCAAGGGGCGCACAGGATGGTCCCGGCAACTGGAATGATTATCGGGTCCCGTTTATATATTCTTCAAATGGCGAACAGGTCTTTCACTTAGATACCCGCAAAGAGCAGAACCTTTCCCGCCAGATTGCCAACTTCCATACACCTGACGCCCTTGAAGAACGATGGAACAGGGGATTAGATTCCTCCCATTCGGAATGGTTCAAGAGCCATCCGATTGAGATTGCCGGATTGCGCCCATATCAGAAAAAGGCCATCTCCTCTGTGGAGTCCGCCATCACCCAGGGTAAGCGTGAGTTGCTTATTGCCATGGCAACGGGAACAGGCAAGACATTTACCACGGTAGCGCAAATCCATCGCCTCCTTGAATCCGGAATGGCAAAAAGGGTATTGTTTCTCGTGGACCGGCGGGCGCTGGCAGCCCAGGCCGTCACGGCTTTTAACGCCTTCAACACGCCGGGAGGGAACAAATTCACACAGGAATACGATGTCTTCAGCCAGAGGTTCCACAGGGAAGACTTTGGTAACGATCAACCTTATAACCCAAAGGTACTTCCAGGCTCTTACCTCACAGTGCCACAGGCCAAGCATACCTTTGTCTATGTATCCACCATCCAGAGGATGTGCGTAAACCTCTTCGGCTGGGAAAATGCCTTTCCCCAGGATGGCGGCGACCCCGATGACGAAGGTGATGCGGAGAGACTTGATATCCCCATCCATGCCTTTGATATCATTATTGCTGACGAGTGCCATCGTGGATACACCGCTAAGGATACAGCCCTCTGGCGGCAGGTCTTAGAATATTTCGACGCAATAAAGATCGGGTTGACGGCAACCCCTGCATCCCATACCATGGCCTTCTTTAAGGAGGTGGTTTACCGTTACGGCACGGAACAGGCCATTCTCGAAGGTTATCTGGTAGACTATGAGGCTGTAAAGATAAAATCCGATGTACGTATCAAGGGTGTGTTTCTCAAGGAAGGAGAAAATGTCGGCATCGTTGATACCGAGACCGGCAGGGTTTTATACGACACCCTCGAAGACGAGCGGGAGTTTGCCTCTACTGACATAGAGCAGAAGATCACGGCGCCAGAGAGCAACCAAAAGATCATAGCCGAGATCGCTAAATATGCTTCGAAGCACGAGGAAGAGACCGGGCGTTTTCCTAAAACCCTTATTTTCGCAGCAAACGACCTCCCCCATACATCCCATGCTGACCAGCTCGTTCAGCTTTGCAGGGAGGTGTTTAACAGGGGCGATGATTTTGTCCAGAAGATTACCGGCAGTCCCAGTGTTGACCGGCCTTTGCAAAGGATCAGAGAATTCAGGAACCGCCCAAATCCAAAGGTTGTGGTCACAAGGGATATGCTCTCCACGGGTGTTGATATCCCCTGCCTGGAGTTTATCGTATTCCTGCGTCCCGTAAAATCCCGTATTCTCTGGGTACAGATGCTCGGACGCGGCACCCGTCTGTGCCCGGACATAAACAAATCAAAATTCACCGTCTTTGACTGTTTTGACGGAACATTGATTGAATATTTCAAGGAGACCACGGACTTTGCAGTATCCCTGCAAAAAGAAACAGTGCCGATCTCCCGGGTTATCGAGAACATCTATCAGAACATAGACCGTGATTTCAATATCAGGGTACTCGTAAAGCGTCTGCGCCGCATTGAAAAGGATATGAGCGGCGAGGCGCGGGAAAAATTCTCCGCCTATATCAAAGACGGAGACATGGGGAAGTTTGCATCAGAACTCACGGAGAAGTTAAAAACCGATTTTACGGAAACCATGAAGCTTCTGCGGGACAAGGCTTTTCAGGATTTACTGATCAACTATCCCCGCGCAAAACGCAATTTCATTATAGGTTATGATGTCAGGGACGAAGTTACCTC
>JAHFOW010000018.1 GCA_023261465.1 Planctomycetota bacterium
GATGAGGAATTTAAGCGAGTGAACCTGAAACGGAACACGTTTCATGGCGACTGGAATTACATCATTCACCCCTCAACGCACTAACCGAGTTGATACCTTTATTTATTGACACCTCCTTACTGTCAGTCGAGGCAACATTCCTAATGTATGTTCTAATCCCTTGCATCTGTAAGTTTTCTCCAATCATCTTCTGACAACCTTTAAGGCCGGTGTAGTCTGTTTCATTTTTTAATGAAGCTTCCTGATGAAAGGAGACAGAAAGGAATCGGTTAATACTCATAACGAGTTCTTCAAGAGAAAAAGGATGTTTAAAATAATCATTGATACCTATTCTTATTGCTTTGATGGCTATATCCTCGGAACTGTTCGCTGTAATCAGAATAAGTGGAATGCTTTTGTCCAATTGGCGAATTTGTTGCGCTAAATCTAATCCATTCCAGTTACTCGTATGAGAATATCCTATAATAATGACGAGGTCCGGATTACTCTTTAGAAAGAACCGGGGAATCGCTGTTTTACTCAATGATTCAAATACTTCAAATTCATAGGCAAGCAACAGTCTTTTCAATTTTTGACACAGGATATCGTCTTCCTCTACGATCATGATTTTTTGCTTTTTCATATAACACCTCGTCCCTAATTTGTATTTTAATACCAAACGTATTTACGAATAATATATTTTAGAGTTTCAGGATATACTAACTTGATAGAAATAACATTTATTTAAACCTTCGGCAATCTTTTCGACACTATGGCACCTATAGTGCCTCGCAGATGAATTGATACCAATTTTAGCCAATTTCTTGCGAGTCAAATTTTAAATCATCGGCCCAAAATTCATCTTCAACTTTACGAATTTTTGCGATTATCCTGGAGCAGGTTTCTGCTGTGACTTTTTCGAACCCATTATCAAGTTGTTTGATCAGATTCTTCATTGTGAAGTCACAGTTTCTGGCTATATGGTTTTTCACTACCCCCCAACAGGTTTCGATTGGTTGCAGTTCCGGGTGATACGGTGGTGTCCTTAGAACTTCATGGCCAAAAGATTTCGCTATTTCATCAATTGCATAGATTGGCTCAGGTGCAATTTTTTTAATAATTTCAACCAGCTCAGGTTTCAGGCAGTCGTCGCGACAATAAATCTTATTTTGCTCCAGCCAGTCCATAATTTTTTTCTTGGAGCACGAAGGTGTTGGCGATGAATGCTCTGAGAGAATATTATGATAAGGAGCATTGTCCATCACTATCAGGGAGTTGGCTGGGATATTGGGAATGATCATTTCTGTAAACCATTTCTCAAACAATTCCCAGTTCATTTGGCCGTGATAATCTCCCGTTTTTGTTGTGCTTTTGAATACAAGCTTGGCGTCGGGAACCCAACCAGATTTTGTTATAGCATTGACAATGATGAGGCGCTCACCTTTCCCGGTGGGTTTTTGCACCCAGGGACCATCTTCGCCTGAATACCAAATAAAATCATTGCTGTGATTTTTGTTAACGTACGATTCATCCAAGTAGACTTCAGGTCGGATTGTATTGGCGTCGCCCCCAGGTGCTCGATTGTTACGTTTTTTTCGGATATAACGTTGCCTGGCAGCTATTACGTGATCCTTTTCCTTTAAGTGCTGAGAGCGTGTTCCTTGGCCGAACTCAAATCCCCACCGGTTAAGAGTTCTCGCCAATGTTGCTCTATGAAACGACTCGTCTCCAGACTCCTCTTGCAGGAAATCACGGATGGCTGCAAGGGTTATATATTCTCCATTTTTGTTAGCGGAGCGGATGAAAGTTCGCACTAACTCTTGATTCGACGCACTTACAGCATGAGCAGGGCGGCCACGAATTTTTGCAGGTTCGTCAAGCAGGCTTGGGTCACGACCATAGTCTGCCATGACCCTCTTGACTGTCGCTTGGCCAATACCAAGGGCGTCAGCAGTTCGCTTGGTGCTTGACCCTGAAGTTTGAAACTTATTTCGATCAAAATACTGTTTGACCGAAACCACAATTTTTTTGGCCTCTGGCGTTAACGGCTTGCCCCGAATTGAATCCATACGCTATCCAAAATTCAGTCTGAAATTTCATGATATTTTTTTGATAACAAGGGAAATCAAGTATCAATTCATCTGCGAAGGACAATAGGTAAACGTTGAGGTTTGAAGAACAATGTGAAGGTAAAGGATTATACCGGGAAATTGATATTGAGAGAGTACTGTTTTGCCAGGTTGTATTTGTAATAAATTCTATCGAGACAAAATGTAGTAACCCTACAATCTTCAATGGCGAAGATTAGCGGCTTTGCGTCCTAACCTCACGATTAGTTTACCTTTTTTACATTTTTTGTATTGACTAAGGTATTTTCATAAGCATCCTTCTCTTTCCTGTTATAGAATAAATAAAATCTAACAAACAAATATAAGGCAAATTATAAAGAACACATTGTCCCTCCTCCCCCCTATATCCCTCTTAATGAGTAAGATAGAGGAAGGTGTGGCTAATTTGAAATTTCTTAATATTATATTTATTATACCATAATTATAAAAATAGTCTGTGATCTGGATCACACTTTTATAAATAAGTTGTAAGCAACTCTATAAGCAGGTTATGTGTATTGCATAATTTTATTTTTTGTCTAAAAGAGAATTAAACCAAGCATCCAGCGACTTTCATTCGCGCAACCGGGATGGTTACGTTACCAGTTTGAAATCCCTCTACATTCAAATAACTATTGAATGTAGTCATTGCGTTATAGTAAAATTTTGTCCATACTATTTTTCTTAAAACTCTTGGACAAATTTCATGGATACTAACAATATCATCATTTTTGATACTACCCTGCGCGACGGGGAGCAATCGCCGGGCGCCAGTCTTGATATTAATGACAAAATCCAGATTGCGCGGCAACTCGTACTGTTGAATGTGGATGTCATTGAGGCGGGATTTCCCGTATCATCTCCCGGCGATTTTGAGTCCGTCAGCAGGATTGCACAGGAGGTGCGCGGTGTTTCCGTGGCGGGTCTTGCCCGCGCCGTTGAAAAAGATATCGATAGCGCTGCACAGGCGCTTGAGAAGGCTGAACGACCAAGGATTCATGTATTTCTGGCCACCTCTGAAATCCACAGGAAATATAAACTGCAGAAGGCAAAGGAAGAGATCATTCATCTGGCGGTAAAGGGCGTTAAACATGCACTGAAGTATGTGGATGACGTGGAATTTTCACCGGAAGATGCTTCACGAACGGAACTGGATTTTCTGGTCCAGGTTGTGGAGGCCGTTATTGATGCCGGAGCAAAGACCGTGAATATACCCGATACCGTGGGATACGCAGTGCCAGACCATTACGCATCCATCATTCGCGGATTAAAGGAAAATGTAAAAAATATTAACAAGGCGGTGATCAGTGTGCATTGTCATAACGACCTGGGACTTGGCGTTGCTAACTCCCTTGCCGCTGTAAAGGCAGGCGCCCAGCAGGTTGAGTGCACCATCAATGGCCTCGGCGAACGGGCGGGAAACGCGGCGCTTGAGGAGATCGTTATGGCGCTAAAAACCCGGCAAGACTTTTATCATTGCTCAACACGTATTGCAACCAAAGAGCTTATTGCTACCAGCAGACTGGTAAGCACCCTGACAGGCCTGCGGGTGCAAAGAAACAAGGCCATTGTTGGCGAAAATGCCTTTGCGCATCAATCCGGCGTGCATCAGGACGGCGTTCTTAAGGAGCGTACGACCTATGAAATTATGAAGCCGGAGGATGTTGGGCTTCACAAAACAAAGATTGTGCTGGGAAAATTGTCAGGACGGCATGCCTTCAAAGATCGCATCCGGGAACTGGGATATGAGGTATCGGATGATGAATTTGAACGTGCATTTGAGGAATTCAAGCGTGTGGCAGACAAAAAGAAGGAGATATTCGATGAGGACATTGAGGCCATCATTGGAGTAGAAAAGACGGACGTCCCCCATGTCTTTCAGTTGGAAAGTTTAAGTATCAGCTGCGGACCACAGGTAAACCCCACAGCCCGTGTTCAGCTTAAATTGCAGGACAACCGCATCGTTGAAGCACATACCAACGGAGACGGCCCTATTGACGCAATTTTCAAGGCTATTGACATGTTGACGTCCATTACCGGTAAATTACTGAACTATAATATCCATGCCGTTACCGGCGGAAAAGACGCCATGGGCGAGGTGTATGTAGATATTGATGTGGGTGGAAAGACTATTAGAGGCCGTGCGGTAAGCACTGATATTATTGAGGCCAGCGCAAAGGCTTATCTGAATGCCATCAACAAAGTAGTGGGTAAAAAGACCGTATGATTTGTATACCGATTGTCGCTGACAACCCCGAAAGCGCCCTGCAGGATATGGCGGAGGCATCGAAGGTTGCCGATATTATTGAATTACGGGTTGACTATATGAAAAACCCGGATTTGAAACGGTTGCTGGAAGGCCGCATATTGCCTGTAATCGTTACGAACAGGCCAGTTCGGGAGGGTGGAAGGTTTTCGGGAAACGAGGAAGAACGGCTTGCGCTTTTAAAACGTGCCAGGGAATTACAGGCTGACTACATAGACATTGAGCATGATAGTGTTCAATATCTATCGGCACATCGTGCCCCTGCGACCAAAACGAAAATTATCGTGTCTTACCACAACTTTCGTGAAACACCCAATGATCTCACCAACGTTTATCAGAGACTCAGCCAGAGTGGCGCAGATATTATAAAAATTGTTACCTTTGCAAATACTATTACCGATAACATAAGAATATATCGCCTTCTTCAGCAGGCAGAGATGCCAACTATCTCATTTTGTATGGGTGAGTACGGTATGATAAGCCGTATCTTATATAAAAGATTTGGCAGTTATTTGACCTTTGCATCCCTTAAGACAGGAAAAGAATCTGCACCTGGACAGATGAATATTAATGAACTCCTGAATACCTATCAAATCAGGAAGCAAGACAATCATACATCAATATACGGACTCATTGGAAATCCCGTCTCTCACAGCATCAGCCCGGTTATCCACAACACACTCTTCAGAGAAATGAACTGCAACGGTGTCTATGTCCCTTTTAAGGTAGACAACATTAACGAATTTATGCGGGAATTCAGAGAATTGCATGTAAAGGGTTTCAGCGTAACCATCCCCCACAAACAATCGGTCATGGGCCATATCAACGAAATAGACCCCATTGCACAGAGGATTGGCGCCGTGAATACCCTCCTCAATAAAGATGGACAACTCGCCGGTTTTAATACCGATTGCGAAGCGGCTGTCAAGGTTTTGGAAGATACAATCCAGCGCTCTTCGGGTTCAATGCAAGGCGAAAATGATGCGCTATCAAAGAATAATTTACCTTTGAAGGGCAAAAACGTTGCACTGTTAGGCGCGGGTGGCGCCGCCCGTGCAATTGCCTTTGGGTTAAAGGAACGTGGTGCACTGATAACGATTTATAACAGAAATTACGGGAGGGCACAATCGCTTGCCAGGGATGCCGGCTGCCTTTCCCGTAAATACGAAGATATTCATTCGTTGGTTGCGGACATAGTCATCAATGCCACCCCCATAGGCATGTTTCCCAAAGTTAACGAAACACCTCTTGATAAAAGTATATTAAAACCCGGTATGGTTATTTTTGACACCATCTACAATCCATTAGAAACGAAATTATTACAAGAGGCAAGACGGCAGGGTTGCACCGTTGTGGGCGGTTTACCGATGTTTGTCCGCCAGGCTGCGGCACAATTCAAACTATGGACAGGGCAGACGCCATCGCTTGAATTAATAGAAAAAGTAGCTCTGGAAAAACTACGGGGTGCTTAACGAACACGCCCATATTATCCTGATAATTAAATTTAAAAAGGACCTTTAACAACTTTGAATATCATTTTAATTGGTTTTCGCGGGACTGGAAAGACGAGCATTGGCAGGATACTCGGCCGGGAACTCGATATGAAATTTACCGATGCTGACGAGTATCTGGAAAAAAGAGAAGGAAAGACCATTAAGGACATCTTTGCAGAAGGCGGCGAGAAACTGTTTCGGGATATCGAAGTACAGGTAATTGCAGAACTCAGTCTTCTTAATAATACAATTATAGCCACAGGAGGCGGTGCAGTGTTAAGGGGTGAAAATGTGAGAAGATTGAAGAAACACGGTATCATGATCCTTTTAGACGCCGATGTAGATACTGTGTACAAACGAATCAGCAAAGACATTCATACACAACAAAGGAGGCCAAGTCTTACGAACCGTGATACGTATGAGGAAATTGAATATCTTTTAGCGTACAGGAGACCTATCTATGACAGGATTGCAGATTTTGTAGTGGAGACAACACACGGTTCTCCCCGTGAAGTTGCACGCAAAATAATTTCCTTCATCCGGAATCACGTGATGGATTTAAAAAATTAACAGAGAAACTATTTTCTTACACAATTAATTTCTCTCACCATCTTAAAGATTAATTTTTCATACGCCTGAATAAGCTTTGCCCGCTCTTTTTTTTCAACAGATATCAAAGGTTTGTTGGACACTTCATCCAGGAGTTCATCGATCTTCTTTGATAGCAATATTTCCGGTACAGCGTTGACATTTATCTTTGCAGGCGGTTCTGTTTTTGATTGTTCCTTTTTTGCTTTATTAGCGGATGGTTTTAAAGTGGATGCCGGTTTCTTTGAAGGTTGCCCTACAACCGATGTATTTTTTTGTTCACTCATATCATTGCTCCTAAAATAGATTATGTTGAAACTCTTATATGAGACCAATATTTTATACTATTTCGTGATCGTCTAAAGAGTCCTGTATTTCCTGGGTAATTTCCAAAACCTCATCATTGGTATCCTCGATTGCATAAATATCTTCTTCCATCTCCTCGATACAAGACTTTAAAAGCGCAAGGTTCTTTTCGAACATCTTCATGTTTTTTGTAATATCTTCAATCCCATTTCCCCGGGAAATAATCTCCTTTATCCCGGATTCAATTCTCTTTCCATGCTCTACAAAATTTTTAAGCGTCGATTCCAAAAGCTTTTTATTGGCGTCCAGGGTTTTTGCGCTCAGCTTCGATGTCTTTTCCAGACTTTCTATACGTTTTCCGAAAGAGTCTGTCTTTTTTGCAACAACCTCAAAAGATTTTACCAGGGAAAAAATACCTTTCATCAATACCTTGCATTGCTTGTCAAAATCTTTTAAGCTCTTTTCCGGTGATAGAACAGGAACAGTCGGCTTCGTCTTTTTTTTAGCTTTTGTTTTTTTCATAGGTATTTCCCTCACATTTTTCCACAGCACGTCCGCATGTAACTCAAACCTTAAGGTTTAAACCTGCTCAGGATATAATGTCTAAAGCCTGATGTAATAAATAATCATATGTATACAGATTATTATAGCCAAAATCAATAACAATTTTCCTGAGAATCCAGTCGTCATGAATGGGGGGATAACGACACACCCTGTTTCGTTCCGTTTTTTTGCATAACACAAAGCCATGTCGGCTTTCTTTACGAGTTCGTCAGCAATTGTCTGCATCACAAGAAAACAGGGCAATTCCAATGCTTACGGTAATTAGAAACACGCCGGAAAACAAAGAGAAGGAGTTTTGTAGCAACGGGGATTTTTTTAATAGCCTCATGCATACCCGATCCTGATGCCCGTAGATTAAAATTAAACAATCAACTTACGGTTAACATAGGCAAAGTTGCATATACCCTGCACACTGCATCGGCAAGTTTATCTGGATCATGCCTGATTAAATCCTGCTTTTCCCAGAGTACCCTCATCTGGGTAAGGTCTTCAACAAGATCCGCTTTTTTTACATTCACATTCAAATCATAAACACCCTCATCCATTAAGACGAGATCAGATCCTTTCTGTTGATATCGTTCAATAATATCCTTCCGGGGAACGTTATTATTTACAATAACGTAATCCAGTGCGCCATCACCAAGATATTTAATCACCGCTTTAATATGGTCTGAAACCTTGTAACTGTCTGTTTGGCCTGGCTGAGTAACGATATTGCAAACGTAAATTTTGGTAGCTTTGCTATTTTTAATTGCATTTCTGATTCCAGGAACCAGAAGATTTGTTATAAGACTGGTAAAAAGACTGCCGGGGCCAATGACGATAATATCTGCCTTAAGAATTTCATCCACAGCCTCCTGGAGCGGCATCACGTTATTGGTTTTCAAAAAGACATTTTTTATTGGCGCCTTTCCCAATCCACGTACGTTAAATTCCTCTTCAACATATGTTCCGTCTTCCAGCTCCGCGCAAATATGGGTATTAGCAAGGGTCGAGGGCAAGACCTTTCCGCGTATGTTTAAAATCTTACTTGCTCTTTTAATGGCCTGTTCAAAACTGCCCGTGATATCGGTCAGAGCAGCCATAAGTAAATTCCCAAGACTCATACCTTCCAGCGAACCACGATTAAATCTATATTGAAATAACTGATAGAGTTCCCGCTCCTGTTCTTCTGATTCAGAGAGCGCCACGAGGCAATTTCTTACGTCTCCGGGGGGGAGTATTCCAAATTCTTCCCTTAAAATCCCGGAACTCCTTCCTGAATCAGTAACCGTTACCACCGCGGTAAGATGTCTGCTGTATGTTTTTGAACCTTCCAGCATAATGGGAAGCCCTGTGCCGCCGCCAATTGCAAGTATCTTCAGTTTGTCAGGAGTTTTATCCATATTGTTAAGCTGCAGAATGGTGGGTATCTGGAAGATGCGTTTGACCTTATAGTCTGGCCTGTCGCATTCATTCATGGCTGGCTCATTTTTAAACCTGCCGTGCAACATCTGAATCGTAATCATACCCAGCGATTTGGCAATACGGAGTTCGTCCCGCGCCCTGTCGCCAACCATAACAGCCTCACCCGGGGCAAACTTGTGTCTCCTGATAAGGTCTTGCAAGCAATCTTCCGTGAGAAGTCCGATTTCCTGATCATTGATAATAATTTCATCAAAATAGGATTTTAATTCAAGGGTCTGAATCTTTTTTTCCTGCCGGTCGTATATCCCGACGGTTAAAAGGAAAAGTTTATATCCCCGCTCCTTTAATTCCTTCAGCGTGGCAATGACATCAGGAAATGGTTTAATCCCAAATACCTCGCTGCTATTATATGCTTTATAGGCAATATTGATAAGTTTACTATCGGCGTTATATTTGTTTACAATTTCATTGAACACCAGATGATAGGGACCATATTTGTCTGAAAGTTCTTTCTGTAACTGATATGCCTCGTCTTCGGTACAACGCAATCCTCCATCGACAAGCGCCTTTGCGGCGCGTTTCCTCGATGCCTCAATAAGTGAGCCCGTACAATCATATAACGTATCATCCAGATCAAAAATTACTGCTCTTATTTTCATTTTCATACAACAAGCCCTCTTACTTTAAATAACTTTTTCTCAATTCATTTACCAGTATATGTGCCCGCCGTATTGGTTCCGGGATACGGTATCCACGGCAAGTCGTTAAAATGATGCGAATTGCAAATGTCAGATTTATTTTATGGCCAGGGGAAACATAGACAGGGTTTGTATTTTTTTTTGTCCGAAGTACGGCGCCAACAATCCTGTTCTTGTAGTGAAGTTCTGAATAAGCGCCTGGTTCATTATCCACCTCAGCATGTTCACCAATAAGACGGCTTTTAGCGCACCCGATGGAAGGTTTGTCGAGAATCAACCCCACATGTGAAGCCAGGCCAAAATTACGGGGATGGGCAATTCCCTGCCCATCAAAAAGAATGACATCAGGATTGCTTTTCAGTCTTTTGAATGCCTTCAGTAATATAGGCGCCTCCCGGAACGAGAGAAGTCCTGGAACATACGGGAATTTTACCTTACCCACAGCCGTGACCTCCTCTATTAATTCTAAAGTTCCGTCCAGTTTAAATACCACGACACCTGCAAAAAAACGGCCGCTCGCTTTATCGTAAGAAACATCGGTTCCGGCTACCGTGCAAAATTTACCCTGGGGCTTTTTCAGGATTAACAAGTCCTTTAATGTATCCTGGAGACGAATTGCCCCCTGGTAATCGATATGCCATGAATGTAATTGTTTAAATTCCACTTTAAGGCGCTTCTAATTCCTCAACCTTTGGCAACTCCTTAATGTCTTTTAATCCAAAATACTCAAGGAATCTTTTTGTTGTGCCATAGAGCAAAGGATGTCCAAGCGATTCATCCCGGCCTACAACCTTAACAAGGTCTTTTTCCATAAGCAACCTGACAATTTGTCCTGTTTGAACCCCACGTATGGATTCTATATCTGCCCGCAATATCGGCTGTTTATACGCAATGATTGCAAGCGTCTCCAGGGCTGCCTGAGAGAGCTTTGTATCACCCGCTTTTTTCCGCAATTTCGCAACCCATTCATAATATTCCGGTCTCGTAAATAATTGATAGCCACCGGCAATTTCCTCAATCTGAAATGACCTGCCCTGCAAATCGTAGTCACTTTTTAACTGCTGAATAGCCTCCTGAATTTGCAAGCTATCCATGCCCTCGATAATCTCAGTAAGCTTGCGAAGAGGAATAGGCTCTTCTGTCGCAAAAATCAAGGCTTCAATTATTGGTTTGATTTCTTCCATTCTTTCCATAAATTGTAACAGATTTCCGAATAAGAAATGATTGCAGAAGAAAAATACTCATACTGATTTGAATTTAACCATTAAAACGAGCGATGTATTTCATCGCCTGAGTTTTAAAAATCCCGCTTTAACAGGATATCTCTATCCGGAAAACCCTATTTTATTTCCCAGTCCGGCGGTTGAACAGCATTTCTCATTTTGTCTATAGCATTTTGAACAGCATTGATCGCTGCCTTTGTGGAAATAGTCGCGCCGGTAATCGCCGTAATCTTTTCGGTATCTTTTATCCTGGACACAACAAGCTGATTGCAGGTTTTATGCCTGAATTGCTCCTGAAACCATGGTTGAGTCTTGCCTTTTGATTTTTTCAGTAAACCGAATTTCTTAATTCTTTCCGGCGTCCTGAAGGGAGGCAGCTTCCAGGTTTCATCGCTGTCCCAATCGATGGATTTCAGTTCTTTCCCGAAAATTACGCTCCATAACGTGGAAGAGCTTTCAACCTCCGTCATCTTTGTCCCAAGACCGGGAGTTTCATTCTGCGCAAGGATATTTATCCCAAGTACCTTTTCCAGACGTACATCCATGCCCACCATGACCTTGATTTTACTTGAATATCCCTGTGCCTCTCCACACGCAGCATAGCCAATAATCTGACCAGACTTATCCAGGCCTTTATAGACCCGATCCTGATCGTTTACCTCCGGAGATGTAACATCAGCAGGAGCACCTTCCAGACCGGGAAGCACAGTATACAACGCATCAGCACGAAGCGCACGCTCCTTTTGTTTAATCGTATTTCTCGTGAGCAAAAAGGTTGACGCAACGCCGATGGATGCGAGGACAGAGACTGCCGTCAGAACAATGGTATAATACGCTTTTTTCTGCATCTTAGCCTTTTTTTACCTTCTTTATACCGTAGAGCCGGGGTTTCGTAAAACGATCAATCAGAGGTGTCGCCGTGTTCATCAGCAATATGGAATAACAAACGCCTTCCGGGTAACCGGAGTAAAAACGGATTAGTGCGGTAAGCAAGCCAGCGCCTATAGCAAATATAATAAGCCCACGACTGGTTAAAGGCGTTGTGACCATATCCGTTGCCATGAAAAACGCACCCAGCAGTAATCCGCCAGCAAATATGTGATACATGGGGTTATTAGCCCATGGCGTTACTGTCCGCGGAGGTAAAACCAGAACCATGACAAAAACCGTGGCAACATAAAGCGCCGGCACATACCACTTGATGTAACGTTTATAAATAAGATATACGCCGCCTAATAAGAGTGCAATCGCAGATGTTTCACCAATACAACCGGGGATATTCCCGATGAAGAGTTCTGCAAGCCGGTATGTTTCAGCCCCGGACTCTTTAGCCAGCGGCGTTGCCCTTGTTATAGCGTCTACCAGTTTCCCGTCAGCGCCAATTTTTGCAATGCTGTGGACAATCTTGTGCATACCATGCTCAGTTAACACGCGCCAGTCTGAATTAAGAACAGCCGGATAGGCTACCTGGAGAAAGGCACGGGCAGCAAGGGCCGGATTCCAGATATTATTGCCCAGCCCGCCAAAGGTGTGTTTTACAATAGCAATGGAAAAGAAAGAACCAACTACCGGCACATACCAGGGAACGCCCGGCGGGAGCGTATAGGCAAGCAAAATGCCCGTAACAATTGCGCTGCCGTCTTTCATCGTATTGACAACGGATACTTTTCGCAACCACACGATCACCGCTTCGGTAACAACCGCCGTAACACAGCTTAAAAAGACAACATAGATGCAGTAATATCCAAAGGTAAAAATACCGGCAATTCCCGCAGGAATCAAAGAAAGTATAACTGCCCACATAATCCTGGGTATGCTATCCACATCACGAACATGGGGCGATGCGCTAACAATCAAAGCGGCGTCTTTTTGTGATTGGTTCTCCATAAAATCCCTGTCTATGTCTTTACCCTTTGTTTTGCAATCTCGGCTTTTGCAAATTTAATGAGATGAACAATAGGTCTCTTTGCAGGACAAATGTAACTGCAACAACCGCATTCCTTGCATTCCATAATATTGTTTTCCAACGCAAGATTAAATTCTTTCGCTTCACACACAATGCTCAATTCACTCGGATTCAAACCATAGGGACAGCTATCAACACAACGTCCGCAACGGATACATGCATGGGATTCCCATTGATGCGCATCCCTCTGCACAAGAATACCGCCCGTTCCCTTCACCGTGACTGCGGCATCAATGCTTGCCTGTGAGATACCCATCATCGGACCGCCAAAGATAATTTTATTAACATCCGGGGTAACTTGCGCAGCCTCCAGGAGCAGCTTAACCGGCGTCCCAAGTCGTACCAAAAAATTCTGCGGGCGTTCTACCCCATTTCCGGTAACGGTAATAATTCTCTGAATCAAGGGTTTTTTAAATTTCACCGCCTCATAAACGGCAAAGGCCGTACCTACATTTACGACAATAGCGCCCACTTCTAAAGGAAGCTGGGTTGGTTTGAATTCACGATTTAAGAGCGCCTTGATAAGTTGATGCTCAGCCCCCTGCGGGTATTTTACCTCCAGAAGGTCTATCCTGATATTAGGGTCGTTTGATACGATATCTTTAAAAAGCCTGTAAACATCTTCCTTGTTTTCCTCGATGCCAATATGTGCCTTTCTACACCCAAGACACTTCATAACCAGCCGCAAACCCTGTATGATTTCGTGGGGTTTATCCATCATAAGCCGGTAATCGCAGGTAAGAAACGGCTCGCATTCAGCGCCATTCATGACAATCGTATCAATGGTCTTGTCTTTCGGCGGGGTAAGCTTTACATGAGTTGGAAAGGTAGCGCCGCCAAGACCTACAATGCCTGCCCACTGGATGCGTTGTTTTATTTCTTCGGGAGAAATGGAGTCTATATCTGATACGATGTCTGTGCCTTCCGCCCAGGTGTCATCCTCTGTTCTTTCTATAATAACTGCCGGAGATTTCATCCCTGTAACCGGATGCGGCCAAGGTATTACGTCAACGACCTTACCAGAAACCGAGGCGTGCACATTTGCTGAAATGAAGCCTTGCAATTCGCCTATCAATTGACCTTTTTTGACGATATCTCCCTTTTTCACCATCGGTTTAGCCGGAGCCCCAATATGCTGGCTCATGAAAAGATACACGGTTTTAGGAAGTAACGGCGTTACCTCTTTCCTATCACGGGTAAGCGACTTTCCATCGTCTGCCGGATGTATACCGCCAACAAAGGTTTTTAATTTTGATTTAACACGTGTGAGCATGTTCCCGGAATTACCAATCTCTCATCTTAGATTATTATTTATCCCTGAGGGCGCGGTCTATCTGTCGCACTGCCTGTTTAAGGCGCAGTTCATTTTCCACAATTGCCAGGCGTAAATACCCCTCGCCGTTTTCCCCAAAGGCTGCGCCGGGTGCTACCGACACCTCGGCTTCATTCATGAGTTTATAAGCAAAATCAACCGACCCCAGGTGCCGCCATCTTTCAGGAATCGGCGCCCAGACAAACATGGATGCCCTGGGTTTCTTGATATTCCACCCGATTCTTTCCAATCCATCACAGAGGACATCTCTCCTGGCCTGATAAATTTGCGCCTGCTCTTTTGTATATTTATCACATTCCCGCAGGGCTATAATGGAGGCAATTTGCACCGGTTGAAATATACCATAGTCGTAATACCCCTTCACCTTGGCAAGGGTGCTGACGATCTCTTTATTACCCACGCAAAATCCCAGTCTCCAGCCTGCCATATTGAATGATTTAGACATTGTATTGAATTCCACGCCGATATCTTTTGCCCCTTTGGCCTTGAGAAAACTTGGTGGCTTATAGCCGTCAAAAGCAATTCCACAATAAGCAAAATCATGCACGACGATAATATTATGTTTTCTGGCAAAAGGCACAATTTCTTCAAAAAATTCCAACTCAGTAGTAACGGCAGTAGGATTGTGGGGGAAATTTAAAATGAGCACTTTAGGCCTCGGAGTGATGCTTTTGGCAATATTCATCAGGTTGGGTAAAAACTTCTCATCATCTGAAAGCGGCACACTGATAACATTACCGCCCGACAGATTCACAGCATGCGTATGAATAGGAAATGCAGGGTTGGGTACCAGAACTGTATCACCCGGATTGAGCAACCCCAGACACATGTGAGATATACCCTCCTTCGACCCGATAGTGCAGACCACTTCACTTTCAGGGTCCAACGTTACACCGAATTGCTTTTCATAATATTTGGCAATCTCGCGCCTGAGGTTGAATATACCATTGGCCGATACGGTATACCGATGGTTTCTTGGATCCTGAACTGCTTCGCATAATTTTTGAATAATCGGCTGCGGAGTGGGGTCGTTAGGATTTCCCATTCCCAGGTCTATAACATCAATATTGTTGCGTCGTTTTTCATATTTAAGAGCGTTTAATCTACCAAATAAATAAGGCGGCAACTGCTTTACCCTATTGGCAACGTTAATCACAAAATCTTCTGGCATTGGATATTTTCTATAAATTCAGTGAGCGCAGCAGAGACGCAAGATTTCGCGTCTCTGCAATATTAAAATTCCTTAACATTCAATTCAATGGAGAGCGAAGAGGCTCTTCGCTCTGCAAACCGCATAAATAAAGTGAAAATCCTGTGCAATCGTGCTATTCGTATGACAAATTCTTCGTAATCGATGCATTTTCTATGAGATTGATTAACCATGGTCCAAGCCGGTCTCTATAGAGCCGATTCCTGACCATCTTTCCCAAATCTTCTTTAACACTTTTGAAACTCTTATTACTGGCCGGTATTTTGTTTAAAATTTTAACAACATGGTATCCATAGTCAGTCTTAATAATATCGCTGAGTTCGCCAGCCTTTAGATGTGATACTTCCGGGCCAATTCCTGACTTTGGGCTGAAAGGCTGCATCTTTCCACCCTTAATTGCGGAAGCACGGTCAATGGAATCATTTTTTGACAGGGTGGCAAAATCCGCCCCTGACTGTAATTTTTTGAGAGTTTCCTCTGCTTCTCTCCGGGTTTTTAAGACAATCTGGCAAGCATCGATCTTTTCCCCATATTCCTCTTCGTATGCCTTTTGTAATTCATCCTCTGTAGGAACAACTGTCTTTTCCATAGTTTTTTCGGCAAGGAGTTCTATTTCTGCCTGTTTTCCCATCCTCCTGGACACCCGATCTTCCAGTTGCGCAAGACTGCTGCCAACCTTATTCAGTTCTTTTTCGAGATCTGCCTTATCTTTTAAACGATAGTTACGAAGCAAGGCATCAATTTCGTTGTTAACAAGGGACTTTAACTTTTCATCCACTTCTGATTTTGTAACCACTACCCCTTCCTTCTTTGCCGTTTGGCAGATTAACGTCCGCCGGATAAGGACGTCAAGGGCATCCTCTCCATACGTATCTATCAACAAATTATAAAGTTCCTGACGGGTAACCTTCTGATCATTAACAATTGCAACAACATTTTTATCCGTTATAATCAGAGGCGCACCTTTCGCAGATTTGCCGGTATTGGGAGTATCTGCATAAACTATGCGGGTAAAAAGAATTGCCGTGGAAAGCAACCATGTGGCAAGAGAAACCTTTGTAAAAATCTTCATGAACAGCGCTCGTTTGTTTTAGAAATTATCATAGAATTGAGGTAAAATATAAAAATTTAAGTTTGGATTATATCACAGTTAAAATTAAAGTGTCAATGTTTTTTGGTTTTCATCGTAATGGGGAGATTATTGAGTGACTGCAATAATACTGGCGGGCGGTAAGAGCCGGAGAATGGGTTCTCCTAAGGCGTTGCTCAGGTTTGGAGATAAAACGTTTATAGAACATCAGGTGTCCATTCTCAGGAAGATTTTTGACGAGATTCTTATATCAGCAAACGATAGTTCTCTCTATAAGAACCTGAACTTGCCCATTGTTCCTGATATCATCCCGGAGAAGGGACCTCTCGGCGGCATTTCGGCGGGACTTATCCGTGCAACCAGTTTCCATGCCTTTGTCGTCGCCTGCGATATGCCGTTTATTAGAGAAGAGGTTATTCTCTATCTTAAAGGATTAACCGATGACTATGACGCCGTCGTGCCTCAGACTTCACGGGGACTGGAACCGATGCATGCCTTTTACTCCAGAAATTGCATAGAACCCATGCAACGTTGTATTCATGAAGGGAGACTGCGAATCATAGATTTTCTTCCCGAAGTAAGAGTACGGATTGTTGACACAAAAGAATTTGCCGGACTGGATACCTCTGCACAATCCCTGGTAAATTTAAATACCGTTGAAGAATATAAAAAATATTGCAACAAGAAGACGCCTGATGGAAATAATTCCTGACTTTCTTTTACATAACTGCGGCCAACTGCTAACCATTGCAGGCGCGACAGAAAAACCCAAAACATCTCAGAATATGAACGACCTTGGAATTATTCTGAACGGGGCCATTGCAGTTAAGGATGGAATTATTATTGACGTTGGCACAACAAGGAAACTCAGAAAAAAATACGACAGAAAGATTTCACAGGTTATTGATGCAGAAGGAAAGGTCGTTTTACCCGGTTTTGTGGATAGCCATACCCATGCAGTCTTTGGAGGAGACCGTACACAGGAATTTGTTCAACGCATTCAGGGAAATACATATTCGGAAATCTTAAAAAAAGGCGGCGGGATACTCAATACCGTCGAAAATACCCGGAAACAAAAAAACCAGGAACTTACAGAGGCATCAAAAAAACACCTCGATACCATGCTTTTACATGGCACAACCACCGTGGAGATCAAGAGCGGATATGGGCTCGACGAGAAAAATGAATTTAAAATTCTCAAGACGATTCACTATTTACAGCAAACCCATTCCATAGACATCGTCCCAACCTTTTTAGGCGCTCACGTTATCCCCCCTCAGTATAAATCAAACCCTGAAGCTTACGTCAATTTCGTATGTAATATGCTGCCGGCAGTAAAACCTTATGCAATCTTTTGTGATGTATTTTGCGATGACGGCGCATTTGATGCAAAACAATCCGAAAAAATTTTAAAGGCTGCTCAATCACTGGGGTTTAAACTCAAAATTCACACGAATGAATTTAAGGATATTGGCGGCGTGTCGCTGGCGGTTAAACTCGGCGTGGTATCAGCAGACCATCTTGACAATATCAATCTGCGCGATATATTGAGCATAAAAAAGAGTTGCATACTATGCGTATTATTACCGGGGGTACCATTTTTCCTGATGAAGGATACCTATGCACCGGCAAGGAAAATGATTGACCACGGATTACCTGTTGCCCTGGCAACCGATTTCAATCCTGGCACATGCCCCTGTGAAAATATGCAGATGATCGTTTCCCTGGCATGCCTTAAGTCGGGTATGACACCGTCAGAGGCAATCAATGCCGCTACCATAAACGGGGCACATGCGGTGGAAATGGCGCATTGGGTGGGAAGTATAGAAGTCGGCAAACAGGCGGATATTATAATTCTTGATATCCATGACTATAATCAGTTGCCGTACTATTTTGGCGTAAACCATGTACAGACGGTAATAAAAAAGGGTTGGTTGGTAGTAAAGGACAAGCAATTAATTGACCTATATCCAAATCAAGCCTTCGGCGACTCTTTTCGCCGCAAAGACACCAGGAAAAAACGTAACAGTTCGGTCCACCGCAGAGAACGCCGGGGTCGCAGAGTATGCGATAAAGGATAATCGGAAAAATTATACAAAATCCTCCCACTCCCTTTACTTCTCTGTGTTCTCCGGGCAATGACATTTTGCGCTGTATACTATTTTTTGAAACGATACACTAATGTTCACTCCAGGAGGAAACTGGTTGTCCTATCATTTCCTTGATATGATTAAGAAATACTTCGTTTGGGGCGTAGTTGGGGTGTAAGGGATTTATGATGAAAATGGGGGCATAACAACCTATCTGGTGAAGTCGTTCCTGTGTTTGTGTGATGCAATCCTGAGAATCATCGTTGTATTTATTGATTACTGCAATATCGATCTTGGAAATGATTTGTCTTGTAGAACGCTTGATCTTCGTTTCCCGTGGGGTGGTAACGAGGATACAGATATCGGCATTGTGGGTATGAAGAAAGCTGTTTCCCTCCACAAGGACAAAATCATGTTCGCCAAAATGGGTTAATGCCTCGCCTATACCTGTTTTTAAACACTCCGAATGGGTTTGAAGCCAGACGACCTTTCGCGCCCCGGCGTTTTTAAAGAGGGCGGTGTCCTTGCCTTCCTGGTTGATTTGGAGGGGATCAATCGTGACCTTGTACGGATACACCATCGTCTCGCATATATTGCAATCCGAATGCCTGGTGCAACTGCCTTCGTGTTTTGTCGTAATTTTTAAGGCGGAAAAATCGTCGAGGTGTTGCAGTAAGAATCGTACAACAGTTGTTTTTCCCACCCCGCTGGCTGTTCCGGTAACAGAGATAATTTTCATAATACAGTAAGCCTTCGGCGACTTTAAAAATGCACCGGTAGAGACGCATAATCTCGCATCTCTACAATATTGAAATTGTTAAATAATTTGATTTTACTATTTCCTCCCAATTCCCACAATACCTTTTACCACTTTTTCTTTGTCAACAAGAAGGGCGCCAGACCAGATAGTCTTGATTTTATTGCCTTTACTTGTTGTGCAGGTAAGCGGGTAGTTATAAATCCTGCCCTCTTTCACCATTTTTTCGTAATCCGCTCCCTTGAAAAAGTTCTTTTTCTCGTCAAAGATATTATGAACGGGTTTTCCCAGGAGTTCATCATTTTTATAGCCCAGAAGTTCCAGGGCAACAGTATTGATTGCGCGAATATTGCCATGTTCATCTGTGGAAATGATAATATCAGGCGCTGCATTAAAAACAGAGTTCGCCAATTCCTTTTCTCTCAGGAGGGTGGCATTTTCATTCATCATCTGCTGTCGTAAATCCTGAAGACGCTTCAGGAGCTTATCCGCATTGAGTTCGAGGTGGTACTTTTCATATCCGCGCTGAATGGTATTGATGATGGTATCTGCATCAATCGGCTTGGTGATATAATCATAAGCGCCATGACGGAAGGCTTCAATGGCAGAATCAATACCGGGACGCGCCGTCATGATAATAACGAGGGTCTTTATGTTTATCTTTTTAATGTTATTCAGGAGTTCTATACCGTCCATACCGGGCATGTGGAGATCAGCAATGACGATGTCAAAATGTTTTTGTTTGAAGAGTGCAAGGGCATCCTGCCCGTTCTGCGCAATTTCCGCATGATAACCTTCGTCCTGCAATATCCCTTCGGAAAGGAACAGCGCTGACTGCATATCGTCCACGACCAGTATACTCGGCGGCTTTTCCGGTACCTTGAGTTCTCTGGATAATTTTCGTGTACTGAGGGAGCGTTTGACGCAATCACTTACCACATCGGGATCGAGTGGTTTTGTAATATAATCGAATGCGTTGCACGCGCTTGATTCGCGGATAGTTTCGATGCTTGGGTATCCGGTTATGATAATTATAATCAGGTCGGGGATGCGCTCTTTTGCTTCCCTGAGCACCTGCATCCCATCCTTTTTGGGCATACGAATGTCAGTAATAACAATATCAAAGGGTTCTCCCCTGACAAGTTTTCCGAGCCCTTCCGTGCTACTGGTTACTGCTTCTACCTGATATCCTTCGTCCGTCAGGGTATCTTTGAGTAAATTGCAAATAATTTCTTCATCGTCTATTACCAGGATTCTTTCATTAGCCATGGTTTGTCCTCTCTATTTTGTTAAATTTATGTTTTTTTGCCTGAGCGCACGCATGGTAACGTTATAATAAACGTTGCCCCTTTTCCAACTTCGCTTTTTACCTCTATACGTCCGTGGTGTTCCTGCAAGATCCTGTAAATCATATATAATCCCAGTCCCGTTCCCTTGCCAGGTTCGCGCGTAGTAAAGAAAGGCTCGAATATCTTCGTTAAATATTCCTGGGGAATGCCTTCCCCCGTGTCGGTAAATTCTATTTCAAGGGCAGCGGAATTTTTTGGTCTTGTTGCAATCGTCAGTTTGCCCCCGCCGGGCATGGCCTGTAATGCATTTATAATAATATCAGTACAAACTTGCTGCATCTGTGTATGATTTGCGCAAATCGTAGGAATATGGGGATCCAGAATCTTGACTAATTCAATATTTTGTGATGACAACTGAGTGCCAAATAATACGAGGGATTCTTCGATTACTTCATTCATATTTACGCCGACGCTCGCCATATCCGAAGTGCGGGAAAATTTCAGGAGACCATCAATGATTTTTTTGCAGCGCATCGCCGAGTCGGCGATTAGTTTCATCTCTTTGGGGAAAGGTTCAAAAGCTTTGATTTTCGTGAGTTCCTCGTCCTCTGCCTTTTTCATGAGTCTTTTTGCATACCCTAAAACACCCGTGAGCGGATTATTGATTTCGTGGGCAATGCCTGCGGCTAATTGGCCTATGCCAGCGAGTTTTCCTGCCTGGATGAGTTGCGCCTGGGTTCTTATGAATTCCGAGATATCCTTGCTAATGCCAACCGTTCCTATCATACTCCCCGCAGAATCTTTGAGCTGTGAAAGGGTAAGGCTGATATCAATGATCTTTTTCTGCTTTGTGATGAACTGTGTTTCATGGTTGGATATCTTGCATTCCTGATTGACCTTATCAAGGAGAAAGGCGCAGTGTTCCGGATTTACAAAGAATTCATGCAAAGGCTTTCCGACCGTTTCTCTCTGTAAATATCCGAGTATATCCTCAGCCCCTTTATTAAATTCTACGACATTATTTTCTGTATCTGTGGTAATAATCATATCGGCGGAGTTATCAAGAATGTTCTGTAAGTAATCCATCATTCTCTTGAGTTCTTTGTTCTTGAGTTCAAGTTGTTGTCGTGTTTTTGCCTTTTTGATAGCAATGGTTGCCTGTGTTGCAAGGAGCTCAAGGATAGAGATATCCCTTTGGGTATAAGAGCGGGGCTTATAATCATCAACATAGAGGATACCCACAATTTTATCTTCGGTAAACAAAGGGGTTGCTACCAGAGAGCGAATTCCTTCGGCCATAATCACTCGTGTATCAATAAACGATTCCTGGCTGATATCCGATACCACAACAGGTTTCTTTTGAAAAAGGATGGTGCTGGTAAGGCCGCCAGGTCTCACCTTCCATCGGGTTGCTTTTAAAGAAAATTCAGGGCTAAAACCGTACACTGCGGCAAGTTCCATTTCGTTCTTTTCTGCGTCATAGAGCGCAAGGCTTCCTGCCGGAGTGTTTGTTACCTCCAGGCCGCTCCTGACGATTGTTTGAAAGACGTCGTTCATGGCGATTGCAGAAGAAATCATAATACCGATCCGGTAAAGCGCCTTCTGCTCGGAAAGGCTTTTCTGTATTTCCTCCTCTTTTTTTTTCCTTTCTTCTACAAGGTTCCAGAGGAGTTTGGCGCTTAAGCCGCCCAGAATCTCAGTGGTATGATGTTTGTTTTTTTCAATGTCAATAAGTACCTGTGTATTCCTCGTGACATTGATGATAACGTCCAAATTCCCCTTTTTTATTAAAGGTTCATACGTTGTGTACGTGGGAATATTATACTGTCGCGCAATCCTTAGTCCTTCTGCGTCCTGGTTTTTATCTACAACCCCAACAATCTCAATTTCCTTATCCTCATGCAAAATAGGCAAAAGCGCTGATCCGCCTTTCCCTGCACCAATGAGGAGTACTTTCATAATTTCACCCTGGAAAGTAGGTCAGGTCAGGCGAAGCTGACCCAACTATCTTTTTGAAGTATGTTATTTAAACGTTTAGGAATTTCAATCAAGTATGATTTCCCCTCTAAAAAGAGGGGATTAAGGGGTGTGTAAGTTTCCATAACACACCCCCAGCCCCTCTTTTTAGAGGGGAGCTTAAAAGTCGCTGCCAAAGGCAGCCTAATTTAATTTCAATACAAATCGTAGCGCGGGGGTTTATCCCACGCCGTTGGCCGACCACAAGGCTTCGGCGCTACAACAAAAAGTCGTTTTGTTTTGCCGTGCAAAACCTAATTTATATGCTATGTTGCAGTAGCTGGTTGTGCTGCAGGTTGCGCTTCTTTTTTATTAATTAACTCTTCGTACTCATTGAGATAATAACGAATGGTAGAGAGCACGGGATTTGCCGCTGTTTGTCCCAATCCGCACAGGGAAGCCGTTTTGGTAACCTCTGCAAGTTCCTTTAATAAACTAATATCCTCTTTCTTTCCCTCTCCATTTGTAATACGCGAGAGGGTGTCGAGCATCCTCTTGGTCCCGATTCTGCACGGCACGCACTTTCCACAGGATTCGTCCTGACAAAACTCCATGAAGTATCGCGCAATTTCTACCATGGACGTCGAATCATCCATGACGATAAGACCGCCGGATCCCATAATGGCGCCCACTTCTTTGACCGTTTCATAATCAATTGGCAGATCAAGGTGCTGGGCAGGCACACAACCACCTGAAGGACCTCCCATCTGGGCTGCCTTGAATTTCTTGCGTCCCGGAATACCGCCGCCGATGTCGAACACAATTTCACGCAGCGTGGTGCCCATGGGCACTTCAACGAGACCGGTATTTTTCACGTTTCCTGCAAGGGCGAAAATCTTTGTGCCTTTGCTCGTTTCCGTTCCAATGGCTTTGTACCACTCTGAGCCTTTGAGAATGACGACCGGTACGTTTGCAAAGGTCTCTACGTTATTGATATTTGTGGGTTTACCCCAGAGACCGCTCGTTGCAGGAAATGGTGGACGCGGACGCGGCATGCCGCGCTTCCCTTCTATAGAAGCAATGAGGGCTGTTTCTTCCCCGCAAACAAATGCACCTGCGCCCATCTTGATTTCCAGGTCAAAACTAAAGTTTGTTCCCAGTATGTTATCGCCTAAAAGACCGAGATTTTTAGCCTGTTCTATGGCAATTTTCAGATGCTCCACGGCAATGGGATATTCTGCGCGCACATAGATGAAACCCTTCCTTGACCCAATTGCATAAGCGCCGACAAGCATCCCTTCGATAACGGAATGGGGATCGCCTTCAAGGACTGCACGGTCCATAAAAGCGCCCGGATCGCCTTCGTCCCCGTTACATACCAGATATTTAATATCACCCTGTGCCTTTTTCACAAACTCCCATTTATTCCCTGTGGGAAACCCCGCGCCGCCTCTCCCGCGCAGGCCTGAATTTTTAACTTCATTAACAACAGCGTCGGGCGTCATGGTAGCAAGTACCTTTGAAATAGCGGCGTAGCCGTCTCGCAGGATATATTCATCAATACTTTTTGGATCGATACTACCGCAATTCTTGAGCACGATCTTCTTTTGCTTACCGTAGAAGGGAATATCCCGGATATACGGGGTGCGTTTCCCTGCTTCCGTATAGCAAAGCCTTTCAATAATTTCACCTTTCTGGATGGTGCGCGAGATAATTTCCGGAACGTCTGTTTCTGTTACCCTGCCGTAGAAAATCCCCATCGGTTCAATGGTCAGGACAGGTGCCCTGGCGCACAGACCCTGACAGCCCGTATCTACAATTTCAAGGTTATCCGAAAGCGATTGCTTTTCTATCTCAGCCTTAAATGCCTTACACACTTCGTCTGCGCCAAGCGCCCTGCAGCCTGTGGTGCAGATAAAAATGCGTATCTTATCCGGACGGTGTTTTGATTCAAGCGATTTCCGGTATTTTACAAGGTCATCAGGATTTTTTAACTTTTCCAATGTGGATTCTCCTTTTATAATTTTATTTTACTC
>JAHFOW010000151.1 GCA_023261465.1 Planctomycetota bacterium
AATTACCCGGAGAATCCTGGGTGTATCTGACAGAAAAACCCTTCCCTTTACCTGCGATATCATACGGTCACTGTCCATTAATGCATTTTCCGCACCTGGCGGGCATATCTACCTGACCTACGGTTTGCTCAGATTTGCACATACGGAAGACGAAGTCGCCGGCATTGTCGGACATGAAGTTGCCCATGCGTCTCTGCGGCATGTATCAAAATTGTATCGGGAAGTTAGCAAAATTCTTTCCCGTGCAGAGAATAAAGACGACTTTTCTTCGGCGTTTATGTTGTTGAATATACACCTTGATGAATTTGAATACGATGCGGATACGTTAGGTGTTTTATATGCATATAAGGCGGGTTTCGACCCTCGCGGCCTGCCCGATTTTCTGGAAAGGCACCTCAGTTTTATTATAGAAAATCGGATGTTTAATGTTTTAGGGTTCAGTTCCGCCCTTACGGTACGTGCAAGAATTAATCATTTGAGAGGATATATAGCCGACCTGGAGAAGAAAGATTAAAGAAATATTTAACAAATTATTTTGAATTTTAGGAATATTTTTGTTGTATTTGGTGGCGCATGATAAATGTCCTGGTCTTTAAAACAAATGGATTTTACTTTGGTATTGATACGGCCTATGTACTGTCCGTATCAAAAAATCCTACGGTGGTCAACGATGCCTTTTCTTCTGTCCCATCAGATAGATTTGTTGAAATTGATGGACGAAAAACGCCGGTGTTTGATTTTTTGAATGCAGGGGCGGAAAAGAATTGGTTGACTCATTTTATTATGGTATCATTTTCAGATAACGAATGGGTAATTCCGATAGATGAAGTAATCGATATCTTTCAGGTTGCAGAAAAAGATATACTGCATATTCCGGTATTTGTAGAAAAGCACCTGTCAAGGCAGTTGTTTCTCGGTGTATTCAGCATGAAAGATACCTTGATATTAATGCTGGATGTAAACAGGGTTTTTTCATGCGTAAATATTTTACAGGTAAAAACCAATCAACGCTGTTAATTTTAAAGAGATGATGCTATTTTTATTATCTTTCATTTGAACATCCTATGTTTTAAGGATAATTATGAGCAATGGTTTTGATTTAACAGCCTTTATCCCGAAGTTTGCCGATGAAAACAGGGATAGGATACAAAAAGTAAATGGGGCAATCCTGGCCTTTGAAAAAGACCCTGCCAACCTCGAATTATTGAAAGAAATTATGCGGGGGATACACACCTTAAAGGGTACAGCCAGGATGATGGGATTTAATGATATCGTAGATTTGTCCCATAAGGTAGAGGATGTGTTTGTGAAAATTAAAGAGAAAGGTCTGCAAACCACAAAAGAACTCTATGACGTTGTTTTTCGCGCCCTGGATACCCTCGCAAATATGGTAGAAACAAAATTGAAGGATGCGCAGACGCCCATTGATATACAGGATATGTGTGGTCAATTGGAAGGGGTTTTAAGCGGCTATGTTGATCAAACAAGGAATGAGGCGTCTCCGCCACCACTCATTACGGAAGAGAGCGGTGCGGCACAAGCATCCTCTGCAGAATTGCCGGAACAACCCGAAAAATCAGGCGCAGGTACTAATTCCCCCCAATATGCACAGCCACCCTCAGATACGGCAAAACCCAATGAGATGTATAAAGAAAGCCATATACCCCCTTCTGGAGTGTCCGAACCGGAGGGAGAACAAAAAAAGGCTACAGATGAAGGAAAAGTTATCCAGGAAAATAAAAAGACTATACGCATAGGTATGGAGAAGATCCACGTCTTATATAATCAACTGGTTGAATTAATTATGACTCAGATGGCGTTCCATCAAAGATACGAAGAAATGTTAAAAGTTAATCACTATGTAAAGCAATTAAAGAAGATAAAAACCGAGATGGATGTCTATTTAAGGCCGCAGGAATTTGTTAATAAAAATTTGCACGAGATTATTACGCGATACAATACCATGGAAAAATGTTTGTTCGATGAGCTTTCGAGGAATAGTGGGGCGTATAAGGGGGACGTTGTTAAACTGGATACGGTTACGGAAGACATTCGTCAACAGGTAATGTCCATGCGTATGCAACCTGTTTCAACCATATTCGATATGGCTCCTCGTCTGATAAGGGATATTGCCCGGCAATTCAATAAGGAAATTGAACTGGTCATTTCCGGCGGCGATGTAGAGTTGGACAATATTGTTATCGATATGCTAAAAGATCCCCTGGTACATTTACTGAGAAATGCGGTAGATCATGGTATAGAAGAACCGCCCGTCCGCATATCTTCGGGAAAGAAAAGCACAGGTGTTATTACCCTTAGCGCAAAACAAGAGGGTGAAAATGTGCTGGTCATAATAGGAGACGACGGAAAAGGTATCGACAGGGAACGGGTAAAGGAAACGGCAATCCGAAAGGGGTTTCTGACTACAGAAAATGCGCAAATACTATCAGATGAGCAAGTTTATGAATTTATCCTGAAGCCGGGGTTTAGCACAAGCAAGATAATTACCGATACATCGGGACGGGGTGTTGGCCTTGATGTTGTAAAGACTGTGATTGACAGACTGAACGGTTCCCTGGTTATTGAATCTCAGATGGGTCTTGGCAGCCGGTTTGTTTTAAAAGTGCCAACAACCATTGCACTCATAAACGTGCTGGTTGTCAGGGTTGGAGACACGCCCTTTGCTATTCCATCGAATAGCATTGAACAAATCGCATATATTTATCCAAACGATGTAAAAACCCTGGAAGGAAAAGCGTCTGTTTTTATTTATAATCAAACAATTCCCCTCGTTCGCATGGCCGATATCTTTATGTTGGAAAAAGAGGCGGAAAACAGGAACAAGAGTGTCCCTATTATTATTGCCCGGTCAGATGGGAAAAAGATTGGTTTTATGGTAAATGAATTCTTATGCGAAAAAGAGATCGTTTTTCGCGAATTTGCCGGTTATTTAAAAAGACCCCGATATTTCTCCGGAGTTACAACCCTTGGAACAGGAGAGATTGTCTTGATACTCCACATGCAGGAGCTTATCAACGCGAAAGAATCGGGCGGCATGCTTTCTGAGCGAAAGAGGGCACAGGCGGAAAAACCAGGGAAGCATATGATCCTGATTGCTGAAGATTCCATGATTACTGCAGAACTGGAAAGAAATATCCTCGTGAATGCGGGTTATATGGTTGATGTGGCCAATGACGGAATTGACGCGATAGATAAATTGCACATGAAGCACTATGATTTATTAGTTACTGACATCGATATGCCGAGGATGAACGGATTTGAATTGACGGCAAAAGTCAGGTCCGATAAGCGGCTGAAAGACATACCTGTTGTTGTGGTAACCGCCCGGGAGAAGGTCGAAGATAAGAGGAAAGGTATAGAGGTAGGAGCGGATGCGTATATTCTGAAAAAAGAATTTGACCAGAGCAGCCTTCTTTATACAATAAAAAGGCTGATTGGGGAGTAATTTCAATACCATACATTAGCCTTCGGCGACTTTTATTGTAGCGCAGATATCTTGTGGTTGGCAATAAACGATTCAAGCCGTTTAAGCCGCTTAAACGGTTTGAAATGTGCAAACAGTTACAGGGATAAACCACCCGCGCTACGATTTGCATTGAAATTCCTGGATATGAACAAAAAATAAGGCAATATATGTCTGAAATAATTAAGGTGCTTATTGTTGATGATTCTGAACTTACCAGAGAAATCATAAAAAATATTCTGGAAAAAGACCCCGCAATCCGGGTTGTCGGGATAGCCGAAAACGGCCTGCAGGCTATAGAATGTGCACAGCGGCTTAAGCCAGACGTCATTACCATGGATATCAATATGCCGGTAATGGATGGTCTTAAAGCTACCGAGCAGATTATGGCATATTGTCCAACCCCAATCCTTGTTCTTTCCTCTGTTCTTGAAAAGGAAGGGGCATATACTACCTTTAATGCTCTAGCGGCCGGGGCTGTGGATGCGATGGAGAAACCTTCTCTCGTGGAGAATACAACCTGGGATGAGATGGCAAATGTGCTCGTTAAAAAGGTTAAGTTAATATCGAAGGCAAAAGTAATAACCCATATAAAAGGCAAAATGCAGGAAATTTTCAGGCATAAAGAACAAGTTCTTCACCAGGCATCCCATAATTACGAAATCATAGCCATCGGCGCATCCACGGGCGGGCCGTCAATCATTATGCAGATATTAAAAAACATTTCACCAGGTTGTAATGCGTCCATTGTGATTGTTCAGCACATGGCCGCAGGTTTTACAGAGAGTTTTGTCGAATGGCTTGGAAATAACTGTAAGGTGCCCATCAAGCTGGCACAGGAAGGCGAAAAGATAGAACAAGGGCATGTATTCGTTGCCCCTAATGGATGCCACACCATAGTCCGTGAGAAAAGAACATTTGGATTGGTTCAGGGTGAACCGGTGAATGGCGTAAAACCATCGGTTGACATCTTATTTAATTCTCTTGCAGAAGTATATGGTGACAGCACGATCGCTGTATTGCTTACCGGGATGGGCGCAGACGGCGCGAAGGGTTTAAAGCATATTAAAGACAAGGGTGGTTTTACCATAGCGCAATCTGAAGAGTCATGCACGGTTTTTGGTATGCCGAAGGTCGCTATAGAGATGGGGGCGGCAAATAAGGTCTTATCTATAGAGGATATTATCTGTGCCCTCAATACCATGAATAAAAACAGGGTGTAAGGCGACCCTTTAGAGTTTGTGTAAAAAGTCGGGTTTTAGGTGTCATTGCAAGCGAAGCAATCTTTCCCTCATTATAATAATTTCAGGAGATTGTTTCGGAAAAAACCCTCGCAATGACACGATGATTGACTTTTTGTATAGACTCTGTATGGTTGCATCTGGCGCTTTATTAATATCGAATATCGAACGCTAAACAATGAATGGCGAATGAAATGGACATCATGCGATGTTTTTATTCGATATTCTTCTCAGAAATATTGAAACGTTTCTTTCCAAAATAAACCGAGGAGTCTATACATGAAAAAAGAGACAATTTTAGTTGTAGACGATAGCCCATTGATCCTGGAGGTTATAGGCAAATTTCTGTGCAATAATGGATATGAGACGATTACCGCAACTCATGGAATTGAAGCAATTGAGAAGACGTTTAAGGAATTGCCCGATTTAATACTCCTTGACGTGATGATGCCCAAGATGAACGGATACCAGACCTGCCGTTTATTAAAAACCGATCCGGAAACCAGTAGCGTTCCCATTATCATGTTAACGGTCAAGGATCAGGCGAGTGATAAATATTGGGGTATGCAGACAGGAGCGGACGCCTATTTATCCAAAGAGTCCGAACTTACCATACTGCTCGAAACAATCAGGGGGCTTTTAGAAAAGAAGCAGAAGGTTGTCCAGAAAGCGTCTCTCATCAGGAGAAGCAGTCTGATTAATGCGGTTGATATTGTTACCAAGGTAAATGACTTGCTCGATAGAAAATTGTTTGAGGCCACGGTATTGAATGAAATGAATTTATTGATCGAGAAAGGACTGGATGACTTTAGGGCTACGGTTGAGCTTGTAATGGGTACGCTGGCAAAAATTATGGATTATCACGTGGCGGCAATTGTGGCTTTGGATGAACGGAATGCGGAGTGCTTTTTTAAGATTAACCATACCGTAAGCGAACACTATTTGAATGAGGTTCAGGAATATACCATGGACTTATTAAAATCACAAGATATTTTCTTAAGTCCTACACGCGGAATATCCGTGCTTGATGCTGATAAAGTAACGCAGGCAAATAATGAGAAAGAACAAAAAAAGTATTTTTACAATGTACCCATAAGACATGTTAACAAGCTCGGTGGAATGGTCATCCTGGCGCACGATATTTCCGAAAGGATGGAGGATACAGAAGAAGAGTTTCTCAGGACGGTCGTGAAGCAGGCATACGTCATTATGGAAAACTCATGGCTTTACAACAAGGTAAAAAGACTCGCAATTACCGACAGTTTAACCGGTATTTATAACCATGGATTTTTATATGAAGTGCTCAATAAAGAATACTCAAAGGCAGTAAGGGACAATTTGCCGCTCTCTTTTATGATGCTGGATATGGATTATTTTAAAAGGCTCAATGATACGTATGGCCACCTTCAGGGTGATACGGTGCTCTACTCATTATCTCAGATTTTAAAGGCAAACGTGAGAATTTATGATACGGTAGGCCGTTATGGCGGCGAGGAGTTTGCAATTGTCCTTCAAGATACAAGGGTGGAAGAATGTCTAACCTTTGCTGAACGGATAAGAAAAAATATCGAACAGTATAATTTTGGAGACGGAAGCAGAGAAATCCATTGTACGATCAGCATTGGCATCGCCCACTATCCGGGTACGGATATTAAAAACGTGGATGACCTCATCAGCAAGGCCGATAAAGCGCTTTACAAGGCAAAGGGCGATGGGAGAAACCGGGTATGCGTACTTTAGTTATATCGTTTCAGAAAAAAGCATACCGCACCTATGTCATTGCGAGGAACGAAGTGACGAAGCAATCTCTTGTATTGCAGAGGTTTAAGTTGCTTCACCATCGTTCACAATAGCTATATAAACCAGATATTATGATAACCAATCACGTATTATCAAAAACAGACTTTGATAAATTTCGGCAATTTATAGAGAATCGTTCAGGCGTCTATATTGGCGATAGTAAGCAGACTTCATTTAAAATGAATCTGGATACCAGGATGCATGCACTGGGCATCCTTGATTACGATGCTTATTATTCGTTCATTATAAATAATGACGCGGGAAGAAAAGAATTTGAAGAATTGCTCGATCTTCTATTGATCAAAGAGACGTTCTTCTTTCGGGATGAAAGGCAATTGAAAACGCTCCT
>JAHFOW010000152.1 GCA_023261465.1 Planctomycetota bacterium
TTATTTCGTTAAAAATGGAATTAGCCTGGAGAACGGCTCCTGTAGGGAAGGCGAATGACAATCTACCCTTCTTTAAACAAATCGCTGAAAAAGAATTTACACAAAATTGTTGACAGTACCACTTACCAGTAGACGTAAAAGACAATAAATACAAGGCTATTACAGCCTTTTTGTTTTTTGTCTTGGGGTAAACATCTGTTACAAAACCATATTACATACGGTTGAAATTCGATGCTACCCTTTACTTCCCTTGTTTGCCTTTCATCTCCCTACTCATATATCCCTGTATCCCTGATTTCAACTTTTCTACGAATGAACCATTATTTTTCATAGTTTTTCTCCTTTACGCCCTACACTAAACTATATGGGGTAAAGTGTCCAACTATTATTAACACAGAGGGCGGTACTCTTCGGTTCAATAGCTCTTTTACCTTGTAAATATGAGTATTTCGTGGTATTTTAAATACAAACGCTTCCTTAATTTAGAGGAAATGATGGGTTCGCTCCGCTTAACCCATCCTACACATCTTCTAACTTCTAATTTCTGACTTCTAACTTTAACTGAGTATTTATACCAGGTTATATTCAAAATGTTTAGAGTAGTAACAAATCTAGACGACTTGATCAAGGTATTTATCGTACGCGGTATAGTGTTTATTGAAGAACAGGGAGTTCCATATAAGATAGAACGTGACACGTATGATTACGCTGCAACACACGTTTTAGGAGAAGAGGATGGAGACCCATTTGCAGCAGGCCGTATACGTGCACTGGGTGAGTATGCAAAACTGGAACGCATTGCGATACGAAAATCGTATCGTGGAAAGAATCTGGGCAACAAACTGACCAAGTTTATGATATTAACTGCAAAAGAGCTTGGTTTTAAGAAGTTCAAGATACATGCCCAGGCATACCTCACGGGCTTTTACCAAAAACATGGGTTTGAGATCGTTGGAGAGATATTCAACGAGGCTGGTATTAACCACTATGTAATGATCCGTGACGATTTAGATCAATAACTCGCTGTATAGTATTACTGTATAAAAACTTCTTTTTTGGGAAGTTTTTTACCACCCCTTTATCCCCACCTTGCAAAAGAGGGGAGCACGGGGTGGTCAATTTGGTTGCGGCCATGCTACGCCAGGGTTTTAACAGTATGGGAGTGAAGCACGATCAAACAATCCCTGTTCAAGGCTTACAGGGATATAGCCTGTCCATGCCGCCCTGCAATATTGAACTGCCTGAAACGGAAGGTACGGTATAATACTGGCCACCATGAAATAAATCAGGCCTTCGGCGGCTTTTATTCAATTGTAGCGCGACATTTATGTCGCTTTTGCGGGACAAATCCCATGCTATATTCTTAGTTTGAAATTCCTATAATTGAACTTATGGACAAGCGGGGAAAAACATAAACATTACTTTTTCTTATTTAAAATTCACCATTTGCAATTTTGCACTATTATCCACATGAAAACAACGCATACATTGAAAACATTCATTCGTAACATTCCAAAAGCAGAACTCCATATTCATATTGAAGGTTCACTCGAACCTGAACTCATGTTTGAGATCTCAAGGCGTAACGGCCTATCACTCCCTTTTAGTTCCGTAGAAGAAGTACGCAGGGCCTGTAAATTTAAGAATCTCCAATCATTTCTGGACATTTATTATGAAGGCGTGCGTGTACTGTGCCAGAAACAAGATTTCTACGATATAACCTGGGCATACCTGAAAAGGATTCACGCACAGAATGTATGCCATACGGAAATATTTTTTGACCCGCAGATCCACACCGACAGGGGCATACCCTTTGAATTGGTAGTTACCGGCATACATCAGGCCTTGCAGAATGCACAGCAACAACTGGGCATCTCATCAAAACTTATCCTGTGTTTTCAGCGATGTCTTAGCATTGAGTCGGCCATGAAAACCTTGCGGCAGGCATTGCCATTCAAAGAATGGATTACCGGAGTTGGTCTCGATTCATCAGAAGTAGGCCATCCACCGCACAAATTCGCCCCTGTATTTGAAAAAGCGATGGAAGAAGGATTTTTAACCGTAGCTCATGCAGGTGAAGAAGGGCCGGCAGAATATATCTGGCAAGCATTGGAAAAACTCAAGGTATCACGCATTGATCATGGAGTTCACTGTGTCGAAGATGCACGATTGATAAAAAAGCTTGTAGCGGAGCAGATACCATTAACCGTTTGTCCCCTTTCCAATGTCAAGCTTCATGTCTTTAACAACTTAGCAGAACATAATGTAAAACATCTGCTTGGTTTAGGACTATGTGTCACCGTGAATTCCGACGATCCTGCATATTTCGGCGGGTATATAACAGAGAATTTCCTGGCCATACAAGAAGCGCTGAACCTGGATCGCCATGAGATTTATCAGATGGTAAAAAACTCGTTCCAGGCCACGTTTCTTAATGATAAAGAAAAGCAAGGTCTATTGGATCGGTTGGAGAAATTTATGTTTCAGGACAGCCAAAAGGACTTAGTAAAGAATAAAGGTATCTCCTATGATATGAGAAAGGCTTCTCATTGTTGACCATGTATGAATTGTTGAGTTGTGAGAAACTGTTTATAAAATGAAAGGTACTCAGCCACTCGCAAATATTCATGTCGTTTCTTGCAAAAGCTTCCTGAGTTTTTCCGGCATAGGAGAGGGTTTGCGGCTGGCGTTGAGACAGGCTAATTTGGAAAAACCTTCGGCTACAAGTTTCTGATCACGTTCACGAATTACTTTATGACTGAATTCCACCGTGGCGTGCTTTAATTCAGCAACAGACGTCTGAATTATCAGGATATCATCATAAAGGGCCGGGGCGCGAAATTTACAATGCGCCTCTGTTACGGGAAAATATATGTGCTCTTTTTCCAACTCGGAATAGGGTAAACCAAGATTTCTCAGATATTCGGTCCTGCCCATTTCAAAGTACGTAAAGAAATTGGCATAGTAAACAATGCCCATCTGGTCGGTTTCCTGATAGCGAACCCGCGTCTTGATTTCGTGCATTTTATTCATAAAAAGAAAAGGCACGACTTTTCATCGTGCCTTTAAAATGAGTAGATTTACTTCAAATTTTTATACAGTCGAATAAAACATAGACAAATTTCGCTTGTCCGTGCCGCCATTATTATCTTGAAATTCAAAAAACTTACTTCCTGCATGCGATGAGGTAATCTTCGGTATAGACATGCTTGTTCATAATAACTTCTGCTGAGATTGCAGCGTCCATGAGTTCTTTGTCAAGCACATCCATCACGGCGGCATCCAGCCCGTAAGAAATTCCCATCGTCAGGAATGTCCTGGCCAGAAGCCTCTTTTCCTTTCTGCCCTGAGAAAAATTGCTGAGTCCAACGTTTCTATGGGGCGGCGGGTCTGAAATCATTTTAATCTGAGTAAAGATATCAAACATATATGCAGGTTGCTTCTGATCAACATTAATCGGAAAAAGCACCGGATCGATATATATCTTCGAAAGATCAAAATCGTGTTCTACCGCCTTTTCAACAATCTTCATAGCAAACTCCATACGCCGCTCAACATCTTGAGGGATACCGCATTTGTCCATAGTCAGGCACATCAGTGATGCATTATAATCTTTAGACAAACTCATGTATTTATCCAATTCCTCAGGGTCGGCCTTTGTGGAATTTATCAAAACCTCATTCCTGATCACCGACAAACCAGCCTTTAGCACATCAAATTTCTGGCTGTCAATGGCAATGGGCGTTTTTACCGTATCCTGAATAACCTCAATCAACCACTTCATTGCATCGATAGGGTCTGCTGCTGCTGTTCCCACATTTACATCCAGGAATGATGCGCCTGCTTCAGTTTGTTTTATCGCTAGTTCTCGAACAGCTTTTGGGTCTTTATTCTTTATAGCTTCTCGTACGTCTTTAAACATACCGTTGATGCGTTCGGCTATAGAAAACATAGTATGTTTATCCTTTCTTTTAGTATAAACGGTCAATACATTTTTTAACGGTTGCCACCGCCATTGGGTGACTCATACGAAGAATGTCAGCGCCAGACTGTAAAAGGCCAACCGCCGTAATAGCTTCCCATATCGGCCCCCTCTCATCCCGTGGCCCCCATTGCGGCATCTCTTTGTCATCAGATTTTGACTCTTTGGTTCTCCATGCCTCATGACCAACGTCACAGATCACCGGCATAGACATCATTTTGTCACCGGTGAGCGCTGCGATTCTTTCACGTTCCTGAATTGAATACGTATACTCCATCCCATAACCCAGTGCGCCCGTTGACTGAAACATCACAATCCGGTTAAGCGGGAAGTCCATTTCAGACACAAGGATATTAACCTGCTTTGCAATATTAATATCCACAGGGGCTAAGGTAATAAGGCAGTGCCCATCTGCAAGACAGGTCGCGGTAAGCGTCTTGTAGCTGTCCTGGTTTACTACCCCCATAAGACAATTTTCACCCTTTGCGGCCTGGCTTATCTTAGGCATTACTTCGTTGTCCTTTTCATCGTGCTCGCAGCCCCAGATAATCAGCGGCACACCCACTGCCGCAAGTATGGCCTTTACCGTTTTTACCGTATCTTCAGCGCTCTTATTGCCTTTATCAGGATGGATTCCTTCCAATTTGAGACAAATCAAATCAGCCCCATATTGTTCCACGCATTTTTTTGCCCATTGTGCCGGGTTGTCAAGCACATCAGCGTAATGCTTTGTTAAGGTCTCAGGCCAGTCCTCAGGCGGCACGTCATAGACGTCCATTGCTATTACCGGTTTGTGGCCGGGATTTCCCTCAAAATCCATAAAAGGAATGGATTTTGAGCCACCGATGGTGATTATCTTCTGTCGGGTACCGCCTTTATCCTTTGTGGCACCGATGGTGATTTCATTAACGCCACCCGACCACTTATCTGCAACACTTGGTATTTCCATTACCTTTACTCCTATTCCATTTTTAAACCACAGGGTACACAGAGAAAAATTTAAACGTGCATCTTATACTTGAACACCTGAACTCTTTTCGAGCAAACTTACCGGAATGTGCTTTTGCAAAAACTTGCCAATTTTTACATACAAATCATTTTCCCGGGAAATCTCAAAAACTGAAGCGCCACACGCTGCCGTGTCATAGACCTCCTCATCGAACGGGAATATTGATGATATTTCAATCCCCAATTCCTCTAATTTCTGCTGGAGGTTTTCGTGAATGCCGCTTTTAGGCACCCGGTTAAGTATACATAACTTTTTTTTAATAGACACCGGAAGCGAATCCGCCAATTTTAAAATCCGGTGTATGGTCAAAACACCAACCACCGTTGGCTCACTGACGATTAATAATAAATCTACGTTGTTGGTAGTCCTTCGGGAGATGTGTTCCATCCCCGCTTCATTGTCCGTTACAACGAATGGATATGTCGTCCCCACCTTGTCCATATACTTGCGAAGGAGGTTGTTTACATAACAATAACATTTCGGCCCTTCCGGCCTGCCCATTGTCAGAAGATCGTATTTCTCTTTTTCAATAATCGACTCTTCAATCGCATACTCGATATACCGCTCCTTGGACATCCCTGCAAAATCAGCTTTCTTTTCCAGGATTTCTTCACGGATATCGGCAATAGTATTTTGCACGTGAACCCCAAGCAAGGCGCCAAGAGAGGCATTTGGATCGGCATCTACTGCAGAAACCGGCTTGCCAAGTTCTTCTGTTATGTATCGAATTATAAGGGCAGAAAGGGTTGATTTACCCGTTCCGCCTTTTCCTGCAACCGCTATGTTAAAGGCCATGTAAAATTACCATTAAACAATTGAAATTCATAATCATTAATAGAAAGAAGATGAAGAGTTGTAAAATTGGGAATCCTGAAAATTGAGTTTTCTTAATTTCACAGATTCTCATTTTCTCGACTTCTAACCAGCAACTCTTCCACGACTGAGGGAAATTTTTCAATATTTGTATGCGGCAAAAAGTTTGCAGACATATATTCTTCCATATATTTATTATTGCTCATGAGATCAAAATAGGTCATCTTCGATGCAACTGTCCTGGCAACTTCATAAGCGTCTTTTGAGAACAAAGACATTTTCGCTCCTATCACGGAGGTATTCCCCACAAATTGTACCTTTGAAACAGATACATCAGGAAGCATGCCGATGGTTATAGCGCTCCGTATATCCAGATAATTGCCAAAACCGCCAGCCAGATAAAGCTGCTCAATGTCATTTACGCTCATGCCCATGGATTCCAGCAACGTGGAAATCGCCGAATAAATAGCAGCCTTGGACCGTATCAGATTTTGAATATCGGCCTGAGTAATAACAATATCCCTTTTTGTAGAAGTTTCACTTTTATCGACCAGGACAAATTCATACCCATTCTCTGTTTTTCTCAGACGGTCGGTCTCTATCCCTTTCTGGAAATTGCCCGTCCGGTCAATAACACCGCTTCTTGTCAGGTTGGCAAGACAATCCAGGAGTCCCGAACCACAAATTCCGCTGGGAGGCGCATCCCCGATTGTCTTACATAGAACATCGTAATTTTTTGTAATAGTAACCTTTTCAATTGCACCCTTTGCCGCACGCATTCCGCAGGAAATACCGCTGCCTTCAAATGAAGGGCCGGCGGATGCAGAACAACATACCATCCAATCCTTGTTTCCCAAAACTATCTCACCGTTTGTGCCAATATCAATAAGCAATGACAAGACATCCGCCTTGTCCAGTCGAATTGCAAGCACCCCGGAGGAAATATCACCACCCACATAAGCGCCCACACACGGGAGCGAATAAAGCAACCCGTTGCTGTTAATTTTTATTCCCACATCCTGCGCCCTTAAAGGAGGCACAAAACTCGCAGCGGGAAGGTACG
>JAHFOW010000153.1 GCA_023261465.1 Planctomycetota bacterium
AAACTAATAAAACTTCCGTTACTGCACAAAGACCCATTTGACCGAATGCTCCTCTGCCAGGCTCTGCGATATGATTTGACGGTTATCTAGCTGTACGTGCGTATTCTGGTTATATTTCAGTCGTTCCCTGACATTCAGCGCAACCACCAAAAGAGGGAAAGAGAAAGTATGCAGGGTAGATTAAGCAATGCGCATTCACCATTCAATAAACATTAAATGTATAGATATGGCGTGAAAAGACACGTGCCTTTATGTTCGACTGAGATTGCGAAGAAGTCTACCCTACCCGGGTTTTTATTAAAACTGGTCCAGCAACGCCTTCTTCTTTTCGTTATAATCTTCTTCAGTAATTAACCCTTCAGACTTCAGGTCTTTTATCTCACGCAACTGGTCTTTTAAACTCATATCGTCCATAGCCTCTCTGAGAAGCTTTGCTTTTTTGTAATCATAATCCTCTTCGGAAATAATCCCATCCTTCACCAATTCACGGAGTATGAGGAGCTTGTTTTTTATCTTACTTTCCGTACGGGCTTCCTGTGCAATAGTTGCGGTTGGTGGCTGATTTGGCGCTACAGCAGGGGCACTCCCACTGCTCATCTTTTCTTCTAACTTTTTCAATCGTACATCCAGGTCTGACGTGCCTACCTTAATCTTTTCATCGACAGTTCCTATTCTTTGCGCTACAGGTTGTTGATATGCATCATAGCCCAAATCGATAACAAGCCAGTTCTCATGTTTTGACTCTAAACGCTGACCGGCAGATGGAACCAAAATCCAGAAACGGCTTTGTTTTACATCCGCCGGATTTTCGGTTGCCATGGTAAATTTTTTCTTTTCAGACATCGTGTCGTTATACGTCTGAAACATGTGAATACGGCTGAAGACGATGTTCAGACTGTTACCAGACATGAACATTATACAATAATTCTGCTGATCGGTTAATAACACCCGTTCAGAATATGAAGAAACAGCAATAACCTGATCAGGCGTTGCAACAGAAAAAGCCTGTATAATCAGGGGTGTCAACTTTTTTATTTCGTCGTCCTGAAAGACCCTCAATGTCCCTTTTTTCTTTAACAGCCCTTTTTCCTCAAAGTAAACGTACGACAATGCATTCGTAATAACATTTCCCACTAATGAAGAGGGGTGATTGAATTGCATACGAGAACCATCCCTTTTTACCGGCAATTCCTCATGCTTTACCGTTATCATGCCGTCTTTATATGTATCTGCACAGATATTCCACGACCCGCAAAAAAGTATTCCCCAGATCATGCCTGCAAGTAAAACTGTTTGTTTTAACCGTTGATTAATCATGCAATTTACCCGATAATTTCCACTGCTTCAGAAAGATAATTTACTTCAATGAGTTCCATCCCTGACTCTTTACCGACACCCTTCGCGTTATTCCTGGGGATGAGCGCTTTTTTAAAACCCAATCTTTGCGCCTCTTTCAAACGTATCTCGATTTGACTTACGCTGCGAACCTCACCGCCCAAGCCTACCTCTCCAATAACTACCATATCCGATGGTATTACCTTTTCTTTAAAACTTGACGCAATTGTCATTGCAATACCCAGATCGGCTGCCGGTTCGTCCACCTGAACTCCGCCCACAATATTCACAAAAACATCCTGCCCGCCCAGTTTGAGTCCTATACGTTTCTCAAGAACGGCAAGGATCATGGAAACCCTATTATAATCCACCCCGCTGACCTTTCGCTCCGGCATACCGAAATTTGCCCTTGTTACGAGGGCTTGAATTTCAACCAATAATGCGCGCGTCCCTTCCATACAGGGAATAATGGTAGAACCACTGCTGATCCTCCGGCTTTGGGAAATGAATATTTCCGACGGATTATCCACGGGCTGCAATCCGGTTTTCCCCATCTCGAAAATCCCAATTTCATCGGTCGAGCCAAACCTGTTCTTTACCACCCTTAATATCCGGTAACACTGGAACTTTTCTCCCTCAAAATAGAGAACGGTATCGGCCATGTGTTCCAGGACTTTCGGTCCGGCAATAATCCCCTGCTTGGTTACGTGCCCCACCAGAAAAATAGCAGACCCTGTAGACTTAGCCGTAATGATTAATTCATGGGCGCACTGGCGCACCTGCGCAACCGTTCCAGGCGCAGACTCCAGATTTGGTTTGTATATCATTTGAATAGAATCAATAACAACCAGGGTCGGTCGGGTATTGTAAATATTCTCCAGGATAAAATCCAAATTTGTTTCTGCAACAACCAATAAATTGTCCGACAGGATGGACAGCCGTTCAGCCCGAAGTTTCGTCTGAGCCACAGACTCTTCCCCGGTCACATAGAGAGTCGTGTACCCTTTTTTACTTACCTGCTGACAAACCTGCAGGAGAAGCGTAGATTTCCCGATCCCGGGAGTCCCCCCGATTAATACCGCCGAACCGACAATCAGGCCACCGCCCAAAATCCGGTCGAATTCCTTTACTCCGGTCTCAACACAGGGACAATCCTGAACTTTTATATTTGTTATGGGTTGCGGCAACTCCCGAACGGTGGAGACTGATTTATTCCCCACACTGACAGGGGTGTTAACTTCTTCTACGGTGGAATCCCATTCCCCACAGCCGCCACATCGTCCTGCCCACTTCAGACTCTTCCAGCCACAATGCTGACAAACATAAACAACACTTGCTCTGGTCATATCTAATTCATGTGATCAATAAATGCCCGCCAAAGAGTATAAAATCAGGCCTTACGGCGACTGTTTTCGCAATCACACGTAGGGCGAGGCTTTAGCCTTGCCACGTGCAACCCTAAAGGGTTGCCCTACAACAAACTTTGAAATTCATTAGCGTTCACTGAGGTTTTGTTTTGCCTTGCAAAACAAACCGACTTTTTATTGTAGCGCATATCCCTTGTAGTCGGCCATTTGCGGGAATAGACCCCATAGGTGTTAAGTTAAGAATCTATAATTACCATCAACCCCTTGTTCGGATTAACTCCGCTTTGTCCCCCGCTGGCGGGGGTTAGGGGGTGGACAGGACTTCTCCAATTGTGCCTACCATCCATTTCCCACATTTACTTATCACCATTTTTACTCTGCAACACTTCATCTTCTGGCTAGCGCCCGGAGAGTAATTATCCGTCATGTTGGCCTTCCAATTTCCACCCCCTGCCCCCGCCAACGGGGGACAGTTGCCACCCGTACCCACAAGATTTTAAGCTGTTGTAATTTGCAAGAAGGTGTGGACAAACAGAGTTTGTCCACGCCACCCTAAAAACCCCTTAACTTAACACGCATGGGATAGACCCCCCGCACTACGATTTTACATTAAAGTTCCCTGACATCGGGTTTTGAAATAAAAAAGGGAAGAGTTTAACTCTCCCCTTTTTATTCTCACGCTGTTTAATTTTACATCACTTATATACTACTTTCGGCGTTTGCCAAAGCAGGTTCAGGATTTTCAATCACCTCTTCAAAGACAAGCTTGCCATCATGCATCCTTACCTTTACTTGTTTTTTCCCCTCAAATCTACCTTGTAAGATTTCTTCTGAAAGCGGGTCTTCCAGGTAACTCTCGATAGCCCTTCGAAGCGGACGCGCCCCGAAGTTCTGGTTATATCCCTTCTCTATCAGGAAATCTAACACATCATTGGTAAGCGTAATATCAATATTAAAAGTCGCCAGTCTCTTTTTCACTCCAACCAATTCGATTTCAATGATCTTCTTTAAATCGTCCTTGTTTAGTGGCTTAAAGACAATAATGTTATCTATCCGATTTAAAAACTCCGGGCGGAAATGTTTATCAACCTCTTTTTTTAATTGTTCCTTGAGCACTTCATAAGAATGTTCGTCCGAAGCCTTTTTGAATCCCAGACCTGCCTGATTTTTGATTACATCTGCCCCGATGTTTGAGGTCATAATGATAATCGTATTGCGGAAATCAACATGCCGTCCAAAGCTATCCGTTAACTTACCATCTTCCATAATCTGTAATAACATGTTATACACATCAGGATGCGCTTTTTCAATCTCGTCAAGCAGTACCACGGCATAAGGGCGACGTCTGATTTTTTCTGTCAGTTGTCCGCCTTCTTCATAGCCTATATATCCGGGCGGCGCACCAATGAGTCGTGAAATATTATGCTTTTCCATATATTCCGACATATCGATCTGAATAAGCGCCTCTTCCTCTCCAAACAAAAACTTCGCCAGCGACCGCGCAAGATGGGTCTTGCCTACTCCGGACGGTCCAACAAAGATAAACGACGCTACCGGACGATTTGGATTCTTTAATCCCGCGCGAGAGCGACGTATTGCCCTGGAAACCGCTTTAACAGCATCTTCCTGGCTTATCATCATTTTGTGGAGTTCATCTTCCATACGCAGCAGTCGTTTTGCCTCTGCAGACTCGATACGGGTAACCGGAATACCCGTCATTTTGGAAACAACCTCAGCGACAATCTCACCATTAACAATTCCTTCAACCTCCGCACGTGTCTCACGCCATTCCTTCTCAATAGTTTCCTTCTTCTTTTTTAGCTTATCCGCCTTATCCCTTAAACGGGCTGCCCTTTCAAAATCCTGAATCGCAACAGACTCGTCTTTGTCTTTTTCCAGTTTATTAATTTCCTCTTCGATATGCCTCAAATCAGGCGGCTGGGTCGTCGCTTTGAGTCTTACCCGCGCACATGCCTCATCAATTACATCAATTGCCTTATCAGGCAGATACCGTCCTGTAATATAACGTATGGAAAGTTCTGTTGCAGATACCAAAGCCTCATCGGTAATTTGAACTTTATGATGCGCCTCATATCGGTCACGTAACCCTTTTAATATCTCTACTGTCTCAGCCTTTGAAGGCGGTTCAACAACAATCGTCTGAAACCTTCTTTCAAGGGCTCCGTCCTTTTCAATATACTTTCTGTACTCATCAAGGGTGGTAGCGCCAACACACTGGATTTCACCCCGGGACAATGCAGGTTTTAACACATTCGATGCGTCGATAGCGCCTTCTGCGCCACCAGCGCCGACAAGGGTGTGCAATTCATCAATGAACAGGATTACATTTTTTGCCCTTTTTACTTCGGCCATTACTGCCTTAATACGCTCTTCAAACTGCCCTCTGTACTTTGTGCCTGCTACCATCATTGCAAGGTCAAGGGCAACAATCCTGCGGTCTCTCAAAAGTTCCGGAATATTTCCCTGAATTACAGCCTGCGCAAGACCTTCAACAATTGCTGTTTTTCCAACACCTGCCTCCCCCAACAGTACCGGATTATTCTTGGTTCTGCGGCAGAGAACCTGGATGAGGCGCTCAATAACGTCCTGGCGTCCAATAACAGGGTCGAGTTCGTGCTCTCGCGCCTGCTGCGTAAGGTCGCGGCCGAAAGAATCTAACGCCGGCGTCTTTGATTTCCCCTTCTTTTCTTCCTTTTCCTGATTAACGTTCCCCTGGGTTGCATCAGACCCCAGGAGACCAATGACCTCTTCACGTACGTCTTCAAGTTTTACGCCCAAATTCAATAATACCTGAGCAGCAACACCTTCCTGTTCCCTGAGCAATCCCAATAATAAATGTTCTGTGCCAATATAATTATGCCCCAGCGCCCGCGCCTCTTCCATCGCATACTCCAGCACCTTTTTCACCCGGGGAGTAAATGGCAATTGTCCCATAGAGACCAAGTCAGAACCGCTCTGGACAATCTTTTCGACTTCCAGACGTATCTTTTTTAGTTCTATATCCAGATTTTGAAGGACGTTGGCTGCAACGCCGCTGCCTTCTTTTACGAGCCCTAACAAGATATGCTCTGTGCCAATATATTCGTGGTTAAATCGCCTGGCCTCTTCACGTGCCAGCGCCATGACTTTTCTGGCACGGTCGGTAAATCGATCAAACATGATAACACCTATCCTTTCAAACTATCCATCTTTTCCAGGCGTTTTCTTACATACGCTGCACGAATAACATTCCTCTGTGTAGAAGTAAGTTCGCGCCCTTCTAACTTTTGTAAGTGGCCCGGTAACGTGAGTATGAAAAGCTCATTCAGCGTTTTCATCTCAACATTATTAATTATTCCCAAATTAACACCCATTCGAACCTGAGATAACAAATGCATAACCTCTTCAGATGAAATCATCCGCGCTGCCTTAAGCATACCGTACGACCGCCATACACGGTCTTCCAGTTGTTCCCTGCTTTCAGAAAGCAATGCCTTTCGCGCCATCCGTTCGTAGCTGGTAATTCTGGGAATTACACTTTCAATAATTTCAATAATCTCTATTTCCGACTTGCCAAGGGTGAACTGGTTTGAAATCTGATACAAATCTCCGGATACCTGCGTTCCCTCGCCGTAGAGCCCCCTCACCACCAGTCCCAGCTTCATAACCGCGTTGAACACCTTTTCAATATGGTGCGTCATTCCCAGGGCAGGCAAATGCAACATAACTGAAGCCCTCATCCCGGTGCCAACATTCGTAGGACAGGCCGTCAAATAGCCAAACCGGGAAGAGTATGCATAATTTAACTTTTTCTCTAACTTATTGTCTATTTCGTCGATTGTCTTCCATGCATCTCTCAGCTCAAAACCGGAGCGAATTACCTGTATCCTCAGGTGGTCTTCTTCATTAACCATCAGGCTAACAGTTTCCGATTTGCCGAATGCAACTCCCCTTTCGCCTTCTCCGCCTGCATGTTCCCGGCTAATGAGATGTCGTTCTACAAGGAAGAGCCTATCGATAGTATTAACTTCTGCGAGATTTACATAACAAAGGTCAGGAATAAGTTCTGCTTCCCTGATTTTATCACGAAGGACTTCTTCAAGCTCCTTCTTTTGCTTAATATTAGCTCTGGAAAGAAAGGGATACCGCGCAACATTCCTGGC
>JAHFOW010000154.1 GCA_023261465.1 Planctomycetota bacterium
GCGCCCTCTCCCGTGTTTTCATTCTCTTAAATAATTCAGAGGATTTAGCCATATCCTTTATTTCTCAATATTCCCTTTAATTCTGAATTTTTCCCTGCCCGTTTGCGTCTTGGTAACCGGGGATGCCAAACCTACGCCGGAAAAGAGCGGAGAATTTTCCAGAATTGGTATTAAGTTTGTTGAAGACGCAGCGTCACCTTCGATTTCAAACATGTTTTTTTCGATAGCAAAAGATTTTATCCATGCGTCATTCGGCAATATCTTCGCCAATTCCATAATAACATCGATCCTGGGACAATATTTTTCTTTTATGCCGTTTACCGTTTTAATAGCTTCCTCCGCAACAACAATGCGTTCCTGCAACTTATCAACGGCAGTAACATCTTTTTTAATCTTTTTAATTTGAACGTTTATTTGCTTGAGTACAGCCTGATTATTCATTTTTTGAATATAGGGAATCAGGAATACAAAGAGTACGATAAAACCAACCAAAGAACTCATGAAAACCATCTGTGGGTTAAATGATTTTCTCCGCGATTTAATAAGATTAAGCCTGCATGAATAATCCAGTAACCCATACAGCGCAGAACCGTACGACTCAGAATACTCATCAATCACGTTTGAGAGAGCTTTGTATTCTTCCGGTAAAAATCCATAGTTATTTCCAATCACACGAACCTCACCGGGTGGAGCAGTCTTGATAAAATCGGTTACCTCATTTTCTGTTTTTGCAACTAAGGAAGAAACGAGATGAGCATTTTCGAAGAGATTGTAAGTATAATTCTTTGTATTTTTGCTTATTAAAGCAACAAGACATTTTTTTTCTCCTAAAACAGGAAGATAAGCAAACGGTGAGATAATAACCCGGGAAGGGGCAATTGACAGAGTGTGCAATTTTGATAACACGGCGTCCAATTCTGTCTTTTTTACCGCTACAATAAGGACTTTAGCGCCGTGTTGTGTCTGGGATAGCGCATGAATATCGAAATAAACATCTTCATTGGTAAACGGGACAAAACTATCTAGTTGATATCCGAGTGCTTCCTTGAACTCTTTAAGGTTAGTGTTGGGATAGTCTATCTCCCGAATAATCGTGTGTTCCCTTGGCCAGGAAAGGATGACATCCCCTTCAAATTTTTTTAACAATATAATTGAAGACTCTAATTGCTGGGGATTTTTGATCATGAAATCCTTAATCTTGAGTTTTTCGTGTGAATATTTGATTAGTTTTTTATGAACGAACGTTATAATAAGATCGTTCTCATGGACTGATAAACCCATCGCACTCTGAGAGAATAGATTGATAAATGGTATACTTTTCATATTTTTAACTGTTTTCTATGCAGTTAAATTATTCAGGATACGCTGCAATTATTTTACAATGGTCCAAAGCTTTTCGAACAACGATTTTGTATGAACTTTTTGTCTTTTCAGAAGAGGCAACTGTATTGATTACCATATAGTTCGACTGGGATATGGTTAAATAATTCAAAGTCTTCTGATAGTCATCGCCCGAAATACCATGATGTCCCAATAAATCTTTTAAGTCCTCCAGAACTTTAACACCCTTCTTTCCCCTGAATTCAATGATCGCATCGGCAATGTCAGAGGTAATTAAGGGAATAAAACAGAGTACTTCTTTCGTGGCAAAGTTTATGTTTATTTTTCCCTCCCCATAAATCGTCACACGATCTCTAATCATTTCATATATTTGTGGAATGACACCCTTCACCAGCGCCAGTTCTTCAATCGTGTCTAACGGTCCGTTCTTTGGTTCGTACGGCTCTGGCAAGCCGACGTAGTAGTCTTTTTCTGCGCCGTTTGCGTGATGAAAATCATCCGGATCAATCCAATCCAAAATTGAATCGGTTATCGTCTCGGCAGTCATTTCATCTAAATGATACGTAGTGAGAAATTTTATAAAATTAGGCCTTGTCAAATCGTTTAATTTATTTATGTTTATTTTTCCATTCTCATCGCTAATACAAACGGAACAATTTATGTCCCCAATCTTTACTGAATAGGGCGTATTACTGGGCGTCCAGACAACACCCGGTATATTTCCCGCGTTAGTATCCGTTTTGTCCTCCGTCCGGAGTTTTTTAAGATCAGCCGATTCTTTTTCCTTCTCTGTCCTTTGTTTTTTCTGAATCAACATCTGGGTTGCATAAATACAAGCCCCTCTGGCCGCATAAATATTCTTCACCCGTTCTGTATAAGCAATCTCTGTCTTTATTGCAACACTGGTGCCCCGGGAAAAACTCAATGCGACAAACCCAAATATTACTATTGCCCAGAGGCTAAAAATGAGTACGTAACCATGATTGGCACTACCAGTTGCTGTTCCTTTCCGTACCTTGATATAACCAACTTTACCGCCTGCGGGCTTCCCCTGCCTACTTTTTCTTTCCATCGAAGATTCGTACCTTCTTTATCATCGGTATCTTTCATTTTTATAAGGTCACCATTATCGTCTTTATCGGTGTCTTCATCTTTATTAATAAGATAAAAAAAATCAAGTTTGTCACAATCCTGAAAGAATACCGTATGGTCTTCTCCATATAATTTCATCTCTGGTTCTGTAAATGATTTAGTCAGAGACGTTTGATTGGCCCTTGATTCAGTATAAATCAGGTCATATTTCCCATTATTCTTGAGGAGAGCCCGATAATGGGCTATCACTAATCCCATTTCATAATGTCTTTTAAGCGAAAGGGGTGTAACGAAGAGCAGATAATCTTTTTCTCCCGTAAAATAAGGAGTTCCCTCCTCTTTTTTTGTTTTATTCGTTTCCTGTGATTTACTCTCTTTTTTTTTCGGAGGGCTGATCGTAACTAATGCAGATACCTGCTGAAAGAAGAAATCAATGGCTGCCTTTTCCTTAGTGGAATCATTAAACCAATTCTCCCCTTTCTCCAGAGAAAACAAGCCTATTCTTATAGCATAAACACCCGACATAATCAAAATTGTCCCGATAAAAAGGGCTATAAGTAATTCAAATAAGGTAAAGCCACCCTTATGGTTTTTTCCCGGAAAACAGTGTTTTTTTAACCAGATTTTCATACTCATTCATCCGACGAACCACCTCCCCCGCCATCATTTTCAAGAGGAGAAGTCTTTTCTGGGCGCTTAGGCTGACTGGATTTTGTCAATCCCTCCGGCGATTGCCGGGATAAAATAATTGTATCGATACTTATTGCGCCCACCTGCGTATTGAGTTGTGAAATCTTTATCGGCGAAAGTTTCTCTTCTTCATCTTTGCCTGTTTTCTCCATTTTTTTCATTTTTTCCTTCACTTCATCGTCAGCCTCTTCCGGCTTCTTTTCAATCTTTTCTGATGCAGACACCTTCCATTTGACTCCATCTTTTGTGGTGCCTTCGAAGCTGCTTTTCTCGGTCGTCACAACGTTTGGGTCTCCCAGAACGCCTAAAAATGCCTCTTCTGTTTTTGTTCTGGCAAGAACCACCATCGCTGCGTGTTCATCAATCCTTCCTCGCAACTTTGAGGAGTTTCCAATTATGTTGAAAAAAACAGCGACTGCAACTCCCATAATCGCCAGTGCAACCATGACTTCAAGGATGGTAAAACCACAATGCCAACCAAAATTATTTTTTTTCAATTTCATCCGTTTTTTGCGTCAATAACGGTTCTATTTGTTTTAATTTCTTTTGAAATGCGTCAGTCAATATGTCTGCATCTTCTGCAGTGCTTGCTATATAAGGGGTTATCAGCATGACCAACTCCGTTCTTTTGTTGGTAATAGAAGTAGTTTTAAACAAATTTCCAAGATAAGGAATATCGCCGAGCAGCGGTATTTTGGAAATGGACGTTGAATCTTTTTGCTCAATAATGCCGCCCAGACTTATCGTATGGCCACTCTTGATCACCAGCGAAGTTTCTGCTTTACGGGTAGAAAACGTTGGGGAAGAGTTAACTCCTGTAATTGTTGCCGTGGCATCACTCACTTCCTGTTTTATGTCCAGGGTAATAAAATCATTTTCGGCAATATGCGGAGTAACGGTAAGGATGATACCCGTATCGCGGTACTGCACCTGTTGGAATGTTACGGTGGTGCCTGTCTGTTGACTGGCGCTTGAAAGGACAGGCACCTGATTACCAATTTGTATATTTGCAGGTTGTTCGTCCCGCACCAGGATATGGGGGGCGGATAATACCTTTGTATCCGTATTTGTTGCAAGGATGTCCAGCAAGAGTTCAAAATTTCCTTTCATCAGATGGAGACTCGGATTAACAAGTCCTGCTGGATCGCCAACCTGATCAAGGGCAACCGGGATTCCCGACACTCCAATATTTTTTGTCGTAGAAGAACCCGTCCTAATACCATCAGCCCATTTCCATTGTGTTCCGTAATCTAATTCACTATTGAGACCGACTTCTACAATTAAAACCTCAATAAATACCTGAGGGGGCGTTGCATCGATCGCCTCAACAATTGCCTTTATACATTTATAATCACTCTTGAGCGCCTTAATAACAATTGCATTCGTCTTGGGATCGGCAACAATTTTCATCGCCTCGACTTGTTCCTTTCCAACCACCTTGGGCGGCGCAGTCATTTTTTCACTGTAAATTTGCGTAAGAACCGGCACTATTGTTTCTGCCTTCTGATGCTGTACCTTATAGACATACACATTCGGAACCTCATCCAGCAATAAGGGTGGCACATCAATGTTCTTTATCCAGAAATCAACCTTAGGAAGAAGCTCCGGCGTTCTGGTAATAACAAGCATCTTGTTTGTGTCAGAGAAGGGGACAAAGTTAAACTCACCATCGGGACCCACCTTTCCTCCCAGTGACTGTGCAAGGGTAGCAAGGTCTTTTGCAACATTTCGCGCATCAACATTCTTAAACTCATAAAACTTTATTGCCTTACCGGCAAGAAAGGGGACATCGAATGTCTTTATCAGGGTAAGGAGTTTCTCCATATTTGACGCAGATTCTATCAGTATGATAAACTGCGAATCACCGTGTGTTACAATATTGCCAATATTCGTCAGGAAGGGTCTCAGCGTTGCGTTGAGGTTCTTCGGATTTTCATATTGAACAGGAACGATCTGAATAACAACGTCCTTGCTCCAGGGTGGAATTTTATCTCCTACAATAATAAGATTGGCTTCCTGCCGGGCGTCAGGCTTGGAAAGCACCCGGTAAATATCACCGTCTTTTAATATAGCAAAATTATACACATTCAGGACGGTATTCAGCATGGTAAAAAGTTCTTCCTTGTATACCTGTCCGGTGGCATGAAGACTGATTTTCCCGCCAACTCTGCTATCCAGAATATAATTCAGGTTAAGAATCTGGCCTAAGGTAACTTCTAAAACGTCCTTTATTTCCGCATTATCAAAATTAAATGCAATATCTATTTTATCCCCTGCATATTCCTGCTTAAGAAAAGACGGTTCCGGTTTTTTGTATTCAGCGGAATATACAATTTCATCGGGTGTCTTTTCTTTTTTTTCATCAACAACTTCCTTCCTGGTTGATATTTCATGCTCCCAGGATTTCTGTTCCACCCCTTCTGTTGTTGTGGAAAGCGTAACAGGTTTTTTAAAAGGCGAAAATGCCGTCTGACCCTTCTTGACTTGTGTCTCTTTACAACCAATAAAAGACAGAATAAAAACGGTTACTGATAAAAAAATATATTTCTTCATGAACAAATTTCCTTTAGATTCGTCCCTACTTTGAACATTTCGCTCTTGTTTTTAATGAGATAATGCGTAGGCGGAATGTAAGAAGCGTAGTTCCATAACAACGAGGATGGAGACCAAAAATATCGAAGGTATTCTATATAAAAAGGCATTTAATTACCTTGAAAATTTTGTCTAAAACCGGGAGGATAATCCAGACAGTCTTAATAAGAAATTATCTTACATAACTCATAATATTTCAAGGACATTATAGAAATAAACCGAGAAATTATTGAATAAGACAAGGTTCATCAACCCGGCAATGAATCACATATGCGTTTTTTCGGTATGAATTCAAACAAACGCCCCGTCAAACATTTCCCAATGGTTCAATCGGCAGGGTTGAACCAGCGTGGACAAACTTGTAGAGATGATCCGGTATGCCGTTTGCGCTTATCCCATGACTACCTATTCATTGAATTGCCTTAAAAGTATTTGGCGCTCTTATTGTTTCTTGATTAGTTTTGGATAATTTTGTTAAAAAATAAATTTCTTTCAGAAAAAAACCTTAAATACGTAAATTCTGCAATTTTTAAATAATTACTAACAAAACAGTTACAACATATTTTTAAAATTGTGATGTGCATCACAGACAATTTTTTCAGGAATTGCTATTATTTACGCGAATATAAAACGTAATAGTTCACCACTGGGGGCGCAGAAAAATTAAAGAAGGAAGCATGTATACTGTTCTTTTTGATATGGTGCGGAAGGGGGGATTTGAACCCCCACCCCGTTTAATTGGGACTAGCCCCTCAAGCTAGCGTGTCTGCCGATTCCACCACTTCCGCATAATACAGATTTGATTGTATCTGTTGAGATTATGAATATTTGGAAATTGTAACATTACATCATCAAAAGTCAAATATTTTATCAAACCTCCTTCGTTCTCAAAAAAACTATGAACATCGATACAAAAAATAAAGGATTCACATTTGTCGAAATTCTCGTAGTTTTTGTTGTTATTACAATTCTGGTCAGTATCATTATCCCGGCGCTTTACGCTGCTAAACGGAAAACACAACAGATTGTTTGCGCCAATAACCTGAGACAGATATTCTTTGCTATTCAACAATATACGAACGATAACAA
>JAHFOW010000019.1:0-15461 GCA_023261465.1 Planctomycetota bacterium
CCCCTCTCCAGAGGGGAATATGCTTATCTACGGTGATAATCTCCTTGCCCTCAAAGCGCTTGAGCAGGACTTTGCCGGGCAGATAAAGTGCGCCTGCATAGACCCGCCTTATAACACCGGCAATGCCTTTGAGCATTATGATGACGGGTTGGAGCATTCTATCTGGTTAAGTCTGATGAAACTGAGAATTGAAATACTGCACAGGCTGTTGCGGAATGATGGGACACTGTGGATCACAATCGATGATACTGAAGCACATTACTTGAAGGTTCTATGCGATGAAGTATTTGGGCGAGGGAATTTTGTTGCTAACATAGTGTGGCAGTCCAAAGACACACCAGGCAACAATGCCGCCGCTATTGCTCAGACGCATAATCATATTCTTGTGTTCAAAAAAGGACCGTTATTCCGCCCCAATTTGTTAGCGAGAAGTGAAAAGCAAATTGCTAATTATTCAAACCCAGACAACGATCCGCGCGGTCCTTGGCTTGCCGCGCCTCTTACTCGTGTGGAGCATAGAGATCGAGACTATTATGCTATCAGGAACCCAGTTGGGAAGGATGTGTTTCCACCAAAAGGGAGCAGTTGGCGCAGACCACCGGAGAAGATGAAGTGGCTCGCAGATGATGGTCGTGTTTGGTGGGGTAAAAAAGGAGACGCTGAATTCCCGATGGAAAAGAAATTTCTTTGCGAAGCAAAAGAGGGTGTGGTAAATCAAACATGGTGGCCTTATGACTTTGGCGGAAGTACCCGTAATGCAAGCGCTGAAATGAAAGGTTTGTTCGAGGGAAGAAAGTCATTTGATACTCCTAAACCCGAAAAATTGATTCAACGAATCTTTGAGATTGCCACTAATCCGGGCGAGTGGGTTCTTGATTCCTTCGGAGGTTCAGGGACGACCGGTGCGGTTGCCCACAAGATGGGTAGAAAGTGGATTATGGTTGAACTTGGCGAGCATTGTCATACGCACTGCCTGCCCCGTTTGAAAAGTGTAGTTGACGGTACGGATCAAGGTGGAATATCCAAAGCTGTGAATTGGCAAGGCGGCGGTGGTTTCAAGTACTACTATTTAGCCCCAAGTCTGCTGAAAAAGGATAAACATGGCAACTGGATTATTGACGAACGTTATAACGCCGATATGCTTGCCGCAGCTATGGCAAAGCACGAAGGTTTTAGATACTGCCCGGATGAGCATATTTACTGGAAGCATGGCCGTTCCACTGAAAAGGATTATATCTTTATCACTACGCAGTTTGTCACGGTACAGTTTCTGGATAAGCTTCACGAAGAAATGAAATCGGAGGAGAGTCTTCTTATTTGTTGTAAATCTTTTCAAGAAGCTTGCGAAAATCGTTATGCTACTATTACTATAAAAAAGATTCCCAAGATGTTGCTTGGCAGGTGCGAATTTGGGAAGGAAGATTATAGTCTGAATATTGTCAATATGCCTGAACCCACCCCCGACCCCTCCCAAGAGGGGTATGAAACTCCCCTCTTGGGAGGGGATTTAGGGGTGGGTAATACCGGAGGAGGTGCAAGGGTGGGTAAATCAGACAAAAGAAAAAAGTCTGAAAAAGATAATAACTCCAAAAGCCATAATAAACAAAGAAAACTATTCGAATGAAACGAAAAGTTGTTTTACCATATAATCCAAAGTTAAAAGAAGTTGCACGACGTTTGAGAAAAAGCGGTACTTTATCCGAAGTACTTTTATGGAGATATTTAAAAGGGAAACGAGTGCTGGGATATGATTTTGATCGTCAAAAACCTATTGATAATTATATTGTAGATTTTTTCTGTAATGAATTGATGTTAGCAATCGAAATTGACGGTATCAGTCATGAAAACAAGAGTGAAGAAGATAGAATAAGACAATCAAAATTGGAATCTCTTGGAGTAAGTTTCCTAAGATTTTATGATTCAGATGTAAAGGAAAATATGCAGGGCGTTTTGTGGGTTATTGAGGATTGGATTCGAAAACATAAAGACGAACCCACCCCTAACCCCTCCCAAGAGGGGAGATTTAAAAGGCATTCTCACATTACTAAAGAAGAGTAATAGGCGCACAAAGAGAATGAGAGGACAAAAAAGCCTTTTTCCAGAGGAAGAAGCAAATGAAAAATAACTCGGCATCACCCATTGACAAGACGTACAAGAGTATTAAAACGATTCTTGACAAGGCACGCTCAAAAGCCTTTACTGCCGTTAATACGACAATGGTGCAGGCTTACTGGCATATAGGAAAAGTTATTGTTGAGAGCGAACAGCATGGTAAGGCAAGAGCCGGGTATGGGGAATACCTTATAAAGGAACTGTCTGAACGCCTTACGAACGAATTCGGAATAGGATTTACTATTTCAAATCTCAAATATTTCAGGCAGTTTTATCTCTCTTTTACAATTAGCCACGCAGTGCGTGGCCAATCTCGTATAACGAAAAAAGGTCACGCACTGCGTGACGAATTGCCGGTTATAAGACCGGAACTCTCCTGGACGCATTACCGGTTGCTATTGAAAGTGGAGCGCCCTGACGCACAGAAATTCTATCTTGAAGAATGTATTAACAGCACGTGGAGCACCAGAGAACTTGAGAGGCAGATAAACTCTTTGCTTTTTGAACGGCTTGCATTGAGCAGGGACAAACAAGGAGTGCTCGATCTTGCAAAGAAGGGTCACCATATTGCCGTTCCTTCGGATATTGTAAAAGACCCCTATGTGCTTGAGTTCCTTGGTTTAGGGAAACATGAGAAGTATTTGGAAAAGGACATCGAGCAGGCATTGATAGACAAGCTTCAGCAATTTTTGCTTGAACTGGGAAAAGGTTTTTCTTTTGTCGCACGTCAGCAGAGGATAACTCTCGATGGAGACCATTTTTATATTGATCTTGTTTTCTATAACAGGCTCACACGTTGTTTTGTACTGATAGACCTGAAAGTAGGGAAACTGACCCATCAGGATATCGGACAGATGCAGATGTATGTCAATTATTATAAAAGAACCCAGATGGTAGAGGGAGAAAATGAACCTATCGGCATACTCCTTTGCGCCGAAAAAAACAAAGCTGTTGTAAAGTTCACTTTACCGGAAGGACAAGAACAGATATACATTTCTAAATATATCCCTTATCTGCCGTCAGAAGAAGAGTTGATGGCTGAAATACTGCGTGAAAAAGAATTGATCGAAATGGAAATAAAACTGAGCAAGGACAAAAAATGAACCGCATAGCCATTGCAATTAAAAATCGCCTAAGCCTTCGCCGACCGCAAGAATACAGCCTGAATATACTGGCAGAGCTAACAGATAAATTGACCCTCCAGAAAAATAGAGATTTATCAGCAGCACTGGAGATAGTCAAAAGCGCCTATCCTACGTGTACTGATTTTGAAAGAAACTTCCCTTCTCTCTGTTTTGCTTTGGCGACAGGGGTTGGTAAGACCCGACTTATGGGGGCATTTGTAGTTTACCTGTATCTGTCTAAAGGCATAAAAAACTTTTTTATTCTGGCTCCCAATATCACCATTTATAACAAGTTGATTGAAGATTTCTCCAATCCCACAAGTCCAAAATATGTATTTCAGGGTATCGGCGAGTTCGTTCACAAACAACCGCGTATTATTACAGGCGATACTTATAATGCTACTTACAAAACGGACCTTTTTAAATCAGAAGTACACATCAATGTATTTAATATTTCAAAGATAAATGCCGAAACGAAAGGTGGCAAACTTCCACGCGTAAAAAGGCTCTCAGAATACCTGGGTGATTCTTATTTTAATTACCTCGCCAGTCTTGATGATCTGGTTTTGTTGATGGACGAATCACATCACTACCGTGCAGACAGGGGAATGCAGGTTATTAACGAATTAAATCCAATTTTAGGATTAGAACTTACAGCGACTCCACAAGTAGAACGAAGCGGGGGGGCTATTAAGTTTAAAAATGTCGTGTATGAATATTCATTAGCTAAGGCTATTCAAGACGGTTTTGTGAAAGAGCCAGCAGTGGCTACCCGCAAAGACTTTGACCCTTCCCAATATTCCGCTGATGAACTGGACAGGATAAAGCTGGAAGACGGCATTCGTATCCACGAAGACACGAAAGTGGCCTTGGATATTTATGCACGGGATAATAAAACAAACCCCGTTAAACCATTTGTACTGGTTGTTTCTAAGGATACAAATCATGCAGGTAAATTAAGGCAGTTGATCATTTCAAACGCATTCTTTGATGGTAATTATACCGATAAGGTCATGGAAATCCACTCCAGCCAGACTGGTACGGAAAAAGAAGAAAACGTTAAACAATTGATTTCTTTGGAAAATCCCGAAAACAAAATTGAAATTGTTATCCATGTCAATATGCTGAAAGAAGGCTGGGACGTAACCAATCTCTATACGATTATTCCCTTAAGAACGGCAACGTCTACGACTTTGAGAGAACAAACTATTGGCAGAGGTTTACGCTTGCCGTATGGGGAAAGAACGGGTGTTGATAAAGTGGATAAACTTACGATTGTAGCCCACGACAAATTTCAGGAAATAATTGACGCAGCCAATCAGCCCGATTCTATCATTAAAAGACAAAATATTATAGAAATTGATCCACAGGAACTCAGTCAACAAAAACAGGTAATTACCTCCATTTCAAATATTGAACATAAATTTGATGAAGAACAAAAAAAGATTGAGCTTATTGCCGAACCTGAGAGCCAGCAAAAAGCCCAGATTAATTTAGACCTCAGAAAAACAATCATTGCAACACTTCCGGAACTCAATGATGCAGTAAATAATGTCAATGAATTGACCAGGTCAGAAATCAAACAAATAGCGGTAGAAAGAATAAAACAAAAGATTTTCAGTACCCCTCAGAAAAATTTATTTGCCGCAGAGATGATAAAAGAAGTTGAGGATGCCTATGAAGCGGTGGTACATGATTTTGTACAGAACATTATAGAAATTCCAAGAATCACTATTCAGCAAAGCACTGAAGTAAGGTCGGGCTTTAAGGATTTTGACCTTGACACTAAAAATCTGAATTACCAACCGGTATCGGAAGAAATTTTGGTAAAAAAGCTTCGTGAACAGGAAAACAGTGTTGATATTATAAGCGGGAAGGGCAGAGGCATACATGACAGTCCTGAAAATATCATTGTTAATGAACTCATTAATTACCCTGAAATAGATTATGACGATCAATCTGATTTGCTTTTTAGATTAACTGGTCAGGCAATTGAGAAATTCAGGACGTACCTTGATGACGATAAATTGATGAATGTCGTTCAATATAATAAAAAAGAGATCGGAAGTTATATCTATTCACAGTTAATGCAACATTTTTACTTTGAAGCCCCAGGCTATGAAAAACCGATGGTAAAGCCTTTTACAAGGATTGAAGAACATAATTTTTCAAAATACACGAAAGACAGCATTCATCATTTTACAGAGACAATCACACCAACCAATGCCATTCCCAATAAGGTATTTAGTGGTTTCAGAAAGGCATGCCACAATCTGTATAAATTTGATTCCAAGACAGAAAAAGATTTTGCAATTATTTTAGAGCAGGACAGAGCAGTTCTTAAATGGCTAAGACCTGCATCGAATCAATTCCACATATACTGGAAGCACAATTCAAAGCAATATACTCCTGATTTTGTCGTGGAAACAAGAGATGCTCTTTATCTTATAGAAACGAAGAAGGAGATGGATATTGAGTCAACAGATGTTCAGGAAAAAGCTCTGGCAGCCTTAGAGTATTGTAAGTATGCTACTGATTTTACCATTCCCAATGGAGGGAAACCCTGGAAATATGTCTTGATTCCACATAATGCGGTAATGGTAAATATGAGCTTTGAGACATTGATAAGGAGTAATGAGTATCAAAGTGGATAATTTCTTTATCTATGCAGTAGAAATTAGCAAAAATCGTTTATTTCTTAAAACATGGGGAGAGGATTAGACGCAGAGGATTGAAATTGTTAAAAATACTGCGGTTATGGTTATATCTGATTAATACAGCTCAACGGCTAGCCGCAGAGACGAGGCAGTGCATTTTACTGATATATGATCGCAAAAAATTTCCTTTTCCAATCTCCACATTCCTCACTTCGCTCTTATTATAGTGAATAAAGATTCACCAGCGTTTTCCTCACTCTCCACCCACTCTCTACCTGCTGGACTCCCTTTATTCTGCGGGGAGGTAGAGTTTATTTCGATGTGCGTTTGGTTACATATAAATGATGTCAGGGGATGTGTGGTGTGGAAGAAGTACCCTGCTGTGGTGTGAAGTCTGATATGAATCTGGAAAAGATTGCGAACATAAAGATGTACATTTAAAAAACCCAGGAAAAAATAAAACTTGTAAGGCCATCCAGCTGTTGTACAATTGAAAAAAAATAAGCAATGTTCATCATTGCGGATACTACAACGAATAAGTGTTGGAGAAGCATCAAGCAATGTAGCAACAATTGGCTCACGAGTGGCTCCCACCGGTAGGATTCGAACCTTACACCAACCGGGGTAACAGCCGGTTACTCTACCATTGAGCTACAGGGGATTGTTAAGTGTTTTGAACAGCTTCATCTTCGCCAAGAACTTCTGGCTGTATCACAACACTTATTGTATTATCTGCTCTGCATAAATGATGTGGCACAATGCCCACATGATTGACACGATACACTGACAAAAGCCAGTGACCCTACAATTACAAATAGCAATAACAATGTTAGCTTTTTCATGACAAAACTCCTTTTTTGTAAAACATAAAAAATTAAGACCGTTAATATCTCCTTCCCTTCCCCCTTTACTCAATCTTGGCTTCGGATAGATCGCATACAACCCCATCTCCCTCATTAACCGCTTTACCCTCTTGTGGTTTACCTCATGACCCTCCCTTCTTAACCACTCCGTCAGCCGCCTTACCCCATAAAACGGATACCTTGTATAATACTCATCTATCAGTCTCTTCAACTGATGATTATACTCACTCTCCCCGACCGCCTTATAGTAAAAGCCAGATCGGGATATCCCCAATAACTCACACTGCCGCTTTATCCCTATCTTCTCATGCTGTCCAGTTTTTGGGGTACATTATACAACGTGTCATTTAAACGCTACCCCATGCGGACGGGCTGGTCCTGTGGATATTGCTGTGTTAAAATCTAATTGAAATTTTTGATCTAACACTAAATCATTGTCTGAAACCAATGCCACATGCACCTTGTGGTCTCCTTCGGCGTGCACCTTACCAACCTCGTCCTCATTTAAAAAGTAATCCGTTATTACCAGTCGCTTTTCATCCCTCGTAAGGGCAATATAGTGAGGCCCTGAATTTGCACCAAGGTCGAGGACTTTTACGAGCTGCGGGTTTTCCGGATCATCGGTGTTCAGCATTGCTACTTTGCCGGCCATATTCAGCGAGATAAATAACTTTTTACCATCATGCGTCATACGCATGAGTTGCGGCCATCCACCTTGTGCAATTGTTGAAAAATCAAAAACCACTTTTGCCGTCCCTCCCTGCGTGTCAAACATATACAGTTTGTCGTCTGCCATCCCTGCTGTATAGCCACGCATCTTCGGGTCTTGGGGGATAAGCCGCACATCAATAGTTCCGGCAGGACCGGGGAGGGTGATGGTTTTTATAATACTTCTCTTCTGGAAATCCCAGACCCGTACGCTGCCCCTCATACAGGGATCGCCTGAAACTGCGTGGAGCGTGGTTGAAGGACAAATGAAATCGCTGGTCACCATTAAATTCAACTCTGGCCGGACAGAGAGACCGTGCGGATTAAATCCATCATCGGGTGGATTTTGTGGATGTTCGCCGACGAGCTTCAAATCCTTGTCGAACTCTGCCACCCTCCCCGGATGATGTCCTTCCGCGCCGCCCATCATAGTTACCAGAAAACCACCGCCGGGCAGTCCATAAAATTCATCAGTAATACCCGATTGGGGCGGGTCTGCCGACGTGATAAATTTTGGGTTAACAGGGTCGGAGACATCAAAGAAAAAGACCTCCTTTTGCCCTTTTAAAACACTCAGTAATCCGCCACAGGCAAGTATGCCGCCATCAACAGAAAGTCCCACGTGGTGTGGTTCATTCCACGTATTTCCCGGCGCCGGCAAGGGTACCGTTGTAATAATTTTACCGTAATTCCTTGCAGTTTGATCAAAATTTACTACCGCTAAGAAGTCCGCGGCCTTGCGGGCCTGGTCTCCCGTCCAGACGAATAAATACTTTTCCTCCTGGGAAATTGTGCTGACTTCTTTTTTACTGCAAAAATATTTACAACACGAAAAAAGGACGGTGCTACCCAAAACGAGGATAATAATAAATGGAATAACTTTTACGCACCGATGCATTTTCATATATATGGTTTCCTTTCTTATTGCTTTGCTTTCTTAGTGTATTTTGACGGGTCCTTTTTAAAGGTATCTTCACATTTTTGTGAACAGAAATAATAATTTTTGCCATCGTGTTTCAGTTTCAAAGCTTTATCCTTCTTCACCGTCATGCCGCAGACGGAGTCCTTTTCAGTGGTTTTTTTGGTAGATTTATGAGTACTTTCAGTACCTTGCTGATCGGACGCCATTACACAGGCATTCTTTAAAGAATGCGTAACAATTATTACCAAGCTCAAAGCAATGAGTAACGACAAAATGCGCTTCATATCTTCCTCCAGTATACGATATAAAAAAAATTATAAAACTCTCTATGGTGAGAAATTTTAAACAAAAAGCTACTAATAAAGCCAAATTCAAAACATTATAAAAGCGTCTTTACTCTGTCAATCAAGCACCTCCTTCTAAATTAGGCCTTGCGGCAACTTCAAAAATTCACAGGAAGAGACGCTTGCGTCTCTACAATATTAAAATCCCTTAGCATTAAAATGGGTAACAGATATTTTGTGGTGTAATTAAGCAGAAGAGCAAACTACATGCCCTTTCGTTCAAGGATTGTTTATATAACAACTTTGCTTCTTTAAAAGTTTCATAATTATTATGGCATCTTTATTGCTATTAGTGTTAAAGAGAATTTGAATCATGCATAGTTTTACACGTTAATTTGCGCATGATTTAATCGTTCTTAAGTTCTTACGGATAGAGGAGAAATAATTTTTCGCATTTGGACAAAAAAGATTTACAGGAATAACTAACTAATCCAAGTGTATAGAATTATATGTCTAAAATCCTGGATAAAATTCAAGAGGAGGAAATAAAAATGAATTTGGTAAAATGGGATAGACCGGATCCTTTAGAAGGGCTCTCTCATATTCAGCGTGAGATGAGTGATTTGCTTGATTTCCTGAGTTCCTCACCGCAGATTGAAGGCTACGTAAGCGCAGATTTCCCGCCTATTATTGTATCTATGAGCGGTGATAATGTCATTGTGCGTGCAGAACTCCCGGGAATTAAGGTAAGCGATCTGGATATTCAGGTTGCCAATGATGTATTAACCATCAAGGGCGAAAGAAAAGCAGGTGGGGAATCAGCAAAGGTAACCTATTTGCGGAGAGAAAGAAACTACGGCACGTTTGCCCGGTCTCTCGTATTACCCGAAAAGGTTGACGTAAATAATGTCGCTGCATCATATAAACAGGGTGTTTTAACCGTAAAATTGCCCAAATCGCCTGAGACAAAACCTAAACAAGTCGTCATTAAAAATTCATGATGATACATGAGCTTTTAAGCACATAAATATTAAACAAGATGAATCAAATAAGGAGGCCTATAAATGGAAAAAAAAGAATATCCACCTGTTGAAAAAAAGAAAATTACGCCGGACAAGTGTGTTGCAACGGGGCGAGGCAACTGGTATTTTCCTTTGTCTGATATTTATGAAACACCCGATAATTTTATGATCGTTATAGATATGCCTGGCGTCGCAACGGAAAATATAACCATAGATATGCAGAATAATGAGCTCGTTATCAATGGCGAGGTCTCTCTGGAGTCATACAGCGACGAGAAGGTGATTTATAATGAATATAATATCGGACACTATCACCGCCACTTTGTACTTTCGGACGCTATCAACAGGGAGAAGATTGAGGCGAAGATGGCCGATGGCGTTTTGACCCTTGTTCTGCCCAAGGCAATGTCAGTGAAGCCAAGGAGAATTGAAGTCAGTGCAGAGTAAGTTTATGTTTTAAAAGGGGTACAAGGAATACAAATCTTCCATTGTTGAAAGGTGCGTAGGTAATGATTTTCGTTGATAAAACAGGGTGTGTGGGCTGTGAGGAATGTTTGCATGTATGCCCAACATTAGCTATCATTATGAAAGAGGAAAAGGCGGAAATTACCCAGCACAAGTGCAACGAATGCGAGCGGTGTATATTGGTATGTCCGGTAAAGGCTATCAAGATAGTTCCCGCACACGTAAATTAGGCGGTTTAATAATTTCTAAAATTTTTTTAAAAAGGAGCGTAAAACATGGCAGAACCAGGTTTATTTTGTCAAATTAATACAGCGGCATCGGGTCCGGCGGAGACGGCAAAAAAACATGTTCCGGTAATTACCGTGCAGGGAGACGCAAAGGTTGGACAGCCCTTTGCCGTGACCATAAAGGTGGGGGAGGCGCCCCATGTTATGGAAAATGGGCACTTCATTCAGTTTGTCGATCTATACTGCGGGCATATTTATATTTCACGGGTAGATTTTACCGCCGAACTGAACAAGGCCGAAGCAACCCTTACCATAGTTTTACAGCACGAGGGAAAGAGAACGCTTCGCGCATTTAGCCGCTGCAATCTCCATGGCATCTGGGAAGGCACGAAAGAAGTGAATGTAGGCAAATAATCTACAGTAGTTTTTATCTCCTCCCCACAACACCTTTCCGCCACGTGCGTATAATTCTCCAGGGGTGGAAGGGGTTGGGACGGAGGATTGGCGCTTTATCTTTTTTCAAAGGAGACATTTTGATGGCAAAAGTAAAGACATTCACTTCGCCTCTTAAAATTTTTCATGTCCATAACGAGCTTATGACACTGGATAAGGAGGTTAATGAATTCTTGCAGGCAAATAAGATAAAAAATGTAGTTTCTGTCAGTGACTGCACCACGAGCACCGAAGGGGGCACGATGGGTATTATCCGCGTGGTTACATACGAGGATTAGGTAATACAAAACGATCCCGTATGGAATTTTAAATGACAGGGCAAAATTGTTTGTCCTTGTCTATTGTCGGGATATATATTTTTTAAACTTTATATTTTATAGGAGGATACAAACATGAAGAAGATGGGAATTTTTGGTGTAGCGTCATTGGCGGTTGCTTTGGGTTCAACTGTCTATTTATCCGGAACTGCACGCGCTGATATAGATGCAAAGAAATTGTACATGACCCATTGCAAGACCTGCCACGGCGAAAATGGAAAACCCACCGACCTTGGTGCAGGGCTGGAAGCGCGCGACTTCACCGATGCAGCATGGCAGGCAAAGGCAACCGATGAGCAGATTATCAAACAAATCACCAATGGCACGCCGGATAAAATGATGCCGTTCAAAGAAAAACTCTCCAATGATGAGATTAAGGCGCTGGTGCCTGTGGTCAGAAGCTTTGGAAAGAAATAAACCATTATTCTGAAACTTGCTCCTTTAACCACAGAGGAATATGAGTTATGAAATGTAGAAGAAAGATATGGGTGTATATAACATCCATGTGCATTGTGGCAGGTTTATATGCGGGATACTCGTCTGTTTATGGACAGGAAGGCGAAGAAATTAATCCAAAAAAATTATTCGAGTACCACTGCGCAACCTGCCATGGAGACGATGGCAAGGGTACTAAGAGAGGCCATGAGTTAAAGGCACCCAATCTTGCAGATGCCAACTGGCAGGCAACAAAAAAAGATGAAGAGTTACTGAATTCCATCACTAACGGCAAAAACAAAATGCCGCGATGGGGCGAAAAGCTCAAAGCGGAAGAAATACAGGCACTTGCCAGGTATGTGCGAAAATTAGCTCCCAAAAAGAGGGAGTAATATTACTCTGCCTGCAATGTACAGGCATTGCATTTGACAGCCACTTCTTTATCGCCACCCTTTTGGGAGGGAGGTAAAGAAGTGGTTTTTGTCTTTTCGCCGTCAAATTTATAAAAAGGAATCCATGGAAACATGAAGAGAATTGGCGTACTTACAGGCGGCGGCGATTGTCCGGGGCTGAATGCCGTTATCCGCGCCGTCGTTAAAACGGCGTCACTGAAGTACAAGTACGAGGTGATTGGAATAGAGGACGGTTTTGACGGCCTTGTCTTGCCCAATAAAACCAGGGTCTTAACGCCCTGGAATATTCGTGGTATTCTCCCCATTGGCGGAACTATTTTGGGCACAACCAATCGGGCCAATCCTTTTCAATACAAAGTTACGAAAGGCGGCAAAACAGAGGTAAAAGATATTTCCCGGAAGTTGCTGAAAAAAGTTCAAACGCTCGGATTGGATGCCTTGGTTGTTATTGGCGGCGACGGTTCGCTCACCATTGCCAGTGAATTATTCAAAATGGGCTGTCCCATTGTTGGCGTCCCGAAGACCATTGATAATGATATCCTGGCAACGGACGTCACCTTCGGATTTAATACTGCGGTAGAAACTGCCACAGAGGCGCTGGACCGTTTGCATACCACCGCAGAAAGCCATCATCGTGTCATGGTCGTGGAGGTCATGGGGCGCTACGTGGGTTGGATTGCACTGGAAACGGGGATTGCCGGGGGTGCTGATGCGATTCTTATCCCTGAAATTCCCTTTGATATTGGAAAGGTATGTAAAAAGATTAACGACCGCAAAAAGGGTGGAAGCAGATCCAGTATCGTTGTTGTATCCGAGGGAGCAAAACCAATCGGTGGTGAAGTTTCGGTAATATCCGCTTCGGAAAAAGGCGGATGCGCTGAGCGACTCGGCGGGATTGGAGACAGGGTAGGCAGGGAACTCTGTAGCGGTTGTGCGGGAATGGAAGTGCGCGTCACTGTCCTTGGCCATTTACAGAGGGGGGGATCACCCAATGCCTATGATCGTATTCTTTCCACCAGATTCGGCGTTGCCGTAGTAGACCTTATTGCCCGGAAGAGGATTGGCGAAATGGTTTGTTTAAGAGGACAAGCAATAGAATCCGTCCCTCTAAGCGAGGCAGTAAGGGATCAAAAACGTGTGTCTGCGGAAGAAGGTATGGTTAAAATAGCTGAATCAATAGGGATTTGCTTTGGTCGATGAGTAAATCGATGGATTCTCTGGGGCTAATTAGTTTTTTAAAACTTGAGAACCTTTGGCCTGTTCTTGATTCTCAATAACTCTCAGGGGTTAATTAGTTTTTTAAAACCCATGTTGTAATTTTGTAAAGAGGGTTATTATAAGCACATTATGAAACATATCATTATTGGAAACGGGGTTGCCGGGACAGAAGCAGCAAAGAATATCCGGCAAAGAGCGCTTTTATCGGAAATATTGATTTTTACAGAGGACCATTACCCATTTTATTCCAGACCCAGAATTCCGGAATTGCTGGCCAGGGAGGTGGTGGTCGAAAATATTTTTGTTTATACGATTGAGTGGTATCATAAGAACAAAATTCAATTATATCTCAATTGCACAGTAAAACATATCGATCCAAAAAACCAGAAAATAACCCTTACGGACGGGTCCGCATTTTCCTATGACAAGCTGTTATTAGCGACCGGAAGCAACGCTGCCCTGCCACCCATTGATGGAATCAATACTTCGAGGGGTGTTTTTACCTTGCGGACGATAGAAGATGTTATGAACATTTCCCGATCTGCAGCAGGAGCAAAAACATTTACCCTTATTGGCGGCGGACTCCTTGGTCTCGAAGCCGGAAATGCATTGAGGAAACTGGGGTTTTCGGTAACGGTGGTAGAATTCTTTGACCGGTTACTTCCGCGACAATTGGACGGTAGCGGATCTGCCATGTTACAAAAACAAATGGAGGCTATGGGTTTAAAATTTATTCTGAGCGCTCAATCCAGGGCTATACAAGATGAAGGTTCTGTAAGAAAATTATTATTAAATGATGGAAGGGTTATTAAAAGTGATTTTATCCTGGCCTCCGCAGGGATTGAACCAAACACTATCCTTGCCGGGGAAGCTGGTATTTCTGTAAACAAAGGCATCCTTGTAAACGACCGCATGGAAACGAATGTGCCTGACATCTATGCCGCTGGCGATGCGGCAGAACATAAAGGCAGGATATACGGCATCTGGCCTGCATCCCAAAGACAGGGTGTAGTCGCCGGAATAAACATGTCAGGCGGAAACGAAAATTATTCAGGTACGGTACCGTCAACAACCCTCAAAGTGGCCGGAATCTATCTCACTTCTATGGGTGATATTTCGGCAGAAGACAAAACGGTTGAGCACATTCAACTAAAAGATACGGATAAAAATATTTACAAAAAGCTTTTTATCAAGGACGGCAAAATTATCGGCGCAATCTTTCTGGGCGATAAAAAGAATGCTCCGGAAATAGAACAACTCATGCAAAAGAAAGTTGATGTGAGTAAGATTAAAGATACGATATTGGAGCCAACGTTTGATTTTAATAATATATTGAAAACTCCTTAATCTGTGGTTTCAAAAAAATACTTTTATGATAATGAGTCCCATGATAATTTCTCTCCTGGCATTTGGTTTACTCATTATCGGTATCGTTGCCATTACGCTTATAGCTCTTACCCTGGGAAGAAATAATCAAACATGCCATGCGCGGTTCTTTCTGTGGTCGCATCGCATCGCTGGTTATATTTTTGTAACGCTTTATTTATTTATACTTGTCGTAATGCTCCAAATATTGAGCAGGAATTCGGCTTCCCTGTCGGCAAAGGACGCTATCCATGCATATATCGGTGTTCTTATTTTACCCTTGCTCATAATTAAGATATGCATTATCAGGCTCTTTAAAAAATACTATCAAAGTCTGGCGCTGTATGGGATGACTATAATAATAGCCGTCTTTGTGACCGTTGTGATGAGTGCAGGATACTATACGCTTTTCCTCTTGAGAAGTCAGTATATTATTCTTTCAGAAAATGGCAGGCTGGTAAAAATCAATATAAATGCCGGCCGTAAAGTCGTCCATCAGAAATGTTCAACCTGCCACTCCCTGGAGCGGGTATTTGCCTATGTCAAAACAGAGACTGGCTGGCGTGATTATGTGGCGCGCATGCGCGCGAAAGACCCGGCAATCCTGAACGACGAGGAATTGCTTCAGGCTGTAGGATATTTAGTGAAAAATCTGGGAATGGACGATACAAAAATGGACATTCAAACTGGCATGAAGATTATCCTGGAAAAGTGTCACAAGTGCCACACCCTGGAACGGGTATTTACCTTTAAAAAGACGCAGGGCGAATGGGCGCAAACTATCGAAAAGATGCGATCGTTTGACCCATATCTGCTCAATGACTCAGAGACACGTCAGGTCAATTATTATCTGACCAGTATACTCGCAAAACAAAA
>JAHFOW010000019.1:15561-23768 GCA_023261465.1 Planctomycetota bacterium
AGACGCAGGGCGAATGGGCGCAAACTATCGAAAAGATGCGATCGTTTGACCCATATCTGCTCAATGACTCAGAGACACGTCAGGTCAATTATTATCTGACCAGTATACTCGCAAAACAAAAAATTGATAATTAATTCATAGAACAACAAAGCCACAACAAAGTGCCACCTCCCCCTGTCGTCCTCCTGAGGGGGATAAAGGGAGTTGTTAAACGGTAATACTATAAGAAAGAGGTTAAGCAAACATGTGTATTGAATTGTTCAGTTTACGAGACAAGGTCGCCCTGGTGACCGGGGCTGGCAAAGGACTTGGGCGATCAATGGCCACAGCGCTTGCAGAGTCGGGCGCCCATGTGGTGGTGGTTAGCCGCACACTTCCGGACGTTGAATCAACGGCGAAAGAGATACAGGATAATGGCGTGAAATCTATCCCCCTGGCAGCCGATGTTACACAAAAGGAAGATGTAATAAGAATGGTAGAGAAAATTTTACGAGAATTTCAAACCATTGATATCCTGGTTAATAACGTCGGCACATTCATGGGCGGCCCTTTTCTTGATTTTTCAGAAGAAGATTGGCGCAAAATGCTCGAAATCAATTTGACCAGTACGTATTTGTGCTCGAAGGTTGTGGGAAAGCACATGGTCGAAAGACAAAGAGGCAAAATAATCAACGTCAGTTCTGCCCTTGGAATCTTTGGCGCAGCCGGGTCTTCTGCCTATTGTGTAAGCAAGGGCGGAGTTATCCAACTGACAAAGGCACTGGCCGTTGAGTGGGCAAAATATAATATCAACGTAAATTCCATTGCCCCCTATTCTATGGAAACGGAGAAGACGCAGGCTATGTTAAAGGATGAAAAGGTTAAAAATGCCATCATTTCAAAGATACCGTTAAAGCGGATTGGCCAGCCTGAAGATCTCTCCGGAGTGGTTGTATTTCTGGCGTCAAAGGCGTCAGATTATATTACCGGGCAGGTTTTATGCGTGGACGGAGGCTTTTCAGCGCAGTAACAAATCACGGTTGTATTAATACATACCGTAACACCATTAATTTAATATTTAGGAATTTTAATGTTTTTGGTAGGAGCCAACTTCCGTTGACGACCGGAGCTTGTTCTCCAGTGGACAATCCATCGCCGTCAGGAGACGGCTCCTACCAGTTGCCGTAAGACCTAATTCAAGGAGGATTAATTATGCGCACAGTAAATATTACAAAATTCTTTCTGGGATGTACCACAGCATTATTTTTTACTATGCATGGGGTTCAGGCAAACAATGTCCCGCAATTTCCCCGATCAGAAACTTTACCAGGCACCGTCGTTATGGTTCTGCCGGAAGATTCCCCCATTGGCCCGCTTCCACCGGTAGTAATCCCGGCAATCAACCCACAAACGCAGGCGAAGGTTGAATTAGGCAAGAAACTCTATTTCGATCCACGACTCTCCGGTAATAACTGGATCAGCTGCGCTACCTGTCACAACCCTGCGGTGGGATTTGCCGATGGTTTGCCCAGGATGCTCGGCGGACCTGCCTCCCGGGAAGGCGGCAGAAATACCCCAACAATAATTAATACAGCATACAACCCCATTCAATTTTGGGATGGCCGCGCTGCAACCCTGGAAGAGCAGGCATTAGGGCCTATTCAGAATCCTAACGAAATGAACGAGACACTCGACAACGTCGTGAAGAAATTAAGCAGGATTCCTGATTATGTAAAGGCATTTAAGGACGTCTTCGGTAGCAGCGTGACTGCGGATGGGATAGCAAAGGCTATTGCTGCATTCGAGCGTACCATTGTATTCGCAAATTCCCCATTTGACCGATACATGATGGGAGATGAGCATGCCATGAGTGAATCTGCAAAAAGAGGCATGATCTTATTCAATACCAGGGCTGAATGCATCAAATGTCACAGTGGACCAAATTTCACCGACAACAAATTCCACAACATCGGCGTGCCTGCCGATGGACCGCTCAAGGAAGATTTGGGACGGTATAATGTCACAAAACAAGATGCAGACAAAGGCGCTTTTAAAACACCCACCCTGAGAAATATTACGGATACTGCGCCGTACATGCATAATGGATTTTTTCCCACCTTATTTGAGGTCGTGCAGTTCTATAACGGCGGCGGTGGCAGAAGCGAAAACAAGAGTCCTGATGTTCATGTATTGCATTTGACCGGACAGGAAGTGAACGATCTCGTTGAATTCTTAAAGGCGCTTACAGGGGAATTGGTACAGGTTAGGTATACGGCTACGCCGCTTGTCTACCCGGAACTCCCCCGGGAGTTTTAATTAATTATGGATACCGTTTTGAAGGCGTTCGTCAATCGCCTGAAATCACTACCTGATAGGCCACCACTGGATATACTGAAAAAATGCGTCATGGAGGTGAACCGAAGTCAATTGCCGGTTGATGAGTATATCCATTATTCAGACCAGGAATATAAAAGAAACGTCATATATGTAAGCGGCAAATGTGAGATAACGGCGCTGTGTTTTAAAAAGGGGCAGATTACGCCGATACACGACCACGGTGAATCCATAGGCATGACGATTATTAAGGCAGGCACGATGACGGAGGAACTCTTTAATAAGCAACCGACGGGTATGATTGTTCCCACATTTACCCGGCGATTCCGTGCTGGCGAGATGTCCTATGTAAATCTCACCACCATTCATCGCGTATCAAATGTCCATAATAGCGGCCTGGTTACCATCAACATCTACTTTCCACCCCTGACGCTGATGAATCTCTACAATAGTGAAAATACAAAGGTGGAAAAATGGGCGGCACAGTATTCCGGCGTAAATAAATCTGTTTAAATGAGGTTTTGCAAGGTAAAATAAAACGATTTTCTCTTGTAGCGCCTATCCCTTGTGGTTGGCAACAAACCCTTTAAACGGTTTAATCTGCTTAAACCGTTTAAACCGTTTGACCGGTGCAAACGGTTACAAGGAAAAATTACCCGCGCTCCGAGATCGTTTTGAAATCCTATACATTAAATGAGGCATTACTGCGACTTTTACAATACGCAAAACGTTGATATTTTCTTACCAAAATCATACTTACAAGGAGTATCCGTGAACAATGCATTACAAACAGCGTTAACACAACTTGATGCTGTGTCCAAATTCATGAAACTTCCTGATGACATCCACCAGACACTCAGGAATTTCGACCGGATATTAACCGTTGCAATTCCCATACGGATGGATAACGATTCTATCAGGGTGTTTACCGGATTTCGTGTACAGCATAACGGAACGCGGGGTCCATATAAGGGCGGCGTGCGATACCATCCGGAACTTACGCTCGATGACTTAAAGGCGCTTGCAATGGAAATGTCCTGGAAGTGTTCGCTTGTGGGAGTGCCCTTTGGGGGCGCCAAGGGTGGCGTTATTTGCAACCCCAAAGAACTTTCACGCGGCGAGCTGGAAAGAATTACGAGACGCTATACGTATGCCATTATGCCCATAATAGGAATAGAAAAGGATATTCCCGCCCCTGATGTAAATACCAATGAACAGATTATGTCGTGGATGATGGATACCTACAGCATGAACAGCGGCTATTGTACGCCGGGAATTGTAACCGGTAAACCCATTAATATAGGCGGTTCACTGGGAAGAACCGATGCGACGGGTCTTGGCATCGTCTTTACTATCGAAAACGCTATTAAACATAAAAAGATGGCGCTGAAAGGACTCAGGGTGGTAATTCAGGGATATGGAAACGTGGGTTCGGCGGTAGGAAAATTTCTTGATGAATCAGGATGTAAAATCGTTGCCGTGAGCAGCTCGAAGGGAGGTATTTATAATCCAAAAGGATTAAACCACACGGCCATTATGAAATATTATCAGGAACACGGTTCGTTTGACCGTTTCCCGAAGACAGAACCAGTAACCAATGCATCGCTCCTGGAACTACCGTGCGACGTCCTGGTGCCGGCGGCGATGGGAAATCAGATTACCGGGGAGAATGCGTATAAAATTAAAGCAAAGATTATAGTCGAAGGCGCTAACGGCCCTACCACACCGGAAGCCGATCAGATTTTAACCAACCGTAAAATACCGGTAATCCCCGATATCCTGGCAAATGCGGGCGGCGTGATTGTTTCTTACTTTGAGTGGGTACAGGACGTGCAAAGTTACTTTTGGTGTGAAAATGAGGTAAATGGACGGCTCAAAAACCTCATGGACCGTTCGTATGAAGAAGTATATGCTCTGTCAAAAGAAAAGGGGACAAATATGCGCACCGCTGCTATGGCGATTGCAATCAAAAAAATTGCAGATGCAATTTCAGTAAGGGGCTTGTATCCGTAACTATTTATAGGAATTTTCATTTTAAAATTTGTAAGTGCGAATATCGAACGCCGAACAAAAGAATATTGAATAACGAAAGTCCTTTCATGCATAATTCATCATTCGATGTTCAATATTCGATATTTATTAAATAACTTGAGCTATGGGGAGGGGATAATACGACATGAAATATGAAAATTTTAATGATGGAGAAGCATTGAAGATTGCTATGAATATTGAGGAAGAGGGACTGGAATTTTATTCAACCCTGGTGAAGAATACCAAAGACCCAAAAATAAAAGAGATATTTTCAGAACTTGCCTCAGCAGAAAAAAAACATTTTGCCACCTTTCAAAAGGCATATCTCGAAGCAACCTCCGTCGCCAGTACGCCACAAAGCTGTGAGGATTATACAGTCGACCTCTATCTTAAATATCTGGTTGAAACAGGTATCTTTACCAGGAAAGGCGAGGCAAAAAGAATTGCGGGTGAAATAAAAACGGATAGAGATGCATTAAAAGTTGGTATTCAGGCTGAAAAGGATTCCATTCTTTATTACACAGAGGCCTCAAAAATCACCAGAAACAATGCGGGCAAAAAAGCGTTTGAACAATTGGCAAACGAGGAAAAAATGCATCTCAAACTACTGGCAGAGTATATGAATAAGTTAAAGCAAGCCAAGTAATAATGATGGATAAATCAATACAATTGAATACAATTATGATTATACTCATTTCCGGTATTTTTACCGTAAGCTTCCCCTGGTTTGTAAAACCAGCGGTTCGAGAATCTACGAAAAAAGATAACCACCTTCACGAAAGTGCCGTAGACAGAAAAGAAATTAAATAAATTTTTGAATTGAAAGGAGTAAAATATGAAGCAAGAAATGGTAAAACGTGGAAGATTGCTGCTCATGGTTGTTTCTCTGGCGCTTGTTGCCATGAGCACAACCTCAGCGCAGGAAAAGAAACCGGTAAAAACGAGCGTTGCGCCGGTAAATATAAAAGAATCTACCGATGAAACAATAACCAGGATGAAGGCTGCAAAGCCAGAGATAATGAAGCGTCAGATGGACCTGCTCAATGAACGTTATGATTTGAGCAATCGTTCTGCCAAAAAAACAACTATGTCGGGCGGAAAACCCCTGCAGGAAGGCGTGCGGATTAAGCTGACTAAGGGGCTGACGTGGGATAGTCTGGCTGCTCTATCCCCCGAAGATATCCGCGAAAAAGACCTTTTTCCCAAAGGTTTTTTACCGCTTCCCCATCCAAATCATCCCGAAGGCGGCATGCTCTTTCCGAAGTTTCATATAGACGAGATAAAAATCCAGGACGGACGCGATCTAACGCGTTTTGATCTTGATTACGACCTGCCGGATCATTTCCTGCCGGAATTTCCACCGGCAATTTATTTGACGACACGTCCGGATTTGGGCGATGTTTCCCAGGGAAAGGTGGTGACCACACAAAACTATTACGAATTGTTCAACGGTATCCTGAATCCTAAACAACTTGAAGGGTTAAGGTTGTTGGTCACTCCTTTTCCACAACAACAGTTTAATCAAACCGAGGATCGGCGCTCTGAAAAGCCGAGTCATGGTGTTGCCTGTTTTGATTGTCATGTAAATGGACATACGAACGCTGCCACCCATCTTGCTGGCGATACTCGTCCCCAGGAATTCCGCCATCGTATTGATACCCCATCACTACGCGGGGTGAACATCCAGAGGTTGTTTGGATCGCAAAGAGCGTTAAAGAGCGTTGAGGACTTCACAGAGTTCGAACAACGCGCAGCTTACTTTGACGGCGACCCGGTCACCGCAACAAAGAAAGGCGTTAATATCCTTGAACGGGGGAGCCAGGTACACTTTATGGCGGAGATTCAGGAATTATTAGATTTCCCACCTGCCGCCAAACTGAATATCTACGGCATGCTGGATCCAAAAAAGGCAACGGAAGCAGAAATTCGGGGACAAGCCTTATTCTTCGGTAAGGCCACATGCGCCATTTGTCATCAGCCGCCTTATTACACGGACAACCTCATGCACAATCTGAAAGTGGAACGTTTCTTCAAACCGCGCATGATTAACGGTCGTATGGCAAGCGCCGACGGTCCCATTAAGACCTTCCCGCTCCGGGGTATCAAGGATTCGCCTCCTTACCTCCACGATGGAAGATTGCTGACGCTCGATGACGCCGTTGAATTCTTTAATCTGGTGCTCGAACTCAAGCTGAATAAACAGGAAAAGGACGATCTTGTTGCCTTTTTGAGGACACTATAAGTGAGAATGTCCCTGTTTCCCTCTCCTGCACTTCGGGATACAAATCCTTCCCGATGCAGGAGGGGCAGGTGAAAATTAACTTTCTGGATAAAATGATTGAATATATAAAATTCCTCCAGCACAAAACTTAACGCCTTCTATGCCCGTTTGTACGGCCTCATCGGACAAAGACGCTGTTATATCCTTGATCCAAAGGATGTGTCCGGACAGTTAATGAATTAAGGAGAAACTGTTGCGATTTCTCAACGAAATTGAACAGGAGATATGATATGAAAGGACAATTACTGAATAGAATAGAAACAAACTCCCAGATAATGTTCGGAAAGCCCGTAATTAAAGGAACCAGATTAACGGTAGAAATAATCCTGGAGAAACTCGCCTATGGTGAAACAGAGAATAATACCTTGAAAGAATATCCCTTTCTTAAAAAAGAAGATATAAAAGCAGCGCTTCTCTATGCAGTCAAAACAATAGCGCTGGAAGAAGTTGTGTTGGAATAGACAAACAGAAACATATTTTTAGAATGCAAACTCGGTTTGGGTTATGCAAAGCGAAACACAGCATCAACTATTCATTCGGTAATTAAAGGTAAAAAAGGTATTGAGAATAAATTTCAGAAGATATAAACTCAACGACATCGACAAGCAGGAAAATGAAGATAGACAATATTGGGCGTCTGTCTCATTAAAAGAAAAACTTGAGGCAATGTACAAATTATGGATAGATTATTGTAAGCTCAAGGGATTAGACCCACATGAACAAAGACTACGAAGAGTTCTTAAGATTACTCAATTATCACGGAGTTAATTACGTAAAGTAGGGGCGTATGCGTTAGTAAATTATGAAAGTTTACTTTATAGGAAAAGCCGATTTGATACAAAATCAAGCCCTTTGAGCTTTTTCAGGGTATCAATGGCTTGTATATCTAAAGGATTTTGAAAGGCAGATAAATACATGGTGTCAGCCCCTGAATATTGAATTATGATTCTTGGTTTTTCCTTTCGTATTCCATAATCAAGGCCTGCCCCTATTTCTTCCTGTTTGACAAGAGTTTTTTGGAATCTATCCTTCCAATGAGTCGACAAGGATTCCATCCTTTCTGATCTGTTCTATGAGAATCTCTTTTAGTATATCAAAGGCGTTTAGCATCTTAGGATTTGCTAACCTGTAATAAACAATATTTCCTTCTTTTCTGGTGGTGAGAATACGGCGGTCGCGCATCATACCCAGATGCTGAGAGAGATTGCCCATATCGATACCAATCCTGCCAGAAAGTTCGGTCACGTTCATTTCAGCCTCACGGAGGGTGTTGATAATTCCTATGTTAACCCGACTTTCGCAATTCGCACCAAAAAACAGGGTTTTTTGGGCATTTATAGCCCGGCAACCCTTGATTTTCAAGGGATGATTTTTCAAAACGGCTTGTGGTGCCGACCTACCCTATTGACGTATTCACGGGAAACTGAGAAAATGCTTGCATGTTTCTGCGAGAAAAATCATGGACGAAAGATGGGAAAACACACCGGTATTGGAACGTTGTAGAGAACCGTCGGGTCAGCGGAAGAAGAGTGGTACAGCGGCAAGTTCTCTACCTGGGAGAACTCAATGATAACCAACGGGC
>JAHFOW010000155.1 GCA_023261465.1 Planctomycetota bacterium
CGCAGCGCAATCAATGCCAACGGGCGCACCATCGCAGTGCTCGGTTGCGGTCTTGGGGTTGTTTACCCTAGAGAAAATATTGAACTAGCAGAAAAAATTGTGCAACACGGCGCCATTGTCTCAGAACTTCCAATGAATACGCCGCCCGATTTTCGCAACTTTCCACCAAGAAACAGGCTGATTAGCGGTTTATCGTTGGGCGTGCTTGTGGTTGAATCAGCATTAAATAGCGGCTCTCTGATAACTGCACAGTGGGCACTGGAGCAGGGCAAAGAGGTTTTTGCCATACCGGGCAATATTGACAGTATTTATAGCCGCGGTACGCACAAGCTGATTAAGGAAGGCGCGAAACTTGTCGAGGACGTTATTGACATTATTCAGGAGCTAGGACCTGTTGCCGAAGCTTTGAGTCCGTGCGATGAGTCTGAAACAAGCGACCCTCGAAGTCTTGCGCTGAACTCTCAGGAAAAAAGGATATTTTCGTTTTTATCAAGCAATCCCAAAGACATTGATGAAATCATACAAAACACCAAACTTCCCACCTCTGTCGTAACAAGCACATTAATGATCCTTGAAATAAAAAAACTTGTAAAGCAGCTTTCGGGGAAAAGGTTTGTCAAGGTGTAAGAATTTGCCTTTTATATATAAATATTGTTTGGCACCCTCACGCTGTTATTGGCACTTTTATTGCGTAATCTCATAAATAGATATTTAAATTATTGATGATTGTTTTTGAGTTTACAGGCAATTTGTAAAAAATATTTTTATAAAGTAGTATGGCTACAAGAGAAATGATTGTAAGCAATATAATGGCAGCGAATTTCAGAAACAATAGAAATACAAACGAATCTAGGAGTATAGAATGGATCGTCTAAAATCTTGGATAAATTTAGAAAAGGTAGGAGGGTTTTTAAATAAGAGGAGGTGAAGAAATGGGTTTAATAAAATGGGATAAAACGGGTCATTTAGATAATCTTAGTCATATACAGCGTGAAATGAGCGAATTGTTTGATTTCCTGAGTTCTACTCCTCAAGCAGAAGGATATACAAACGTTGAATATCCACCAATTATCGTATCTACGAATGAGGAGAACGTGTTTGTCCGTGCAGAGCTGCCCGGCATAAAAGTCAGCGATCTGGATGTTCGGGTAGTGAATGACATATTAACCATCAAAGGGGAAAGAAAATTCACGCTGGATACTGCGAAAGTAACCTATTTGCGCAGAGAAAGGGACTACGGCACATTTGCACGCTCTCTTGTATTGCCTGAAAAAGTTGATGCTGAAAAAGTAACAGCCTCTTATAAAAACGGTGTTTTGACGGTAAGGCTGCCTAAGGCGCCGGAATCGAAGCCAAAACAAGTCATAATAAAGAAATCATAGCAGAGAGGAGAGTCTTAATATGGAGAAAAAAGAACTTCCAGTTGTTGGGAAAAAAAAGATTTCGTCTGATAGATGTGTCGTAACAGGAAAGGGGAACTGGTACTTCCCTTTGTCTGATATTTACGAAACGCCGGATAATTTCACAATATTGATAGACATGCCGGGGGTGGGCAGTGAAAATATAAACATCGAGCTGCAAGACAACGAATTAATCGTTAATGGCGAGATTTCTCAAGAGGCGTATACCGATGAGAAGGTAATTTATAACGAATATAATATCGGACACTATCATCGGCATTTTGTAATCTCAGATGCTATCAATCGTGATAAGATTGAGGCAAAGATGTCCGATGGTATTTTGGCCATTATCTTGTCAAAGGCAGAGCATGTAAAACCGAGAAAGATTGAAGTCAAGGCAGAATGACCGGCGCGGGGGCATCAGAGGCGAAGGAGTTTGGTTAAGGAAAGGCATATAAACAATGATTGTCGTGGATAAGCAAGAATGTGTTGGTTGTGAGGAATGTCTGCATGTGTGTCCCGCGGAAGCTATTGTTATGAAAATCGAAAAGGCGGAGATTATCCAGAACAGGTGCGACCAGTGCGAGCGATGTATTCCAGTATGTCCTGTAAAAGCAATCAAAGATGTATCTGCACAATTGAATAATAGGTGTGTTTAATTCAAAAAAACATTTTTAATAAAGGAGTACGAAATATGGCAGAACCAAGTTTATTTTGTCAGGTCAATACATCGGCAACAGGACCGGCAGAAACGGCAAAGAAGCATGTGCCTGTAATTACAGTGCCAAGCGTGATAAAGGTTGGACAGCCTTTTACGGTGAACATAAAAGTGGGGGAGGCGCCTCATGTAATGGAAAACGGGCATTTCATCCAATTTATTGACCTTTATAGCGGGCACATTTATATTTCTCGGGTGGACTTCACTGCGGAACTCAACAAACCCGAAGCAACAGTTACCATCGTTCTTCCTCACGAGGGGAAAAGGTTGCTCAGGGCATTTAGCCGTTGTAATCTCCATGGTATCTGGGAAGGAAAAAAGGAAATAGACGTTGCCAAATAAATTGTTTTGTTTATAAAAACAGCCAGAAGCCCCGCAGTCGTTAGGCTTGGCAGGCGGCTTAATTTAAGGAGTATATTCATGGTGAAAGTCAAAACCTTTACGGCATCTCTGAAAATTTTTCACGTACACAATGAACTTATGTCGTTAGATAAGGAGGTGAATGATTTTTTGCAGAAAGGGAAAATAAAAAAGGTGATTTCTGTTTCTGATAGTACCACCAATATTGATGGTGGTACTATGGGCGTTATTCGTGTCATTGCCTACGAAGAATAGTAATCAATTTTTACGTTATCTTATCGTTAGGCTCTATAAATTTTTTGTAAGGAGGGGGAAAATATGTATAAGGCTGGAATTTTTGCGGTTACATCGTTTGCAGTTGTTGCCGGTATGGCTACTTTTTTTATCGGAACGTCTGCTTCAAAAGCCGATATTGACGCAAATAAATTGTATATGACACATTGCAAAACATGTCATGGTGAGGATGGAAAAACTACAGAATTGGGGGCTGGATTGGGTGCCCGTGATTTTACTGATACAGCCTGGCAGGCTAAAGTAACTGACGAAAAGATCCTCAAGCAAATTAATGATGGAACGCCGGAAAAGATGATGCCGTTTAAAGAAAAACTAAGTCAGGACGAAGTTAAAGCGTTGGTTCCTGTAGTTAGGGGTTTTGGTAAGAAATAAATTCATATTTGAGTGCTACAAATTTTTTTAAGGAGGAATAATAGTTTATGAGAAATACAAGAAACCCACTCATTTATGCGATATCCATTTTTGCTGTATTGGGCTTACATACTGGCTTTTCAGCCGTATATGGACAGGAGGGCGAACAGCAAATTAACGCAAAAAGTTTGTTTGAGTATCATTGCGCTACCTGCCATGGCTCCGATGGCAAAGGGACAAAAAGGGGGCACGAGTTAAAAGCCCGAAGTTTTGCTGATGCAGACTGGCAGTCAAAGACAACAGATGAGCAGATTTTAAATTCCATTACAAATGGTAAAAATAAGATGCCTAGATGGAGTGAAAAGTTGAAACCGGAAGAGATACAAGCCCTGTCTAAATACGTGCGAAAACTAGCCCCTAAAAAAAGATCGTAAAATCCGTGATTTTTGTGTATAAGCGTGTGATGGCGGTACACTTCGCCCTGCGTGTGTATTTAGCAGGAGTTTTTGATATCGTTTTCCGAAGATTAACAGAATCAGTTATCAAATACTTATCGGCTCCTTTGTAAGCAAGTCCAGAGAAAGGATGCAGTGTTTAATGAGGAGAATTGGTGTATTAACCGGCGGTGGTGATTGCCCGGGGTTAAATGCCGTTATCCGCGGTGTCGTAAAGTCAGCGTCAACAAAGTATAACTGCGAAGTGATTGGAATCGAAGACGGCTTCGACGGCCTCGTTCTGCCAGATAAAACGCGGAATTTAACGCCTTTAAATGTTCGTGGAATCCTCCCTATCGGGGGAACAATTCTGGGCACATCCAACAGGGCGAATCCCTTTCAATACAAAGTTACAATAGATGGCAAACCTGAAGTAAGGGATGTTTCTGGCGATGTAATCAAAAAAATTCAATCATTAGGGCTGGATTCTCTCGTTGTTATCGGAGGCGACGGCTCTCTTAAGATTGCCTACGAACTATTCAAAAAGGGCTGTCCTGTTGTTGGCGTTCCAAAGACCATTGATAACGACATCATGGCAACGGACGTTACCTTTGGGTTTAACACCGCAGTGCAAACAGCCTCAGAGGCACTGGATCGGCTTCACACAACCGCCGAGAGCCATCACAGGGTCATGGTCGTAGAGGTAATGGGGCGTTATGTAGGATGGATCGCATTGGAAACGGGAATCGGGGGAGGCGCTGATGTGATCCTTATCCCTGAAATCCCGTTTGATATTGCTAAAGTATGCCAGAAGATTATTGACCGTAAAAAAAGTGGCAGCAAGGCAAGCATTGCGGTCGTCTCCGAGGGAGCAAAACCGATAGGTGGTGCGGTGTCGATACTGTGTGCCCCCGAAGCGGGTGGCAGTGCCGAACGTCTCGGTGGTATTGGAAACAAGGTTGGCGCTGATATTAGCAGGTGCACAGAGATGGAGGTGCGCGTAACCGTGCTTGGGCATTTACAGCGAGGAGGTACGCCTTGTGCCTTTGATCGTATTCTTTCAACCCGGTTTGGGGTGGCTGTGGTGGACTTGATAGCCGACAAGAGATTTGGCGAGATGGTTTGTTTAAAAGGGCAAGAGATTGAATCGGTTCCACTGAGTGAAGCCATTAAAGGGCAAAAAAAAGTGCCAACGGAGGAAGGATTAGTAAAAACAGCCGAATCAATAGGCGTTTGTTTTGGGCGGTAAAGATTTTTAGTGTTAGGAGGTTTTTGTTTTGAATGGGGAATATGTTGTTATTGGAAACGGGGTCGCTGGCACAGAGGCGGCAAAGACGATTCGTCAAAAAGATTCGTTGGCAGATATAAAAATTCTTACGAAGGATTATTATCCATTTTATTCAAGGCCCAGACTGCCTGAGTTATTGGCTAAAGAGGTTTCTGCAGAAGAGGTTTTTATACATAATTACGAATGGTATCATAAAAATAAGATTCAATTGTACCTGAACTGTACAGTAAAAAGTATTGATACGAAGAATCAAAAAATAACACTTACTGATAAATCTAATTTTCACTACGACAAACTTTTATTGGCTGTAGGCAGCAGTAGCGCCCTGCCGCCGATTGATGGAATCAATACTACGGAAGGGGTTTTTACTTTACGGTCAGTAGAAGATGTATTAATTATTACAAGGCGTGCGGTTTTATCTAAGACGGTTACTCTGATTGGTGGGGGACTGCTTGGTATTGAAGCGGGAAATGGGCTCAGAAAATTAGGGCTTTCTGTTACGGTTGTTGAATTCTTTGACCGCCTGCTTCCCAGACAATTGGACGGCGAAGGCTCTGTAATTTTACAGAAACAAATGGAGGACATTGGTTTTAAATTCTTTCTCGGAGCCCAATCAAAATCCATAAAAGATTCAGGCAACACAAAGATAGTGGAATTGAAGGACGGGAAGGTCATTGGGGGCGATTTTATATTAGTCTCGGCGGGGATTAAACCTAATATAAAATTGGCGCAAGAAACAGGCGCGACTGTAAATAAAGGTATTATTGTGAACGACCGTATGGAAACTAATATTCCACATGTTTATGCCGCCGGTGATGCAGCAGAACATAAAGGCAGGATATACGGTATCTGGCCAGCCGCACAAAGACAAGGGGTGATTGCAGGCTCCAATATGGCAGGAGGAAGCGAAGTGTATACAGGCACTGTTCCGTCCACGAGCTTGAAGGTTGCGGGCATACATCTTACCTCAATGGGTGATATTCTGACAGAGGACAAAACTATAGAGCAAGTCAAAATAAAGAATACCAGTAAGAATACATACAAAAAGCTTTTTATCAAGGATGGAAAACTTGTAGGCGCTATTTTTCTGGGAGACACGAAGAATGCTTACGAGATGGGACAACTTATGGAAAAGAAGGTGGATGTGACTAAGTGCAAAGAAAGGATATTGGAAGCAGATTTTGACGTTAAGGCGCTGTTCAAATAATCCGAAGATGAAATTTTATGAGCCCGATTGAAACTTCTATTGCGGCGTTTAGTTTACTTGGTATAGGGATTGTTGCCGTTACGCTTATCTTCATCCTGCTTGGCAGAAATGAACCTGCAGGGCATCAAAAGTTTTTAAGATGGGCGCATCGCATCACAGGGTATATTTTTATTATTTTGTATTTGTTTATTTGTGTGGTTATGCTGCGAAGGTTAACTGTCAACTCCGCAGCCCTGTCCGCAAATGATGCCCTTCATGCGTATTTTGGGATTGTCATTTTTCCCATGATAGTTGCAAAGATATGCATCGTCAGGTTCTACAAAAAGTATTGTAATCGTCTGCCGATTTATGGAATGATAATTATGACTGCCGTTTACATGACGGTTACTTTGAGCGCCGGATATTACGTACTTTCAATGGCCAAAAGCCAATATGTCTTTTTACTGGATAAAGGGAGACTTGTAAAAGTTAACATAAATATAGGCCGAAAGGTTGTTCGGCAGAAATGTTCTACCTGCCATTCTCTTGAGAGGGTTTATGCCTATGTCAAGACGGAGGCCGACTGGCAGAATTATGTAATGCGCATGCGGGCAAAGGATCCGCTAATCATGAGCGATCTCGAGGCATTGCAGGCAGTAGGATATTTGGTAAAAAATCTGGGGATTGACGACACGAAATTAGATGTGCAGTTAG
>JAHFOW010000020.1 GCA_023261465.1 Planctomycetota bacterium
TTTTAAGGGTAACGATTAGTAATTTGCGAAATAAAATAGAACCCGATCCCGACAGACCCGACTATATTCTTACCGAACCGTGCGTAGGCTATCGCCTGTCCACTGACATGTAACCCTTGCGATTTACCCAATCCCCGGCAATACCATATTTCCCTAAACTCAAAATTTTGACGAATTATTGACTTGGCTTCTTCTCGCATCACCTGTAAGATGATTTTGTAATTCAAATTGTGCACGTCTTCGTCTGGTTTCTTTTGTTGAAAGAGCAATAATCATTTAGAGATATTTTGCTGTTAATCTTCAAGGAGCGGAAAAATGGACTTGTTATTTTTAGGGATAGTTCTGATCCTTATTGTGCTTTCATTAGCTTTTATCACTCTCTGCGCCAGAATATAAATGGAGGTGCGTTGTGACAATTATTTATTGGATCGGTGGTATAATTTCACTTCTTCTATTTATTTATCTGTTGTTAGCGCTTCTTAAGCCGGAGGTTTTTTCATGAATTGGAACAATGTTATTCAAGGCTTAATTTTTCTAGCCACGGTTATTCTGTTAGCTAAACCGCTGGGGATATACATGGCACGCGTATATGAAGGTAAGCCTGCAGGTCTTAATGTATTACTTGGACCTGTGGAACGCTGGATCTACCGGCTTTCAGGAATACATCCGGAAACAAGCATGTCCTGGAAAGGATACGCCGTAGCGATGTTGCTGTTTAATAGTATCGGCATAGTGGTAGTGTATGCCCTTCAGCGTCTTCAAGCTCATCTGCCTTTAAATCCAATGTCCATGTCAGGGGTTACCCCGGATTTAGCTTTTAATACAGCCGTTAGTTTTGCAACGAATACCAATTGGCAAAGTTATGGTGGCGAGACGACATTAAGTTATCTGACTCAAATGGTTGGATTAACCGTGCAGAATTTCCTGTCCGCCGCGACTGGTATGGCCGTCCTTGTGGCATTGATTAGAGGATTTATCCAAAAAAAGGTAGAAACTATAGGAAATTTTTGGGTGGATTTGGTTAGATCGACGCTTTATATCTTAATACCCTTATCATTAATTTTATCTATTATCTTAGTTTCTCAAGGCGTGGTGCAGACTTTCAAGCCATATGAGAAAGTTACACTTCTCCAGCCTGTAAAGAATGACAATGGAACAGTAGTTCAAGAGCAGGTGCTTGCGCTTGGCCCTGCCGCTTCACAAGTTGCAATTAAGCAATTAGGAACGAATGGGGGCGGTTTCTTTAATGTGAACTCTTCACACCCCTTTGAGAACCCGACCCCTTTATCTAACTTTTTAGAAGTAATTTCAATAATTCTAATACCGGCTGCTCTATGTTATACCTTAGGCTATATGGTCAGAGATAAACGTCAGGGGTGGGCACTTTTGGCAGCGATGTTAATCATTTTTATTCCCTGTCTTTGGAGTTGCATATACTTTGAACAACAAGGGAATCCCTTATTTAACAGTTTAGGTATTGATCAAAAAGCGACCGCTTTTCAGCCTGGCGGTAATATGGAAGGAAAAGAGGCGCGTTTTGGCATTGTCAATTCTGCCATTTGGGCAGTCGCTACAACCGCGGCTTCAAACGGGTCGGTTAACTCAATGCATGATTCTTACATGCCTCTCGGAGGCTTAATACCCATGTGGCTTATGCAACTTGGAGAAGTTGTTTTTGGCGGAGTAGGATCGGGTCTTTATGGCATGATCGCGTTTGCAATTATCGCCGTATTCATAGCGGGGCTCATGATTGGACGGACTCCGGAATATTTAGGCAAGAAAATCGAGGCGTATGAGATGAAAATGGCCTCCCTTATGATTTTAATTCCACCCGCACTTGTTCTTGCCGGAACAGCGGTTTCCGTTAGTTTGCATCAGGCAAAGGTGTCGATTTTTAATCCGGGACCACAAGGTTTCAGTGAAGTGCTTTATGCTTTTTCATCTGCAGGAAACAATAATGGAAGCGCCTTTGGTGGATTATCCGCCAATACTCCTTTTTACAATATAGCTTTAGGATTGGCCATGTTTTTTGCGCGATACTGGCTTGCCATACCGATACTTGCCGTTGCGGGATCACTGTCCAGGAAAAAAATTGTTCCCGTAAGCCAGGGAACATTACCGACGCATACGCCGCTTTTTATTATATTTTTGATCATGGTTGTTTTGATTGTAGGAGCGCTTACTTTTTTTCCTGCACTGGTACTAGGTCCGATCGTCGAACATTTAATGCTACATCATAGTTAAAATTGGAGGTTTGCATGAGGAAATCACAGAAAGCAAAATCCTTGTTTAACCTGTCTATCATTGGTCCGGCAATTATTGATTCGTTAAAGAAGTTAGATCCCAGACACCAGATCAAAAATCCGGTAATGTTTGTGGTCCTGGTAGGAAGCATATTGACTACGGGATTGTATTTTCAGGCACTTTCAGGACACGGAGAAGCGCCGGCAGGGTCTATTTTAGCGATATCGTCATGGCTGTGGTTCACATTAATTTTTGCAAACTTTGCAGAAGCCATGGCAGAAGGACGCGGAAAAGCGCAAGCCGCGAATCTTCGTCGCACCCGAAGAGACACCCCCGCAAAAAAACTTTCAAACCCCAGCTACGGATCCAGTTATGAGAAGGTTTCGGCTACAACGCTTCGAAAAGGAGATGTCGTTCTTGTTGAGGCGGGGGATATTATCCCTATGGATGGCGAAGTCGTTGAAGGCGTAGCGTCTGTCGATGAGAGCGCGATTACTGGAGAAAGCGCACCCGTTATACGCGAAAGCGGAGGAGACCGCAACGCCGTTACCGGCGGTACGCGGGTGCTTTCAGACTGGCTTCTGGTGCGCATTAGTTCCAATCCAGGCGAAACATTTTTGGATCATATGATCGCCATGGTTGAGGGAGCCAAAAGACAAAAAACTCCCAACGAGATAGCGCTGAGCATTTTACTGGCCGTCTTTACTATCATCTTTCTTTTAGCGACAATAACGCTTTTACCGTTCTCTGTTTACAGCGTCATCTCGGCCGGGCACGGAGAACGGGTTACAGTAACCGTATTGGTTGCTTTGCTTGTATGTCTCATCCCGACCACGATAGGAGGATTATTACCAGCCATAGGGATAGCCGGCATGGACAGGATGGTGCAGGCCAACGTCGTCGCCACTTCCGGCCGTGCAGTTGAGGCAGCGGGAGATGTCGATGTCCTGCTTCTGGATAAAACAGGTACTATAACGCTCGGAAACAGACAGGCGGTGGCTTTTATACCAAACCAGGATGTAAATATTAAATCATTAGCAGATGCGGCGCAGATTGCTTCTCTGTCTGACGAGACCCCTGAAGGCAGAAGCATCGTAGTATTAGCCAAGAAGAAATACGGCATCAGAGAACGTCACATCCACGAACTCGATGCAAAGTTTATTCCTTTTACGGCGCAAACACGGATGAGCGGGGTGGATTTGGGTGACGGCAGGCAAATCAGGAAGGGATCGGCTGAAGCGATTGAAGATTATGTCAAAAAATTCGGCGGTTCTTTTTCAGATGACCTGAAATCAAATATTGAAATGATATCAAAAAATGGAGGGACGCCGCTTGTTGTAGCAGAACATAAACATGTACTCGGTGTTATTCAATTAAAGGATATCGTGAAGGGCGGCATTCGAGAACGTTTTGCAGAGCTCCGCAGGATGGGGATCAAGACCATTATGATCACAGGGGATAATCCTTTAACCGCAGCAGCTATTGCCGCGGAAGCAGGCATGGATGATTTTTTGGCCCAGGCTACCCCGGAAACAAAACTTAAGCTTATCCGTGAAATGCAATCCGGTGGCAGGCTTGTTGCTATGACGGGTGACGGAACGAACGACGCGCCTGCCCTTGCGCAAGCGGATGTCGCTGTTGCCATGAATACAGGAACGCAAGCTGCCAAAGAGGCCGGTAACATGGTCGATCTCGACTCTAACCCCACAAAGCTTATCGAAATCGTTAAGATCGGAAAGCAGCTTCTCATGACGCGGGGTTCACTGACGACATTCAGCATAGCTAACGACGTGTCGAAGTACTTTGCGATCATTCCGGCTGCGTTCGTAGGGACTTATCCATCGCTTAAGGCGCTTAATATTATGCACCTGGCGACGCCGTCAAGCGCTGTGTTATCCGCGGTTATTTTTAACGCACTCATTATCATATTTCTTATTCCGCTTGCTTTGCGCGGTGTGCCTTATAAACCAATGACGGCAAACCGTTTTTTAAGAAATAATCTCTTGGTGTATGGAGTAGGTGGAATTGTAGCGCCGTTTATAGGTATTAAATTGATCGACATGATTTTAGCTGCTTTACGCTTAGTTCAATAAGGAGAAAAAAATGATCCGTGAACATATGAAACCAGCAATCGTATCTTTTTTGATTTTAACTATTATCACGGGGATTCTTTACCCCCTTTCCGTGACGGGGATTGCTCAAGCATTATTCCGTGAACGGGCAAATGGCAGTTGGATTTATAGGAACGGGAACCCGATCGGGTCGTTGCTTATTGGTCAACATTTCGACGATCCCAAATATCTTTGGGGTCGTATTTCATCTACATCTCCCGTTCGTTTCAATGCTGCATCTTCTTCAGGCTCTAATTTAGGACCTACAAATTCCGAGCTTATCGATGCGGTAAAAGCACGTATCAAAGCGTTAAAAACTGCCGATCCGGATAATACAAGTCCTATCCCGGTAGACCTTGTCACTTCTTCCGCAAGCGGATTAGATCCGCACATCAGTCTGGCAGCCGCTTATTATCAGATTCCGCGTGTGGCGCGACTGCGGGGATTATCGCAGGATACTGTTAAAAGCATTGTCCGTACCCATAGCTATAACCGTTTTTTGGGATTAATCGGAGAACCAGTGGTAAACGTTTTGAAAGTAAATTTGGATTTGGATTCTTATAAAATAGATAATAATATGAATATATGATGGAAGAGAAATCTGATATAGATCAAATTTTGGCGAGAATTAAGGCAGGAGAAAGCAAGCGAGGGAAGCTTAAAATCTTCTTTGGAGCTGTCGCGGGCGTTGGGAAGACTTATGCAATGCTGGAAGCTGCCCGATTAAGAAAAAAAGAGGGCATGGATGTCATGGTTGGTTATGTCGAAACCCACAAACGCGCCGAGACAGAGATTCTCTTGGAAGGACTTGAGATTCTGCCTGCAAAAAAAATTATGTATAGAGGAACGGAACTACGGGAATTCGACCTGGATGCAGCGTTAAAGAGGAAGACATCGCTTATTTTAGTAGATGAGCTTGCTCATACGAATGCCCCGGGTGTACGTCATGCTAAACGCTGGCAGGATATAGAAGAACTTCTCAATCATGATATCAATGTATACACCACGCTCAACGTTCAACACTGTGAGAGTGTTCACGACATTGTTGCACAGATCACCGGAGTGGTGGTTAAAGAGATAGTGCCAGACAGCTTTCTGGAAATGGCCGATGAAATCGAATTGATAGATTTGCCTTCTGAAGAGTTACTCAAGAGACTTAAAGAAGGCAAGGTGTATCTTGTACCTCAGGCTGAACGAGCTGCAATGAATTTTTTTAGGCCCGGAAATCTGATTGCACTGCGTCAACTTGCTCTTCGTTATACTGCAAGAAGCGTCGATGCCAAGATGCGTGCTTATAAAGAAATGTATTCAATTTCAAAAGTCTGGAAGGCAAGTGACAGATTTTTACTTTGTATTAGCGGGGATCCCTCTGCGATACGACTGATCCACTCTGCCAAACGGATAGCTTCGGAAACAGGGGCTGACTGGATTGTTGCTTATGTCGAGGCTGCTCCTTCGTTAACCAGACGTCCTTATCGTCAGAATCAAGTTGACGATTTGATTAGATCATCTGAAAAACTCGGTGCTGAAACAATCGTATTAAGCGGTCAGAGAATAAGCGAAACCCTTCTTGCTTATGCCAGATCAAAAAATGTCGGAAAGATAATTGTTGGCAAGCCCAAACGGTCGTGGTTGAGCGAACTTTTCACCGGTTCAGTGGTTAATGAGCTAGCCAGACAGAGTGGGGAGATAGATATTTATATCCTCAGCGGAGAGGTGGAAGAAAAAATACCAGAACCAATGAGTGCTCCTCCCCGACCATTGTCCTGGAAAGGTGCTTTATGGTCGATCATGATTATCTTTCTATGCACTACGGTAAATAGCCTTTTGTTCCATATAGTAGATCTGTCTAATCTTATTATGGTTTATTTGTTGGGCGTTATTTGTGTCGCTTTCTTTTTCGGGAAAAGGATATCCTTTTTCCTGTCGCTTTTGAGTGTCTTGTGCTTTGATTATTTCTTTGTTCCCCCCTATTTTACGTTTGCAGTTGCAGATGTTCAATATGTCATCACATTTATTGTCATGTTAATTACCGGAATAGTAGTGAGTACTTTGGCTGATAGGCTCAGAACACAAATGATATCAGCGGGACACAGGGAAGAGCACAATCAGATTCTTTATGCATTGAACAAAGAATTATCAAAGACATCAGATTCAGATGAGTTAATAAAAATTGCTGTTAAACACTTTGAGGAGTTTTGTAAATGTCCCGTTGCTATCTTTGGCTTAGATCAGAAAAAATCACTTATTGTTCAGGCAAGGGGCAGTTTGGCATTTCCCATGAGTGTCAATGAGGAGGGGGTCATTCTATGGGTTTATAAGCACGGCAAGATGGCAGGGAGAGGAACAAATACGCTTCCTGGTTCAAAAGGTATCTATTTGCCTCTTATGGGCACTGAAAAAACATTAGGAGTTTTTGGGGTTTTACCGGGGGATTCGCAACTGCTTTCTGAGCCCAGGAAAATGCACTTTCTTGAAATGATGGTTACACAAACAGCGCTTGCCATAGAAGGGGCGCAGCTTGCTGCAGCGATGATTAGAGCAGAATATGCAATTGAAAATGAAAGGATAAAAAACCTTTTTTTAACAACCTTTTCTTACGATGTACCCCAGAAACTTTCAGCTATCTCAAAGATGGTTTCACAATTACTAGCCGCTAAAGAGATGGAAGATGAAGAAAAGACAGAGATTGTTAAGCAGATTCGTTCAGAAGTGGAACAGTTAAATGCACTTTCTGTTGAGTTACACAATATACTTAAGACCCGTTCAAATATTATTCCGGATGAAAAACAGCAAAACCTTGATTAAAAATTCTTTGTAAGTATCAACGATTGCCCTCTAGCCTTTGCATTTGCAGCAATGTTGCTGAGAGAATCAAGTTCCCAAGTCTAAACTGGATCAGTTTAGTCAAAGGACAAGTTAGTTTTTATATATCAATGGATATATCTGCTCATCTGACTTTGACTTGATTTCTTTTATGTGGTTAGATATTCTTTAACAAAAATTTATATGAGATTGAGAAAGCTTGATCGATTGTATTAGCAAATGAACGGTAGCGGTTGCTCTTGATGAATATCCATTGTTTGTATCATTTCAGAGGTTCCGATGGGCTAACAAATTTGAGGTTATTAATTGGTCTGCAAACGATCGGTAGTGTGGATTTCCAGGGATACTCTTTTTAACAGTTTTACAACCCGAACGGGTTTGACGAAATAATATCAGGAATATTATTTTCAAAAACATCCAATTTTTTTAATTCTTTCCGGAGTTCATGAGTTCCAAATTTATCATTTTTTGATTTTCCTGCACCGTATTTGGAGGAGTTATGCAAGAGAAATTGAATGAGTTAAAAAGGCGATTGGCTGAAATAAGCGATCTTCATAATGCAGCGGCGGTACTTGGATGGGATCAACAAACCTACATGCCCCCGGGCGGCGCTATGGCGCGTGGTCATCAACTTGCCACATTAAGCCACATTGCACACGAAAAGTTTATTGATGATACAATCGGTTGTCTCCTGGAAGAACTCCGGGACTATGGCAGGAGTTTGCCGTACGACTCTGACGATGCAAGCATCATCCGGGTAACAAAACGCGATTATGATAAGGCTCGCCGTGTGCCACCTCAACTTGTTTCTGAAATTACCACTGCCACTACCCAGGCCTTCGAAGTCTGGCGAAAGGCAAAGGAGGAATCCCGGTTCTCTGATTTTGCACCCCATCTTCAACGGGTTTTCGACCTGAAAAAACGTTATGCTGAATGTCTGGGTTACACCGATCGCATATATGATCCTCTCCTCGACGATTACGAACCGGACATGAAAACATCACAGGTGGAATCCATCTTTGCATATATCAAAAAAGAAATCGTTCCACTCGTTCATGCCATTTCATCAAAATTGAATGCGGTGGATAATTCCTTTTTATATCAGCCCTTTGATGAACAGAAACAATGGGATATCAGTATTGAAGCGGCCCGGTTGATTGGCTATGAATTTGAGCGGGGACGTCAGGACCGCGCACCACATCCCTTCACGACGTCCTTTTCAATAGATGATGTGAGGATTACCACACGTTTTATGCATGATTATTTCCCGGCCGGATTTTTTGCAACCATCCATGAGACCGGCCATGCGCTTTACAACCAGGGTCTACGCCACGAACTTGAGCGGACATCTCTTGCTGAAGGCGCATCGCTTGGTATTCACGAATCGCAATCACGCATGTGGGAGAACCTTGTAGGACGCAGCCGTTCCTTTTGGAAATTGTTCATGCCGCGTATGCAGGCAGCCTTTCCTGAACAATTCAGGCACGTAACTGCCGAACAGATGTACCGTGGGGTGAACCGCGTCCAGCCATCCTTTATTCGCGTGGAGGCAGATGAGGTCACATACAATTTACACATTATGCTCCGTTTCGAATTGGAGAATGCGCTGCTCGAAGGGCGCATACACGTGAATGATCTGCCGGAAGCGTGGAACGTCAAGATGCGGGAATATCTTGGTATAACACCGCCGGACGACTCGCACGGTGTGCTTCAGGATGTGCATTGGTCACACGGCAGTTTTGGCTATTTTCCGACATATTTACTGGGCAACATTTTTGCCGCTCAATTATTCGATCAGATTAAAAAAGACATCCCGGATATCGACCCATGCTTTGAGAAAGGTAATTTTCAACCGCTCCTTGATTGGCTCAGGACACATCTGCACACCCACGGCCGCAAGTTTACCCTGGATGAACTGTCGAAAAAAATTGCAGGAGAATCCTTGCAGACACGCCCCTTCATTACATATCTGAAGAACAAATACAGCGAAATTTATGGTTTATAAATAAATATTTCATGACATGTTATACAAGGAAGTTCAAACTTGCCATAAAGACACGTAGACACGGAGTATTTTGGGTGTCTTTGTGTCTACGTGATTAAAGCCGCGCAGGTCTAATTATTAAATTACTCAAATATACCTTTGCTTTCCATGTGATCATTAAAATATGAATTACCGCCTTTGAGTTCGAATTTCCTTTCTCCATCGCTGAGGCTGCCTGAAACTGTCCTACCTTGCATAAAAACAGGATTCAATTTATTTTTGGTATTTGCGTGTGTAACGGGGGTTTTATTGTCTCCTCCGAGAACCGGTTCAGTGGTAAGATGCAGTATCTTACCACCGTCGACCTTTAGCGTATAGTTGCCATGTTCACCTGAGAATTCAATTTTTACTACACTCGTTGACTCGATTTTCCCGAACGAACTAAATATGCCTTTTGCAAACTCAGTGGCTGCATCTTTTTGTTTGTCATTCTCTGCATTTACATAAATGCGCACCCATGAACCTGGAACAAGTGCATAAGCGATTTTTGCCCCTCCTAAATCGGTCTTCATAAAGCTCCCGCCATTCAGTAATATTGCGCCAACGCCGTAACAACCTTTTTCCAAACCTGTCAGTTCACAGGGGCACGGCGCGTTGCAACTGCAACCTTCAACAAAGGTGCCTTTCACACTCCACTTCTCACCAGCAACGACATTTTCAATCCTGAACAGTGCAAAGACAACCAATACTATAAAAATAAAATATTTTGTACGCATAAAGGCCTCCTATAAGTAATCAGATTATAAAACAATTATTGTATTCGTTCTTCAAAGATAAGGATAAGATTAAATTCACCATTCGTTTGTCCACTCGCAGGATAATACTGTGTGATCAACGTTTTATAGCCTTGAGCGGTAACTTTTATGTGAATGTGCGAAGGTCTGCTGCTGTAACGCGGGGGAAAGTTGCTTTCAAATGTATAGACGCCGAGCTTGGCGGAGAATATTGTTGCGCGATGGTCGTCGTCGTATTTCCCATCAGGGCCTGCTAACCAGAACTCAATTCTTGCCCTCTCAATAGGTGAACAGTCACTACTTGATCTGACCGTACCAGTTAAGACATGGCCTTTTCCAACACTTGTTCGTTCCGGTGCATTTGGTGTATAAAAAGGTCCCAGTTCATCTGAAGGGGTAGGGGTGCAATGAGCTTGCTTAGTTACTTCTCCTGCTTGTGCTAATGTCGTATCTAATAAGGGTATTTTTCTCTGAGTACTTTCCATGCCAAAAAAGCACGAAAAAAGAAGATATAAAACTAAAAATAGCAATGATATTTTACGCATGCTGTTCCTCCTTCTTTTTTGAATTATTTCTCAATAAGTCATTTGGTAAAATAAGATACAGGTAATTAACGAACCTTCTTCTATTTCTTTCAGAGATGGTTATCCACAAAGCACTTTTTTCTTTTTTTATGCCTTCATGCTAATTTTCTGTGCCAACATGCTGGTCAAATGTTGCAACGCCGGTGAATAATCGTGGCGGCCGAGGCGGACATCCAGAATGCAGAAACTCCCGGTATGTTTACGCGAAGCCTCCAATGCATCCTCAAGCTGCTCTTCTGTCTCAACAATAAATCCCTTGCCCGTTCCGAGAATTTCTGGTATGCGACTGTATTGCCACACGCAAAGATCATTGAAAGAACCGTCCAACATGGGACGCTCCGTTCCGTAACCCCCATTATTCAGAACAATGACGATCGGGTTTAAATTAAATCGGGCAACGGTAGCGAGTTCCATGCCGGTCATTTGGAAAGCGCCGTCGCCGACCAGCACCAACGGCCGTAGTTTCGGGCTTGCCAATTGAATGCCAATACTGGCGGGCACGGCAAATCCCATAGAGGTATAATATGCCGGAGAATGGAACTCAATGGCGCTATGAATGGACAATTCAGATGCTGCTGCAAACAAGGCGTCTCCTGTATCGGCGATAACCACAATCGTATCATCCAGGAAGGCATTTAGTCGCTGAAACAATCGCTTGGTCGTGATCTGTTTTCCTGTAACCGGATAAAATTGTGAGGATATTTCCGGGTGAGGAATACGGTCAGGTTCTCTTCTGCGAATGTTTGCCTTGAGGAGTCCGTAAATAAAATCGTGCACGTGGACACCCTCATAGGTGTGGTAGCGGATGGAGGTTTTTTCACTGGTAACATAAATTGAACGCCCCTTCTCAATATTTGCGGTGAAGATACCCAGATCGGTTTCCGTCAGGAATGTGCCAAGGAGAATCAAACAATCGCTGGACTCAACATACGCCCTGACATCCTCATGACATATCGCCCCTTCGTAGACGCCAAGATAACGAGGATGGCGCTCTGTAATAACAGATTTGCTGAGGAGGGTAGATGCCACGGGAATGTTGGTCGTATCAATGAATTGAAGTAAGGCGTCCCGCAATCCAAACCTGTTCAATTCCACACCGGCGATGATAACCGGTTTTTGAGCCGCATTGATTAAATCCTCTGCTTCACGGAGCGCTTCCTGAAGTACATGGGGATCGCTCGTTTCACGGTACATGGGAGACATTTGGCGTGGAACGATTTGCATGGAAACCATATCACGGGGTATTTCGATGTATACAGGTCGTTTATAGCGCACCGCAGCAGTAAGGACACGGTCTATCTCCTGAAATGCGGTTTCCGGATTGTTTAACACGGTCGTGGCTACCGTAAGCTGTTCGAACACCTTAAGCTGTGTATCAAAATCACGGACCTTGTGATGCAACAACGGATTTTTTATTCGTTCATTGGTACCCGGCGATCCGCTAATGATAATTACGGGCGATTGTTCTGCGAAGGCTTGTGCCGTGGTATTGGCAATTTTAAGCCCCCCGACACAATAAGTAACACACACTACGCCCAGACCCCGCATACGGGCATAAGCATCAGCGGCGAAACCTGCCCCCTGTTCATCGCAGGTATTGATGACCTTTAACTTACTGTTCTCTAAATCGTGGAAGAATCTGAGTACATAATCTCCGGGAACTCCAAAGACATGCCGCACTCCATACGCGTAAAGCTGTTGAATAAGATAATCGCTAATAGTTTGCACCGTCCCCATAAAGATCCCCTTTTTAAGTTGGTAGATCAACCGTCCCGGTTGACCAAATCAAAAGCAACAAGCGGATACAGGACAAGCGAGGCGCTTGTCCTACCAACACCGCCTTAAAAACCGTATGAATAAAATGAAAATTCCTATGCAATTAAATTAGGTTTTGTTTTACACGGCAAAACAAAACGACTCTGCAATAATATTGAAATCAGGTATAAACATAAAACACACTTCAATTACCAGGAGGTTATTATATTAAAACCAACTGTGGCAAAGTTCGTCATGAGCGATAAGATTTCGCCTGCCTTTTCTACGGGAACAGTATTGGTTACCAACCGTTTTGGCTGCAACTTTCCACTGGCTACTAATGCCAACAAGCCAGGATAACTCGTAACCGGACAGCCAAAGCTGCCTTTAAACGTTATCTCCCCAAGAACCATAGCGTCTACCGGCAGGGGAATCACACCCTTTTCCTGCTGACCCGTCAGTCCAACCTGAATATGCCGGCCGCCTTTCCGTAAAGAAAGGAGCGCAGGCAAGGCTGTCTGTTCAGAACCAAGCGCATCTATGGTTATGTCGGCGCCGCCATTGGTGACCTCTTTTACTGCTTCAACAAGATTTTTTTCTGCGGCGTTGATTATTACTGACGCTCCCTCTTTTTTAGCCATGTCCAATTTTTTATTATTGTTACTAACTGCAATTACCTGTGCCCCAAGGGCAGATGCAATTTGTACTGCTGAAAGACCAACACCACCGATACCAAACACTACCACCCACTCGCCCGGGCACATTTTTGCCTGATCAACCACGCCGTGATACGCGGTCATATAACGACACCCTATGGCGGCAGCGCTTAAGAAATCCACCTCATTTGGTAATCGCACCAGATTCATGGTTGCCTCCGGCACGCGTACCAAACGACCGTAACCGCCATTGAAGTTTACACCAACTACGCCATGGACCAAACAGAGATTAGAATATCCACTATAACAGTATTTACAATGTCCACAGGACATATGGAAAGGCACAGCAACCCGATCCCCGGATTTAAAATTATAAACTTCAGAACCAACGGATTCAACCACACCGCCAAACTCATGCCCCATTACCAGAGGTAAGTGCACATCTATACCAACCCATCGCCAATCACCTTGCCATAGATGCCAATCACTGCGGCAGATGCCACATCCTTCTACTCGGATGACAGCGTCTTTAGGCCCCGGGGTAGGATCAGACAATATTTGTACTTCAAGGGGTTCGCGAAATCGTTTCATTACGGCAGCTTTCATGATAGTACGCACCTCCATCCACTTGTTTTAACGAGCACAAAGAATCACTAAAATATTTACCTGCAATAGATACTTTGGATATGGTGAACAAGAAAAAATGAATCGGCCAGAATACCCAAAAAGGGCATGATTCGTTTGACACACATATTATATTATGATATTATAAATTTACAAAATATATCCTCGATAAATAAATACAAGAGCCGATATTTTTTATATTTTATCAAAGAATGGAGAAAATAATCATTGGTCAGGGAAAAAAGAGTCATCGTTGGCTCCAGAGGCAGTAAGCTTGCATTAACTCAGACAAATTGGGTTATATCAGAACTCAAACGGTTTAATCCCGAGTTTGAATTCCTCATCGAAAAGATTTCGACAAAGGGTGACAAAATTACCGATGTCCCCCTGTCGCGTTTGGGTGGGACGGGCTTATTTACCAAGGAACTCGAGGTTGCTCTAATTAAGGAAAAAATCGATATAGCTGTTCACAGCGCAAAGGACGTCCCAACGGAAATACATGAGGGCTTGATGATAGGCGCAACGCCCAAGCGTGAAGATCCGCACGATGTCCTCATCAGCAGTAATAACGCCACTCTTGAGAAATTAGCAGACGGTGCACGTATCGGCACAAGCAGTCTTCGCAGAAAGGCGCAATTGCTTGCTTTCAGGCCAGATTTTAAGATATTAGACCTGCGAGGCAATCTTGATACCCGGATCAAAAAAATTGATGCAGATGATATGGAGGCAATTATTGTGGCCCACGCCGGACTGATCAGGATGGGTTATACAGGGACAATCAGCCAGATCATTCCGTTTGATATCATGCTTCCGGCAGTTGGGCAGGGCTCTCTCTGTATCGAAATCCGTAAAAATGACGAGCTGATCAAAAAAATTGTTTCACATATTGACGACCGGCAGACGAAAATAGCCGTAGATTGTGAACGGGCGCTCCTGGCAAAACTTCAGGGTGGATGCCAGGTACCCATTGGCGCATACGCAGAGGTTCAAGGAAACACGGTGTCCATCGAAGCAATTATATCTACGCTCGATGGCGACCATGCTATACGGGATAAACATAGCGGCCCAATCAAACAAGCGGCTAAAATAGGAGAAGAACTAGCCCAGAGAATGTTGGAAAGTGGTGGTGAGAAGATTTTACATGAAATTAGGATAAAATTTTTAGACCGCGTTGATCATATTTGATGTTAGGGGTATCCAAATTACGTACGATCTGGCAGTGTTTATCTCTATCGCCCAAAAAACTTTGCTTTATTAAATAATGATTGTTATTTTCCAGAGGTCTCTTTTATTACCCAATCCAAATAAGATTTTGATGCCCCTGTAATTGGAACAGCAATGATTTCAGGCAGTTCATAGCTATGGAGTTGTTTGATGCGTTTTTCCACAGTGTTGAATTTATCTTCACATGTCTTTGTTAACATAAGTACCTCATGTTCGACACATAATTTTCCCTGCCACTTAAAAATAGATTCTATGGGTTGGATAATATTACAGCAGGCAACGAGCCCTTCTTCCACTAAGACTTGTCCAATCCTCCTGGCTTCGTCTATAGATTTTGCAGTAGTAAAAATAATAATCACTTCACTCATGCGTAAAAAACCGTCACTTATTCATCACAGATAAGCAGAACCATAAGAACTGAATCTATCAGGTTTATTTTCAAAGCTTCGCATGTGCTTACTTTCTCAACTTCAGTTCACTCTCTGTGATGGAGTTAATATTCTCTCCGATGTGTTATCAGAAATTACCTTTTCAGTTCTCTTTCAATAGACTGCCTGTCACACATGCCACCGTATCTTTGTAAGATGAATTCAATGTTCCTGCTGTCCTCTTCATCTCGTGTTACATAGACCAAAGAACAACGACACCCCTTCTTGCTTTTACAGTGTTTGAGTGGCGGCCTTAACTCGGAGAGCATTTTGTGGTGTGGAAGCAGATGTCGCCCATCTATTGCCCTGCATGCATCACAACTATCGCCGTCTTTCGTTGCGGAATAATAGACATATGCTATTTCTTTTACGTGTACAACTGGCGTATCAGCATTGTCTTCTTTTTTCTTCTTTTCGTATTTCTTTCGGTCTTGAGATGTATTTTTTTTCTTCGCCTGCTTTAAACTATTTTTTATTAAGTAGTAAACAATATATGCAGCGATTAAAAATACAAGAAAACGGGTCATTGATTATATGATACCCTTGGGCTTTCTCATCATAAACAAAAATAACCCGCCCACAACCAACACAGCTTGTGTTAAGACGATGCTTCTGATCCATATCGCAAAACATCTCCACATCAAATCCGATCCATGTACCTGTTCAATTGCGCTGGAAACACTAAGAAAGGAATAGATAGCAATCAGAGAAATAATGACCGACATTATGATTATTATTATTGTTTTCAGTTTTTGTTTCATACCTTCTTATCTTTCACCATCATGTTTATCAAATGTTACCATTACTTTTTCCTGTTCATTGTGTTTATTTGCCGTTTCTGTGTTCAATTCATCTTTTTTCATTGAATGGGGGTGAATGGCCTTTCGATATTCCGTCACGGCTTCATCAATCATGCCCTTTCCCTCGTATGCATACGCAAGATTATAACGAGCCTCTGTATCATCGGGATTTAAATCAACATTCTTTCTGAATTCCTGAATGGAATCCTCTATCATATTTTTACCCGCATACGCCAATCCCAGGTGAAGATGTGCTTTTGCAGAGGAAGGATTTAATTCAAGCGATTTTTTACTTATGGCAATCGCATCGTCATACAAACCTTCCCGCACATAAACAGCACCCAATTTGTCGTATGCCTCGGGGAAATTCGGACAAGAGCCTATTGCCTTGTTATACATAACTATCGCCTTGTCCACCAAACCCTTTTCGGCATAAGCATCACCAAGTTTATAAAGGGCACGGGTTATGCCCGGATTTGTTTTGAGGATGTTTTCGTATTCCAGGATTGCATCGTCAAAAAGCCCTTTTGCGTAATATGATTCGCCAAGGCTGAGTCTCGCCATAATATTTGCAGGGTCTTTTTTGAGAATCTCTTTATATACCTGTATTGATTCATCTAACATGCCCTTCACGGCATAGGTGCTTCCGAGATAATAAGCAGCCATGAGGTCATCGGGGTTTTCGCCGATAACCTTTCTAAATGATTCAATTGCATCATCAAAGAACCCCCTTACATACTGGTTATATCCGGTAATACTTCCCGGAGATATTTGCTTATTTGCAGTTTGGTATGATCGGGTCTTTTCATATATCTTTTTCTCGTTCATTGCCAGGTCTAAATTCTTTCTGGCTTCCATATCGCCGGGGTTTATTTTCAACGCCAGGTTATGTTCTGCAATGGCTTCATCATACATGCCCTTGTTTCTGTAAGCAAATCCAAGGTTATCGTGTGCCTTGGAATAATCCGGATTGAGCTTAACTGCCTCTTTAAATTCCGGTATAGCTTCAGCGAACATCTTTTGCCTGCAATAAGCCACGCCCAGATTATTGTGCGCTTCCGCAAAATCAGCATTGATAAGAATTGCCTTTTTAAATTGGAGAATTGCCTCATCGGTCATGTCTTTACTCATGTATCTTGCGCCGAGATTGTTATACTCCATCGCTAATTGATATTGGTCGATACCTGATTTATCTTTGGTATTTTTTTTACCTGCAGAAGAACAACCGAGAAAGCACAGGATGAGGCACATACTTATCAGGGTTTTTTGTGCCGGGTTTTTCAATAGTACCATTTTATCCATCCCCCAGGAAAGCCTTGTGTTTGTGGTAAATGTAGTGGTAAATGTAAAAGGAAAGCCACAGCTAAAAGCACCTATCCGAAATAGAAATGCAAGACCTTACATCTCTGCTACAAAAGCTTCAGAATAAATCGCTGAAACCGTTCAATCTGTGCAAACGGTTATAGGGATAAACCACTCGCACTACGATTTATATTGAAATTTCTATACAATTACATAATTTATATGCTACTAAAGATAAAGTCAATTATAAAAGTTAAAAAGGCAGGCTCTTCTGTGTATCTAAAGTCCTTAACAATCCAGACACCTCATCCCGTAACTTATTCGTGACGTAGATGGTATATTCCCTGTCCGTCTTTGACTCTTCAAATGATAGTGGTTTACCAAAAGATATTCTCACGTATCTCTTGTCGGGGTAAGACAGCCAACCTCGTTTTGGCATAAATTGATTGCTTCCATAAATGGCCATTGGAATAACTCTTCTTCCTGATTTTAAGATAATCAGCGAAATACCTCTTTTGAAAGGTCCAAGCTGGCCATCTTCGCTCCTTGTTCCCTCGGGGAATATAAGAAGCGACTTTCTTTCCGTGAGTTTCCCGACAGCTGTTAAAAGAGTGGCATACGACTTTCTATCGTCGGTCCTTTCAATGGGAATATGCCCTGATGCGGTCATATATGCCCCAAGGATAGGAACACGAAAAATCGTATCCTTTGAGATAAAACTAAAGTTTATCGGTATAAAGGCCAGAGATAACTTTATATCCATCATACTTTGATGGTTGGAGATAAAGACGACAGGCTCATTTCTGGGGATATTTTCAAGACCATGAATCTCTACATGCATACCCAGGAGTTTAAATGCAATACGACTAAAAAATCTTTCTACCGCATTAAATACACGTTCTTTTTCTCTGGTATCCACGCACAGGATTAAGGCCGTTAGGGTAGAAAGCATCCAAATAAAAACGAACAATAACCACGAATAGATGGTAAATGTTACCTGATATATTTTATACATAGTATTGAGCCTTGTTTGCTTTAAAGATTCTCTTTAAAATTAATAAAATCATAGTCATGATACTATACTTTCTATTTCTTTTCAAGAAAAGCGTTTATGCACAAAACGATCTCCGTCCTTTTCTTTTTTTAAAAATAAATAAATTTATTTTTGACAAATGAACCTCTTATGGTATACTTCCACAAAGTCGGCCAGGGCTTGCCAGCAGTTGCACATCCATTCCAGTCCGGACTTCGTATCAGGAGAGTTTTGATGTTTACGCGTTCAAAAATTTACATTTGCCTGTCTTTTCTCGCCATATTATTATACGTGTGCGGTTGCGCCACACCACCGGAATTTAAACCTGTCACAGTCATGAAACCACAACCAAAAAAAATTGAACCACATCCATACATAAACAGCCAGCTGGACAGTTATTTTGTCCGTGAATGGAAATACATCGTGATTCATCATAGTGCAACGGCCTCTGGTTGTGCTGCTGAATTTGATAAATTTCACAGAGAAAAAAGGGGCTGGGAAAATGGTTTGGGCTATCATTTTGTAATCGGGAATGGGAATGGTTCCCGCGATGGGGAGATTGAAATTGGCAATAGATGGAAAAACCAGTTGGACGGCGCTCACGCTGGTGTTCAGGAGTATAACCATTACGGTATCGGTATATGCCTGGTTGGAAACTTCAACAATTCCAATCCGACGTCTTCTCAAATGGCTGCGCTCACTGCCCTGGTATCATATCTGCAGGAGCGATGCCATATCCCCGCAGAAAATGTTATTATGCACAGGCACTTTAGAGATACTGAATGCCCTGGAAGAAATTTTCCCTATTATAAGTTACTTGCCAAAACAGCCCGTTGGTAATTCGTGATTTTGGCTTCACATAAGCGGTGTAATAGAAGAATTAAATCCCCTGCTCAGGTAAATCTGATGTATCCGTATTCCTTATTATACGCCAATACCCAATGATTCCCATTCGCGACCGAAATCCATCGGGTGTATTCCCCATTATTACTGTCTGTATCATCGCCTTAAACGTCCTCGTCTTTTTTTTTGAGCTTTCTTTAGGTCATCGGTTAGATGACGTCCTCTTTCAATATGGCGTTGTCCCCCTTAAAATATTTCATCCTGCCGATATCCCGGATACTACCGTAAATGCTTATTTCCCTTTTCTTACCTACATGTTCTTCCACGGGGGATTTATTCACCTTGTAGGAAATATGTGGTACTTATGGATTTTTGGGGACAATGTGGAAGACGCTCTGGGACGCATAAAATTCATTGTTTTCTATCTTATCTGCGGAATTGGGTCTGCTGCCGTGCATGTTTATATCAATAAACAATCCGGAGTCCCCTGTATAGGTGCAAGCGGTGCAATCGCAGGCGTACTCGGCGCTTATATGGTCACATTCCCAAGGGCACGAGTACTGGTTATTATTCCTTTATTCATTGTCTGGCAAATGGTCGAACTACCTGCTATTGTGGTGCTGGGATTTTGGTTTATTATTCAATTCTTTATCGGCACTGCATCCATTTCCGCCGCTCAGAGCGACGGTGTGGCATGGTGGGCACATATTGGTGGCTTTATCCTCGGTATTATCCTTATAAAAATATTCCCCAAATTACGGTATCTCCATTCACACAGGCAGAGATAAACCTTTCGGGGTTTTGTCTGTAAACATAGCGCATCGTTCAGATTTAATTAAGGCAGATTTTCCTGTGGACTCCTATACAGGAAAACACTTTACTACCTGTCTTGCTTGCCTTAATTACGCATTCAAAGCAGTATTATCTTTGAATTCCCGTGGACAATTTCAGGTAATATTCATCGTCATGAGAAATTCAGCATTAGTTTTTGTTTTAGCCAGTCTGTTCTTGAGTAATTCCATAGCTTCTGTAGGATTCATTTCGTTCAGCACCTTCCGCAGAACCCACATCCGTTTCAATTCCTCATGATTCACGACTAACTCTTCTTTTCGGGTGCCAGAACGGGTAATGTCAATGGCAGGAAATAATCGGCGATCAGCCAGTTTCCTGTCAAGATGCAGTTCCATATTGCCGGTACCTTTAAATTCTTCAAAAATTACCTCATCCATCCTGCTTCCCGTATCAACCAATGCTGTGGCAATTATTGTAAGACTCCCGCCCTCTTCAATATTCCTCGCTGCGCCAAAAAACCTCTTTGGTTTTTGCAGTGCACTGGCATCCACACCACCGGAAAGGATTTTACCACTGTGGGGAACCTCCGTATTGTACGCACGAGCAAGCCTGGTGATGGAATCAAGGAGCACAACAACATCCTTACCGTACTCAACCATCCTCTTTGCCTTCTCAATTACCATTTCTGCAACCTGTATATGACGGCTTGCAGGCTCATCAAAAGTTGAACCGATGACTTCAGCATCAACCGAACGGTCCATATCAGTTACTTCTTCTGGCCTTTCATCAATTAAGAGGATAATCAAATACACCTCTGGATGGTTCTTCGTAATGCTGTTTGCAATTTTCTGGAGCAATACCGTTTTTCCCGTACGCGGCGGGGCAACAATGAGTCCTCTTTGCCCCTTTCCTATGGGTGTTACTAAATCCATGATCCTTGTTTCAAGCTCTGTTGCGTCTTTTTCCAGGAAGAGCCTTTCGGAAGGATGTAAAGGAGTCAGATCGTCGAAGATAATCTTTTCTCCCATAATCTCGGGATTCTCAAAATTGATAGCCTCCACCCTTAATAAGGCAAAATACCGCTCATTATCCTTTGGCGGCCTGATCTGGCCGGAAACAACTGCCCCTGTCCTTATATTAAATCTGCGGATTTGAGAGGGAGAGATGTAGATGTCATCGGGGCATGGGAGATAGTTGTAATCCGGAGAACGGAGAAATCCAAAACCTTCCGGAAGTACTTCTGCAACGCCTTCCCCATACATAAGACCGTTCTGGTTCACTCGCTCTTTAAGGATTTTGAAAATCAGGTCTTGTTTCTTAAGTCCTGTATATTCCTTTATTCCTTCCTTTTTTGCAGTATCCTGCAATTCCTTAATAGTCATCTTCTGCAACTCAGTGATGTGCATTTCACCGCGTTTAATTTCTTCGTATTTCTCATTTGTTTCCTGATCCATAATTACCGGTTCTTTTACTACAGCTTCTTTTTTACCATTTGATACTGCCATATAATCCTCCTTAAATCCTTAAGATTTATACTCCTCAATATAAAGTTTCCAAAATTCTTTTACCTGCCGAAAGGTATTATCACTGGTAAAATTATTATCAATGACGTAATCGGCCTTTTTCTTCTTGTCACCGGGAACCATTTGAAAGCGCTCCCGTTTTTCTAATTCTCCATCTGCCCAGCGCCGGCTTATCCGGCACCGCTCTATTCTATGTTCTTTACTCGTATTTACAAAAACAACAAAATCACATATCATGGACAACTCAGATTCCTCCAGCAACGCCGCATCAATAATAATCGCCCTTTTCCGTCCTCGTTGTTCAATTTCATCAATTTTTGCTTTTATTTGAGCAATAACAATAGGATGGAGGATATTACACAGGTCATCCAGACATGTCTTATCCCGAAATACAATTTCCGCAAGCCGGATACGGTCGATCTTGCCAAAAGTATCAAGGACTGAATTCCCAAACCGCATTGTAATTTTGTCTTTTAATTCAGGTTTCAAAAACAACTTGTGGCACATCTCATCCGCATCAATATACTCTGCCCCCAGTGATGCAAGCATGCGCCCTACAGTACTCTTCCCGCTTGATATGCCGCCGGTAATGCCTATAATTTTTGGTTTAAAATTCACTCTGCATCCATCCAGTTCTTTCCGGTCTTTAGATTGACCCTGACCGGTACGTTTAACGTTACTGCGTTGCTCATTTTTTCCCGTATCATGGATTGCGCAGAGGCCAGGGCGTTTTCCTTCACCTCAAAAAGGAGTTCATCGTGTATCTGGAGCAGCAACTTTGCCTCATAACGGCCACTCTGCAGTTCTGTGTGAATATTATTCATAGCGACTTTTATTAAATCAGCCGCAGAACCCTGAATGATTGTATTAACAGCAATCCGCTCTGCAAGATTTCTGTTTTTTTTATTTTCCGAACGGAGTCCGGAAACATACCGCTTCCTGGCGAAAAGCGTTTGCACGTATCCCCGCGTCCCCGCGTCTTCAATAACCTTATCTCTAAACCTTTTTACGCCCTGATATAAACCAAAGTAAGCATTAATGAATTTACGGGCATCTTCCAGGGTAAGTCCTGTATCCCTGGAAAGTCCAAATTCGCTCAGCCCGTAAATAATGCCAAAATTTACCGCCTTCGCATTTCGCCTCATTTCATACGTGACCTGTTCCATCGGAACGCGATAAATTTCAGACGCCACGGCTGAATGAATATCTTTATCCTGTTGAAATGCCGTTACCAGTGCTATATCTCCGGAAAAATGCGCAAGTATTCGTAATTCTATCTGTGAATAGTCGGCAGACAAAATCACCTCAGAATCAGAGGATGGAATAAAGGCGCGTCGTATCTGCCTGCCAATTTCGGTTCGTATCGGAATATTCTGTAAATTCGGGTCACTGCTGCTGAGCCGTCCTGTAGCAGTCACTGTCTGGTTAAAAGAAGTATGCACCCGCCCTGTATCCGGGTGTACCATACCTGGCAAGGCGTCAACATAGGTATTTTTCAATTTTATAAGCTGCCGGTATTCCAGCGCCAGCTTTGGCAGTGTATGCTGCCATGCGAGGGCTGCAAGCACATTTGCATCTGTTGAAAAACCTGTCTTGGTCCTCCGCAATTGTGGCAATGCAAGTTTCTTAAAGAGAATCTCCCCCAATTGCTTAGGAGAACTAATATTAAACACCCCCCCGGCAGCATCATAAACTTCCTTCTCGAGTTTCTGTAATTGTGTTGTTAAAACACCAGACATCTCCCGTAAAAATCGGGTATCAAGACATATCCCATTCCACTCCATTTCCGCAAGGACATAAATCAAAGGAATTTCTATCTGCCGGAATAGGTCAAAGAGCCCTTCTTCCCGGAGTTTTGGTTCTAAAGCAACAGCCAACCGGAATGCAATATCTGCATCCTGGCACGCATATTGACAGACTTTATCCACAGCCACCCGATCCATGGTAATCTGCTCTTTTCCCGACCCAATTAACTCTGTTATGGTAATCGTTTTATACGACAGGTATTCAAATGCGATATCATCGAGATTATGATTCCTTTTCACCGGATTCAGGAGATAGGAGGCAATCATAGAGTCAAAAACAATTCCTCGTAACAAAATACCATTATTTCTCAATACCAGAAGGTCGTATTTAATATTCTGTCCG
>JAHFOW010000156.1 GCA_023261465.1 Planctomycetota bacterium
ATTATCAAAATTATAGTATATAAAAAGTCTACCTTAATATGATAATAGATCCAACCATTTATACCAGAACTCTTTACATTTTCACGCATTTTTTACATTGATAGGGGTGGGTGGGAGACTGCCTCACTTTGAGCAAAATGAAAGGCGGAGGCGTTACTCCCCCGCCTCTAGGCTTACTGCCTGTCTTTCCTGTCATATTCCTTTTGGGCTTTTTACCGGCCTCAATGCCGTCTCTGTAAGACTCTGACACCTTATCCTGTACATACCGGATAATCTCTTTTTGCTTATTCTCTTCCAGCCCAACCATCATTCCTTTTAATTCCCCGCCTAAATCTTTAAGATAGTTCATAGCTTTATTTCCCAACTTCTAATGCTGGCGAGCCGACCTTCTCGCCTTGTAGATGGTAAAAGCAAGAGGGTTACCTGCGCGATCAATATGGAACGAAGCTGGTGGAACGCCTGACCATTTCTTAGAGCTATATTGACGGCGCAGGGTGCTTGCTACAATGAAAAAAGGGCGCGAAGGAAAAGACGAAGAACTTATTCCTGGAATTTATAATTTGGCCAAGACTAAAGGCGTAAAGATGACGACTTTTGTTAATGATATTTTAACAGAGGCCGTAAATAAGATAGAAAGCACAAATAACGAATTAATGATTAAAGAGGAAGGATATTCTATGTAAAGTAACACCCCCGCACGCCTCATGGTTGTACGGGATTTTTTATTCCGGTAATTGTTTCCCTGTGGTATAGAATAGGAACATCCAAAATACCGTATCTTATATGCAAGTATCACCGAGCAGATATAAAGGTTTCTGGAAGGATTAACCAAAGCTCACTGGCGGCAAATGTAGCGCAGCGAATGGCCATCCGGTGCAGCGCCTTGATTATTATAATATTGTTAACCATATATTTTAGGGGGTATTTCAACTACAGACGGGCAATCTTTTTGGTAGACTAAATTTTTGTTGATAGTTTGCTCAAATGTGTCCAAGTCTGTTTCAACTGGCTCAGATATTAGCAAATAATTTGATGCTGTAATGTCTGTCGGAGAATTCAAATATTCGGTTGCAATTGTCGCTTGTAGGTTTCTGTTTGACGTTTTCACTGGATTATCCTCCATCCTTCAAAGGTCTTTCTGTCCTCTATCATTTCCTGCCCTTGTGGGCCGGTAAAGCGACGCAGCCTGCCTTGCGAAATGAATTTAACCGGATAACTGCTTGTGCTTTCAATTAAACCACGAATGACACTATAGTCAATTTCCTTTTCTTTGCCCAAAATTATATTTGCATCATAAGGCTCCAGAAGCTTCAATTCATCTGTAATGTTTTTATGGAGTTGTTTTAGTATGGAGTATTGTTCATCATTGGGCTTGGTTACATTTAGACCTAAGACATCCCTCGCTTCTTCACGGTGGATTGTATAATCGTGACTACCACTCTCACTACAAAGAAAATCGAGGATTTTATCTCTTTTCTCTTTTTGTTGAATATGGTTTGACATTAGCCTTTCGCCTAGCATTCGAATCTGCGCCCTTGCCCGATTTACATCACCGAGAACAATCGGATGGATTTTATTGGCCAGATCAATAATTATCGGAGAGAGATCCTTGGGGCTTGTTATTTTATGATCCTTTAGTAGTTGCAGGTACGAATTAATTGACTCCACGCTTACCGGAATTCGCATCAGTGGGTTTTGTCCGGGATGCGGTGGGTTGAGCGGCCCGTTTGTGCTTGGGTCAATCGGCCCAAGAGTCGCTTGTTTTGTCATCATTATTTGATTGGCACCAAGAGATATCAGCGTTGCTGTTGAATGCGCCTTTGAGATAACAATAACATTAAAGCTGTCGCAGAACTGTCTTATCAGATTGACAAGGCTCCATCCCGTCAATGTATGTCCGCCACGCGAATAAAGTATAAGAGTAATTGCCTTCGCTTTCTTAATTTGATCAAGATGATCAACGAAATAATCTATGCAGTCGGGTGCGATCTGTGTTGTCTGGTTTGTCCTGTCCCCGGTTACAAAGGAAATCACTCTTGATTTCGTGAAACCCTCGATCTCTTTATACAACTCATTTCGCCGTACGTGCATTTGATTTCCTTTAGGTTTAGGATGCTAACAAGTTATTATACAGTTTCCGGATAACATTACTTTTCTAATATTATCCTTATAACAAATATTTTTTTCAATCAAAATGTTTTCAAGATATAAGCCTGAGTACTGCATCAATAAACATACAAAGCCGTCCTTCACGCTTCACTCCTTGATCATCGACCCGCCGGATAAGCGCTCGGCAACACGTAAAAAGAGGCTGTCAATGTGGGAAATACCTTCAACGCTCTTGACTGAATTTACCCCTACCCTATTATGCTCGTGGACTTGTCCCTTTAAACACTTAAAATACTATAGTAAACGCAATTAAAATAAATAGGCATAAACTGTTAACTATCCCAGTAAAATGGACTATTAGTGGAGTTCACTCTTTCCATATACGATCCGTACATCAATCTTCAAGCGGTTCTTGTCAGCAAGAGGCTCCTTCATACGGTCGTTGAGCTTTAAGAATGGGCTAATCAGGATGAGCCTGTCTTTGGCGTCTTTGATTAATTCTTCGAGGAAATAATTGGTTGCGCTGGTGTTTAAGAACTTTGCCATGTTGAACTTCTTTTCTGCGGTGTGCGGAATTGTTACGTATCCTGTTTACTAATCCGCAGTTCGCGTATTTTCTGTTGTAAATTCTGACGATGCATGTCGAGTGACTCTGCGGCGCGGCTAACGTTCCAACCGCATTCTTCAAGCTTCTTCCGTATAAAATCACGCTCGAAATTTTCGATAATCGCCTTCTTTGCATCCCGGAATGAAAGGGTATAATCGATATTTTTGGCGGTTAATACACTGTTTTCAGGGCATTTTATTTCGTCCGGCAAATCAATCATATCGAGGACGGTATTGTTTGAAAGCACAACGGCGCTCTCAATGACGTTCTTGAGTTGCCGAACGTTCCCGGGCCAATTATACGATACCAGATATTTCATTGCCTCATGAGAAATGGAGACGACGTCCTTTTGATGTCTTTCCGAGAAGTGTTGTATGAACCGGTTTGCCAAAAGAGGTATGTCTTCCTTCCTGTTTCTGAGCGGCGGGAGTTTTATATTAACGACCTTGATTCTGTAATATAAGTCTTCACGGAATCTGCCTTCTTCTATTTCTTCTTCCAGGTCACGGTGCGTAGCGCTCATGATGCGCACATCAACGGATAAGGTCTCTGTGCCGCCCAACCGCTCGAATTTTTGTTCCTGTAATACCCGCAAAAGTTTTGATTGTGTGCTCATGCTCATATCCCCAATCTCATCCAGGAATATAGTTCCTTTATTTGCCAGTTCGAATTTTCCCATGCGTCTTTCGGTAGCGCCGGTAAACGCCCCTTTTTCGTGTCCAAAGAGTTCACTCTCGATCAACGTCTCCGGTACGGCAGCACAGTTCATAATGATCATTGGAGCATTTTTCCTCTTGCTGCGTTTGTGAAGCTCCCTGGCAACGAGTTCCTTGCCACTGCCGCTTTCTCCCTGTATCAATACCATGACGTCCGTTGAGCCAACCTTTTCTATTTTGCTGAATACGTCCTTCATTACCTCACTCTGGCCAAGGAGTTCACCCATGCCTTCCAGTCTGCCTATTTCCAGCCTGAGTCGTGCATTTTCTTCCTGTAACGTGAGTTTTTCAAATGCGTTCCTGGCAATGATCCGGAGCTCGTCGATTTCGTATGGCTTTGCAATGTAATCATAAGCCCCCTTTTTCATTGCCTCAACAGCGATCTTTTCGGAGCCATAAGCGGTAACGATGACCACGAGCGGTGGATTTTTCATAGCCTTGATCAGCTCCAGTGTCTTCATTCCATCAAGTTGTGGCATGTTAATGTCAAGAAATACGAGTTCGGGATGATGCGTTTTGATTATCTGTAATGCATCAGCGCTATTTGCGGATTCGTACATGATATAATTGTCCTTTTTCAGGATCTTTTTCATCCCGTACCGCGCGGCGTTTTCGTCATCTACTATTAATATAGATTGTTTAGTCATAATATTTACATGGTATAGAAATATTTATGTTAATGATAGTCTAAAGCGAAGCGCTGCTTCGCCCTCATCAGGTCTTGTCCAATTCTGCAGGTTGAAGTGTCAATAGAAAACAACCCCCTTGTTCCCCCTTTACTAAGGGGGATTTATTTGACTTTTTATTTCATCCTGTTTGTCTTGTTAATCCTGTCTTGATTTCCTCACGTTTATAATGCCACCGATTCACGCAAGGGAAAATGCAGAATGAATGAAGCGCCGGTTCCGTTGCTTTCGACATGGATGGAGGCATCCATGTCTTCAAGCTTCTTTTTAACAATGGAAAGCCCCAGCCCTGTTCCCGTTTGCCTGGTGGTATAAAAAGGCTCAAATATTTTCTCTAACGACCCTTGTGGTATACCGGGGCCTGTATCGGCTACAGTAACCTGAATGGCATGTTCATTCGTTTGATATTCCGCAGAAATAGTTATCTTGCCGCCATCCGGCATTGCCTGAATAGCATTGTGGATGATATTAAAAAATACCTCTTTCAATGCACCTTCATCAGCGGAAATTTCAGGGAGGTTGTCTGGAATTTGACAACACGTGACGATTTTGTTTTGTTTCGCCTCATGGTTTAATACAACAAGGGTTGAATGAATGGCCGCCCCAATCCTGACGCTCGTCTTTACCTCACTGCCCGGCTTGGCAAACTGCAGGAGTTGATTGACAACCTTGGTCAAACGATCAATTTCATTTACGATAATAGCCAGGTCATCCTGGAATGGGTCGTCTTTCCTCATGTCTTCACGCATTACCTGGACAATGGCCTTAATCGAACTCAGGGGATTTTTGACCTCATGGGCGACACTGGTGGAGAGCCGCCCAAGACTTGACAGTTTTTCATTTTCGTACATCTTTCGTTCCAGGTGAAGCTTTTCTTCTATAATCTTTGATTTTTCCACGGCAGAACCAATTTCGTTTGCAATGATCATCAACTGGTCAAGGTGATCGGAGGTTACCGGCAGACCACGCTTGGCACGCCCCAGACACAAAAGACCGGTAAGTCTTCTATTGACAAATATCGGGAATATAAAGACGGCCTCCAGCAGCCGCATCTCATTAATAACGGAAACATCCTTAACCTCGTACCTGTCTAAGACAATAAATTCCCCGTGAGCAAAAAACTGCACGATAGATTGTATGTCGGTCTGGGTAATATATTCATGCTTTTTGTCTCCGATTATTTGAATTCGTTCACTCCCCTTTTCCGGAAAAGGGACAGGCTTAAAAAGAAGGAGGTTGGTGGATTTTATAGCCGTGGCTTTTTTGATAGATTCAATAACATTTTCAAGGAGCTTTGAAAAATTGACGAGGGGGTCTGTGCTGATGACGTGGCTTAATTCATAGAGTAAATATTCACTCTCTCCGGTGCGGTAAAATATCAGCTTTCGGAACAGGGATTGTGCACGTTCTTTCAAGGTCGGAAACCAGAAGACAAGGCTGATGACAAAGACTGACTCCAGCATTCGGGCGTTGACATTGTAATGATGTTCGAGCGATTTACTCAGCTTCTTGATTCCAAAATAATAGAGGCAGATCAGGACGAGCGTAAGAAAGGAATAAAAGACACTGCGCCGGAGGACGAATTCCATGTAATTGTAGCGATATACATAGTAGGAAAAAATAATACTGGGAAAGATCGATGACAACATGGAAATGAGCACCAGGTACTGCCCTGCGTAAGGAATTTTATTTCCTTCGAGGATGACCGTAAACCCGATAAACACGGCTATCGTGATTACCGCCCAGAAGATGGCCATGTGGAATTTTCTTTCTTCCTTTTCTTCCACTGTCTTTGCGATCAACCGGGAGATACTCCCCGCGATAAACAGCGCTACTATCAACCATACGACAAAGGGTTTTACATAAGGAGATGCGATGGTCATTAAATGGGTATCATCGGATAAAACAAAATTTTTAATAATTACAGAAAAGGGAAGCACGGGAAGATAGATACCAAAAAAGATGAGCCTCTGGACAGATTTTTTAATATACGGCTTGCTTTCAAAAAGGAATAAAACAGCCGTGTGGAGCAGGAGGCTGGGCATAAAGCCGATACCGCCATAAGAGATCGCATCTGCAACAAGGCTTACGGAGGGGATATCTATTCCAAACAGAAGAAAACTGAAAAGAGACACGGCGTTTCCAAAGTGCCACATGGCAACGCTGATGACGAGAAAGAGGAACACGAGTTCACTCCGCGTCTTCTGCGGCCGTTGCACGATCAGAACAGAGAGGACGACGTGCAATATGGTGCCCAGGATAAAACCGATGAGGGATATAATTTCGTAAAGAGGCATAATTATAATTTGGATTTACGGTTTTGGTTTTGTGATTTTATTTAATTTGAAATTATCAATTTCTGAAGAAATTCATTTAAGAAATATCTTCACCAGGAACTTTCCCCGACAGTGTTTGGGGATGAATAATAATCGGTTATTTTCTGGCCATTTTTACGGGTTTTCAGGTTTTTTGATTTCTTTTTACTATGCTTGATTTTACCAGTAATTTCAAGACTCTCAAGACAATTTGATTTTTGGTGACACTTTAGTTTTTTGAA
>JAHFOW010000021.1:0-8802 GCA_023261465.1 Planctomycetota bacterium
TCGTATGCTTTAGACTCCTGCTTTTCTATAACGGTACTGTTGTTTTTTTTCGTGTAATTAGATTATAACTACTTTGCACAATGCGGCTACAACCAAATAACCCCTCTTTTCTTCTCTCTCAAGGGAAAGATAATCATCAAACCCCTGAAAACAAAGGCCAGGGAAGAATGGGACAAGGCTTTTCAGCTTATGCACAAGAAGAAAGATGATATACTTTTACTTGACGATACGGCCGATACGGTAATGGAAAATTGGGAATGGAAATAAAACAATTATGATATTTACCTCATTAATCTTGATCCGACCATTGGCTCTGAAATTCAGAAAACGAGACCTTGTGTAGTAATTTCTCCCGATGAGATGAACAGGAATATCCAAACCGTCATCATTGCTCTCATGATAACTTAGTCGCACACCTATCCAACCAGGGTGCACATGTCTTTTCAGAATACAAACTGGTAAAGATAAATAAAAATCAAATTGTCTTGAGAGTCTTGAAATTATTGATAAAATAAAAAAATATGCTATAATTATATAAATACCTGAACTAATAAAAACACTGTTTAGTTAAATTACATTAAACTAACTATGAATAATCAAATTCCAATTACCGAAAATTATTTATACGATTTGCTGAAAAAGAAGTACCATACTTCTGAAGTTGTACGCTCCCTGATAGCAGAAATTAAGGAAAAAACAAAAGATAGGGTGGCTCTTGAGCCTCTGCGGCAATTCACTATCAGATTCAGGGGACAGGTAATAGACAGCTCATTTGAAAAAACCCTCAGGATTGTCCCCAAGCGTTTATTCAATAAGGGAAAAATAGACAGTCTTCACGCCTTTAAGGAAGAGGGTTTTGTAGAGGCCCATGCAACTGCCACGTTAACTGAGGTTGAATCTCTTGTGCACTATCTCATGAAACCCCGTATCGTGTTGCACTACAGAAAAGAGATTGTCAAAGGGGCGAGCAATCTGTTGATTATCGATGAAAGTGAGCAGAACCAGCTTGAACATTTCACGCCCGATTACATCCACCGGAATTACGTTACCAATGCGGAGGTGTATGAAAAATACACCGGGCGACTGGGTGATTATTTAATTTATAATGGACAGCCCCTCACTTCTGAGAAAATTGGACGTGAACTTCGATTTAATAAAATCGAGACGGCAAATAAGATTTTTACAACAGCGGGTTTAAAAGAGATTTATTTAAATCTCCTGTTTTTAGACTTACTCCTTAAGCTTGACCTGGAGCAGCATTATTTTAAATTGAGGAGCTTCAACGCTCAGGAAAAGGACCTTAAACTGGTTGAAGAAAAGATTAATGACCTCGGTTTCTTTGCTGAAATATTTAACCATATAGCATCAACGGATAACCCTCTGTTATCCCACGAAGAGCTGTTCCTGGATTTAATGAGACTTGAGCATATTATAGAGAATAACAACTGGAAGGGTACGCCCGCCTATGCCGGTTATGTCTATTCTGCCGCAAAAAAACTGAATGCCCAATTTAAACTTCTCGAAGAATACAACCTTTTTCTAACATACGCCCAATGTATTGATAAATTTTTAGCAAAGCTTGCTAAAAAAGTTTGTAAACACAAGGCAGATATCCGAAGCGAATACAATAATTTAAAGGCAAACTATAGTGAATTAAAGAAATTAACCATTATTTTAAACCATCCTTTGTTGCAAAACGATTACCAGGAATTACTGAATTCATTCAATAAATTGTTAGCGTATCTGGACTTCTTAACGATAGAAGATAAGCAGGGAATGGGTGGAGAAAATATCCAGAATAATTCTCCGGTAAAAGAAAAATCAGCGGGAAAATTTCTTGCCTTCGTTAAAAAGTGCGTAGAATCCGTTTTTTCTGTCAAAGTAGATATTTCCGCAAAACCTGCCTTCCGTCATGACCAGCTTTTAAGGACAGACCGTGAAGAAGATGTCCAAAAACTTATCCTGAAATTTCATGAAAACCTGGAAAATTTATCGAAACTCAAAACTACTGCAGGCGAGGATGCGCTTCTTGAGGCGAGAAAATTTGTGCCACAATTAACGAATCTGTCTGATATCCTCGATCAATTTAAAGAACTCATTAAAGATGTAGAGCAAAAAAAGGATATGCAGGAGCCCTTTAAGGCCATTTTTGACAAAACCAACAAGTTTGAGATACTTTTCAAAGATATCATGGACCTTGGTATTTTGCAAAACCATGAAGGGCGGGAATTTGTTCGGAACACTTTAACAGATTTACAAAAGCTGTTTTTCAATAAACCACTGAAGGAAAGTATGTACCAGGAGATTATTAACAAAGTACAGACCCTTGAGGATTTTATCCTCGGTAAAGGCAAGGAGTCTCCTGAAAAGGGAAATGTCCCGCAATCCCCCCTCTTAAAATTGTACCAGGGCCCCATTTTCATGACTATTATAGACATTAAAATGGGCATTCAGAATATTCTTGAAAAGGAGTTTCAGATTCAAAAGATCGATACCTTTAAAAGTGAAGCGAACTTCTTCTCATACAGCGGGTCAGAGCTGGATGGCCTTATGGCGCAGATCATAAAGCTCCACGAAAAATTGAAAGATACCTGTTATTACAAAAATATCTCAGAATTTGAAACCATAGAAAAAAGACTCGATCAATTGATCGAAGAAGGAAAGGGAATTGATAACATACTCTCCCTTCAAACCAGAGGTAACGATACTAAGGTATCGAAAGAACCGGATATACATATTGACTACTTAAAGAACTCACAACTCACGAGAAGGAATCTGGAAAAGGCAATCCTTCTTCTACAAAACCAAATTATACAAATGAACGGTTTTATGCACGCAATTAAGAATGCGCTTCATCAACACTCCCTCGTTAGCTCTGGTGTGGCAACGAGCGTCCTTTTTGACCAGATAACCTATTTGCTGAGTAATATAGACGTTCGATTGCTCGACATGACTAAACTAACGGAAAACATGTTTAATGAAAGTGTGGATACTATCTTTCACTATCAGGCTGGTGAGGTATTTATTGAACCCGAAAAGGCAGATATGGAACATTTACTAAAAGAGATTGAGAAGAAAACGGTTGTCAGGGTGTATCAAAATAAAGAAAGTGTTCCATCTCACGTGTGTTGTAGTTGACATGCATGAATATTTTATACGAAAGACTTCCATTGCCTGACTTTACTGCGCCAAGAGCGGTAAGCCGGAGAAGCAGGAGTTCTCCGACTGATGAAAACAGAGTGATAGACCTTGAAAATGCCCGATTCATTTTGGAATTGATAGGCATCTATGGAAGTATATGCCTTAATAATGCATTTGAGGCGCAGGAAAAGTATATGGTCGAAACACAACCAGAGGGTACCCCTTCAGCCGTTCCAGGTATTAGCCTAAACCAAAAATCCCACAGGAAACCCCATTATACCCATATACTTGCGCATAATGATAATCTTGTCTTACAGGTTGCCTGTTGTTTGCCTTTAAAGATTATTGCGGCAAGCCTGGATGGATATCCCGTCTCCGGGCGAATTCTATTCAATACATATTCAGATGAGGATGGCGGGAAATTAGTTTACGAATTCACGGGTGGTGGCCGGGAGTTAGTTATAGACCTGAAACGTGGAAATTCGACGAGGGTACAACGGCTAATTTTTAAAGGGAATACTGCGTAGATAAAAAAATTCCCTGAGGATTACATCCTCAGGGAATTTTCATGTAATACTTCAAGGTGTTTATGCAGTTTTTATATCCATTCTTCGGAAAGGATATTACCTTCGAGACCAACGACTACTTGCTTGACAGGAATCTTTCGGGATGCCTTTTCAGCCCCTTCCTTAGCAATCTGCGCCAATCCAAAGCAACAGGGCACTTGCATAATGATAACGGTCAATGTATTGATTTTTGCATCGTCAATGAGTGACTTGATCTTCTCGATATAAACTTCCTGGTCTGAATCAAGCTTCGGACATGCTATACCAATGCTTTTCCCTTTCAGGTAATCCTTGTGGAAATCCCCCAGCGCAAATGCCGTACAATCTGCTGCCAACAATACATCTTTCCCCTGGAAATATGGCGCCATGGGGGATATCAGATGCATTTGTATTGGCCACTGCCTCAATTGAGAAGGGCGTTTTCCCGCATCGCTTCCTTCGCTAACCTTTTCGCTAAAATCTATTGTTCTTGAACCTGGACATCCGCTCATTTTGTAATCTCCTGTAAAAATTTTTCTTCTAAATTCTTAACAAATTTTTCATATTTTCTTGGCAGTTCATCGCCAACAGAAGCATCTGCTTCGTTACACTTACGGAACATTTCACCAACCTGCGCGTCAGATAATTGACGGTCTATCCACGGATAAAGGATTTCGTCTTCCTTCTTAATATGCTGGGTCAACAAATCCCGGTATGCAAGAAGGTGTTCCTTTATCTGTGCCTTATTGCCTTTTTCAGCGCCCTCAACAACCTGTCTGATATGATCTCTTCCCGTATCATGATCTTTAAACATGACCTGTATAATTTCCGCCTTTTCATCTACGTATTTAAACAAAATATCCTCTTCCTTCATGTGATGATATTTGTCCGCATAGGTACGAATAAAATCCACACACTTTAAAACCAAATCTTTATCAACCTTGATACTGGTTTCAACATATTCGACAATCATGGGAATCAGGGCAAGAAGCCGCTTAATCAATACGTGCTCGTCAACAAGCTTCCTGACCGGCGGCGAATACGTGATTTTCTTTGGCTCTGACTTCTTTGACAAATCTACTTTGGGAGGCGGAACATTTCTGTTTGGATAGATGGCCTTTTCAATCCTGTACATTAAGGTTGCTTCCCGTTGTGGATCAAGATTGTGGATACCTACAACATCCTTAAGTAGACAGGTCCCGACAGAACATGGGGTGCAACCGATGCCATATTCTTCCAGGATACGCCCTACTTCCGGACATTCGTCAATAATCTTTTTTATCTCTTTATTTAAAACATTGTTCAAAAACATCCTCCTCTTAATTTAATCATTGAGTAAGAACTAAATTAACATCGTATTTATATTAAAATTATAGCGAACAAATATAAATTATGTCAAGTTATAATCTATGTCTTATCTAACGACCGGCAGTAGTGCCCCAGGCGGTATCTGATGTGACACATATTCCATAGTATTAATTTTACATATTTCTTTAGTGTTTGATGAAGAGCAAAAAAAATTAATAATAATTAACACTTAACACTTGAAAATATATCCAGCAGTTGTATAATTCTACGTAAATTAATCAACGTATGGAAGTGTAGGGTAGGGTTATGAAAGATTTATTAAGAAAATGGAATCAGATGAAAATAAAAAGCATGGTTATGCGAATCAATAATGGTTGGTTCAGGCATCCGATGGGGATGTCTGCCACTATTCTACAATGGTTTGCACTTGACCTTGAGCCTCCGTCGTGTGGCCGGGTTCTGTGTAACACCGCATTAGGAGAAAAACCATTTTACAACTTATAGAACCGAGTATCTCGGAAATAACAGGCCAGCGTAGTATCGGTATCGAAGAAAAATGTAAATGTTATGGTTTGCATCGGCTAAAAGTTGAGGACAAAAAACTATTTGATGGGTATCTAAAGGAAGAGAATGTAAATTTATGTGATTATTCGTTTGCGAACAATTTTATCTGGAAAGGATCAATAGAGTTATTATGGAAGATTATTAATTCCAACTTTTGCCTCTTTGGAGTGACATCCAAAGGCATGTGTATGATGCTCCCCCCTTTAGGAAAAAACAATATTCAATCAACCCTGAACGAATGTTTTTCCATCATGAGCGAGATGAATGACAGCAATGGCTCTGAATCTTACGTCAACTATGTTTACGAAGGCTTTTTGAATTTTTTCGACAATAGTTCCTACCGCATAATCGAGGGTTATCCCGATTACATTTACAAGACATCCGACCTTATTAAACTTGCCGGCAGAAAATACGAAAAGAAGAGAAATGAGATAAATTTTTTTAAAAAGCATTACGACGCTTCTTTTGAAAAGTTCTATCCAAAACACATTGCAGATGCCCTTCTGATGATCGACCAATGGAAACGGGAAAAGATTCACGAATCGAATGTTTCTAACCACAACGAACCCTATTACCAGTACAGTCTTATCCATGAAGCAGAAGCTGCCAAATGTGCAATTATCTTTTCTGAAGAGTTGGGATTGAGTGGGGCAATTATTGCGATTAATGGTCAAGTCGAGGGTATTACTTTAGGGGAACGCATCACAACCAATACCGCTTCCGTCCTCATAGAGAAGACCAACAACAACTTCCACGGCATGCCTCAGTTTATTTACCAGCAATTTTGTGCAAGCGATTTTTCTGATGTAGAATACATCAATGCGGGCGAAGACTGGGGGATAGAAGGCCTGAGAAGGGCAAAGATGTCTTATCATCCTTGTTTCCTTGCAAAGAAATTCAGTATTTACGGGAAATAATCCTTTGGTGAATTATTGCAAGGCAAACCTTTTGGACCTTTTGGCTATTGAGCAACTGGAAAAGGATTGTTTCCCAACGGAGGCGTTCAACCGGCGCCTTATAAAAAATTTATTGATCAACACCAAATCCTTTATTATCAAGGCAACAACACCCGCAGAAAAAATCATCGGCGATATTATAGGCATTACAAGAAAGGAAAATAATGTATCCGTAGGCAGGATATTCTCTCTGTGTGTTCTTGGGGAATATCGCAAAAAGGGCGTTGCCTCCCGTCTTGTTCAACTCCTGGAAGAATCGTTTTGCTTGCGAGACATCAAGAAAATCAGGCTAGAAGTGAGCACGCTCAACAACATAGCGCGAGCGTTTTACGAGCGGCTGGGATATCAAGTAACGTCCGGTATTCTTCCTCATTTTTACCATGACGGCACAGACGCCTGCGTCATGATCAAGAGCCTTCCGCAAAACTCCTTATTACGCCATACCTAAACGAATCAGAAGATGTGAAAAATGCGTGAAGTCAAATTCGATCCAATATCCTATCATTGGATCGTCTGTCGCAGTCAAATCCTCATACCCTAACGCCATCCCATATATCCGTTGCGATACTAATTCCTCTACCGTATGTTCTATTGCTTCCTGCTTCCGGCAACCAGTAAAACACTTCGATAAGTCCCTCAGAAAACCTCTCGGCGGTTATTTATACTTGCAATTATTTTTTAAGTTTGCTATATTAATAAGCTTAATTATGGTGAACGACGTCAGAATAAAAAACCGTGCCTCTTGTCCATCCTTTAATATCCAAAATTTATTAAAAATAATTATTTTTTAGAACAGATAGCTTAAAATATGTTTGTCTATTCAAAATTAGCCATTATTAATCTGTATTTGAACCGAGATCATTGCCTGCCAGTATGATGAAACCACGCGATTCTTCTTTCGATGAGCACGCCGTGCTCCATGATCTAAAGCACTATTTACCGGCACAAGCTCCTTTAAAAGACTTTATTCATCACAATACACTGCACGCATTTCAAAATCTGAAGTTCTACGATGGTATCAGCCGCGCTTCGGAAATTTTTGGTTATAGCGTTAGTCTCTCTATTGACGAGTATCGTTCCCTTTACAAATCGGGCCGTATCCGGCAAAATGTGCTCGAAAAAGTGATTGTTGAACGAAAGGGTCCCACCCTTTTGAAGGAATGGAAGGAGTATGCAGTTTCCAAACAATACGGCGAACTCCCGCCACCCCGGATAGGTGACCTGCGTGCCAACTGGAAAAGGCATTACAGGGTAGACATGGATTCGATGGTGCATCCGCTGCTCTTTCGTATCCTTTGCAGTTACCTGGACCAGGGCATTTCAATATGGCGTTTTCCCGTCTGGAACAAGGGTTTTATCGCCTCTATCAGGGAAATGGAGCAAAAAAGTTTCACCAGTTTTTTCAAAACAGAATGGCCCAGAAGGCTTTTACTGAAAAGTGAATGTAAAATCAGTTCCCTGCTGGATATCCTGGTTGGTGATGAATCGCTCTACAAGCAATACTTGTTTGACCAGCAGTTTGCCCACCAGGGATGGTCGGGAATGGTTTCTACTGTAGAAGACGTGCCGCACACCCTCCTGGACCAAAGGCAAATTACCCTCCGTGAGCTGATTGTGTTTGAACTCCTGCTGGAAATAGATGTGCTCGATCTTCGCTTTGGCAAGAACTGGAAGCCTCTCGGCAAATGCCTTACGGAAAAACCCGTTGACCTCTTCGCAGAGATTCCTATACGGGAAGTGTATGAAATCAGGCAAATCTGGCAGGATGCGTTTGAATGGAGCTATTATAATGATGTCCTTTCTGGCATTATTGCAAAAAAACAGGAAAAAAAGAAGGCGGATCGTGCTAGTTTTCAGGCGATTTTTTGCCTTGACGACCGGGAATGTTCGTTCCGCCGCTACATTGAAAAAATTGATTCCGACTGTGAAACCTTTGCGGCGGCCGGATTTTTCATCGTGGAGTTTTTCTACCAGCCTGAAGGCGGAAAGTTTTATACGAAGTTGTGTCCATGGCCCGTGACGCCCAAACATTTAATCAAGCAGATCGAGAGCAAAAGCGAACGCAAGAAGGACGTGCATTTCTCCAAATATGCCCATTCCTTTTTTGGTGGTGCGCTTATTGCTCACACAATTGGGTTCTGGTCGGCAATTCGTTTATTTTTCAACATTTTCAGGCCAACAATGGGGCCTGCTGCGGCGTACTCCTTTCGTCACATGGACAAGTTTTCAAAGCTCACGATTGAAAATACCCATCCGACTCATAAGGAAAATGGCCTGCAAATAGGGTA
>JAHFOW010000021.1:8902-23248 GCA_023261465.1 Planctomycetota bacterium
CCTGTTTTTAGACCGGCGGTGTTTTATGAATTCATTTGATTACCGGGTTGATCCGGAGGGTAAATATCTACTGAATATTTTAAATGCCGTGGCCCCTGTGTGCGGCGGCATCAACCTTGAATATTTCTTTTCACGGGTGGACAATCAAAAATTGGGTGCAGGGACAAAACTTCCCCACAATGTCATGGGATTGTTTGGTGTCGCCAATGGTGCAGACGGGGATTTGAGGCCGGGACTTCCCAGCCAGATGATTGAGGTGCATGATCCCGTCCGGCTACTGACCATCGTAGAGCATTTTCCCCATGTAGTGCTGAAGACAATTCAAACATCAGCGGCAACCTATGAATGGTTTATCAACGAATGGGTGCACCTCGTCGCAATCAATCCGGAAACGCAGGAGCTTTTCCGTTTTAAGGACGGGGCATTCTTTCCATACAAGCCACTCAAACAAACAATCGAGATGGTTTCAGATATTACGCCTCTGATAGAAACAAATATAGATAATTTACCCGTTTACTTATTACCATAACCAAAAGTGGACGAAAGGCGTGTGCATGTCAAAACCCGACTCTTGCCTTTACCTAACGTAGATAAGGATAGCCTGTCAGGTGTTTTCTGCCACGAATCTTGTCCGGGATGATTTCCACGGAGAATGGAACTATGGAGTTACTCCAAATACTGAATAAAGGACTGTGCTATGTATTTATGATACCTAGAGCAGACATCATGACGGTTTTCCTTCTTTTTTTCGTTCTCCTTCCGGCATTAGGATTTCTGATAAGTCTGCTGATTCCGGCGAAAAATGAAAATATTATTTCCGCTGTAGCCTTTACCACCGTAGGTTTGCATTTGCTGGCCGCAGCCGGATTCATGGTATTTTGGCTTTTGCAGCATCATCCAGCCTTGAACCTGGATAGCTTTGCCCTCTACGAAACACCCCACTATTCTTTTTTTATTAGTTTTTATTTTGATAAAACTACAGCCTTCTATCTGATGGTAGGCGCTATCATCCTTTTCCAGGTAACCGTTTACAGCCGCTATTACCTGCATCGCGAAGAAGGTTATAAACGTTTCTTCAATACGGTTCTTTTATTTTATGTGGGGTACAACATTATCATTTTTTCCGGCAATATGGAAACACTCTTTATCGGTTGGGAAATACTTGGTATTTCTTCCTTTTTGCTGATTGCATTTTACCGGGACCGCTATTTGCCCGCAAAAAATGCCGTAAAAGTAGTTTCCGTTTACCGGCTCGGCGACATAGGGTTGATACTGGCCATGTGGCTGAGCCATCATCTGTGGCACGGGAATATAACTTTTTTGCAGTTAAACAATCATGAATTGGTGAGCACGCAACTTCAGGCAAACACACTTATGGGCATATTTATTTCCCTGATGATATTAATGTCTGCGACAGCAAAATCGGCGCAACTACCGGTTACATCGTGGTTGCCCCGCGCTATGGAAGGACCAACTCCATCAAGCGCAATTTTTTACGGCAGTCTGTCCGTTCACATGGGTCTCTTTGTGCTGTTGCGTACGTTTCCATTTTGGGAGCATCAGATGCCTGTTCGGATTGTTATCATTATACTCGGATTAGCGACCAGTATCGTTGCCACGGGAATTGCACGGGTACAGTCAGCGATAAAAGGTCAGATCGCCTATGCTTCCGCCGCACAAATCGGGATTATGTTTATTGAAGTAGCCGTTGGTCTCGATGAGGTTGCCCTGATTCACTTTGCAGGAAATGCCTTCCTGAGAACCTACCAGCTTTTGGTTTCTCCTTCGGTGGTGAGTTACCTGATACGGGAACAGTTCTACAACTTCGAACCCCGCGAACACACCTTTGAAGATTCTCTTCCCAAAAAGATTGAGTACACCATTTACATGTTGTGTCTGAAAGAGTGGAATCTTGACTCCCTCATGTACCGGTATCTGTGGAATCCGTTAAAGCTGCTAGGGAAAAGGTTGGATTTTTTTACCATGAACCGGCTTATTTATGCGGGTATTCCGGCGTATCTTGTTGGTGTATTACTTGTTTACTACCGGGAATTGCTTCCTGAACCTGTTAAAGAATATCTCCCTTATCTGTTTTCTTCCATTGCCCTCACGATGGTGTTGAAATCATTCGCTGAAAGAAAACAGGCGCGCGTGAGCTGGCTGCTGGTGATGATGCATCATTTTTGGATTGCATTGGCGATTTCAATAAATGAACAGTTCTATTTCAACGAGGATCGTCTTTATTTAAGCGGTATTGTCGTGTCAGGAATACTGGGGTTCCTGTGCCTCCGGTGGCTGCGTTTACACGAAGGCAGTATTGATATGGATCAGTTTCACGGTCATTCTTACCTCCATCCGAAATTTGCCCTTATTTTTTTGCTTGCATGTCTTGGGGTGTCGGGTTTCCCGATCTCGCCGACCTATGTGGGAGAAGACCTGGTCTTTACTCACATTCGTGAGGACCAGATCGTATTGGCTGTGATTGTTTCCTTGTGTTATGTCATTGATGGACTTTCCATTATCCGGATTTACGCACGCGTATTCCTCGGTCCGCATTCGAAATCAGTTTATGAGATGGCATACCGGTCGTCGTAACTATCCGGCAGCAGGCTATTATATACGAATTCTTGCTTGCATTGGAGCGGGTGTAATGGTGGGCGGTTCCCGTTGATTTTTTCTGTAGACGTTTTACCTAATTTCTTTCGGTATCTTCAGCACGGACGGCGCTTGTGCTTCACCAGAAGATGGATGGCAGGATCAAATTAGCATGCCAAACTCACACACCTTAAAAGGTCGTTTATACCTCGTAACTCCGTCATACCCCTGCCGGGAAATACGCTATCTTTCTACCCATTGGGATTGCTCATTTGCAGGCACATAGGTACAAACTTCTCTGCTATGAGTGCTTCTGCAACCAGCGAAGATGCAGGGTATCGCGTTTGTAGTGATGCAACACCTGCACTTTGTGGTCAGGGTAGCCGAGGAAGTTGCTGAAGTAAAAGAGGAAGACCAGCAGGGTGTCTATCTTAATAATAAAAAATCCCTTTACTACCATAAGTGGCGCAACTTGTGCCGTGTAGTGAAGAAGGTATTCCCATGCCAGCACAATGCCCAGTCCGGGCACACCAACAATGGATAGAGCAGCTATGAACAGCAATAAATTTGCAAGGGTAGACCGGGAAAGTCCTGCGGTATAACTTGAATAATTTCCGCTGCCACGTGTATAATTGTATACCGAATAAAAGGCAAGCCACGCAAAGGCAACAGCAAGGGTAGTCACTGCAATCCAGTAAAGCTGGTCAGATGCGTTCAGATGCTTCAGCAGGAGCAGGATATGTTCTATTCCAACCGTGGCCGCAGAGCAAGTGAGGGTTACAAAGAACATCCCCACTTTCCTGATGTTGCAGAAGATTAGCATGCTGAAACCAAGCGCCAGTGCCAGCAGTATTTCATCTTTGGCGTTAAAGTATTTCCAATTGATAATGAATGCCGTAATGGCATCCCCGCTGGCGGTTGCAGCAGATTCCACCTTAAAAGCATTTCTGTCAAGAAGGAACATTACGACGCTAAAGGCTGCCCAACCAGCAGCAACCATGCAGGCGAAACGTCTCGCCGCTTTCCCGTCGAAGCGGAGAAATTTTAAACCAAGAAACCCGTCAATAAAGTCAAATGTCCGCAGGAAAAAGCCAAACTCTTCAATCGTTAGCGCATAGAGCCAGGTTCTTAACCTTTCAGGAAGCAACGCCTTAAAGTGTTTTCCGGTGTCTGTCTTACTGGGCAACCGTGTTTCCATGGTATGATAAAAATGCAGCAATGACGGGGTGCGCAAGAATTCAAATGTGCGATATATGCCGTGTGATACCACGTGTATCAATGCCAGCGTCCGTAATCCGAAGAAGATTTCGATGTATATAAGAGCTAACTGCGTCATGGTGGCATACGCAATAGCATTCTTGGCATCGGCATGCTGCCGGCTCATGTGGGTCGTAATGAAGGCCGAAAATGCGCAAATGGCAACGGCAGCTGCAATGGCATTTGCCGGATGTGAGATTGTCCACACTTCTGGCCAATACGCCGGAAGAGACCACTCACGGGGCCAGAAGCGCAAGAGGAGAAAAATGGGGATATGCGTCGATAATGAACCGTAAAAAGCCGCACTGGACGGTGTGGGTCCCTCCATCGCCCGTGGCAACCATGTCCATGGAAAAATACCCGACTTAAAGAAGCATGCTATAATCAACAAGACCATTGCCCATGCGTAACCGTGCTCCTGAATCAACGCCAGATGGGTCATGTCTTCGATGTGGAAGAAGAGGAGCAGTGATATCAGTGCGAGCAGAAAGATATCTCCAGCTTCGTAAATAAACAGCACCCGCATGGCATTTTTTAGCGGATTGGGACGGTGTTCATAAAAAGCAATCAGCAGCACCGAGGAAAATCCCAGAAGCTCCCATCCCATAAAGAAAAAGGTAGAGCCTGAACTGAGAACGATAAGTTTTATAGACAGATGGAAAATGAAATAGAGCGAAAAGAACTTATGATAGTATGCATCACGATGCAGATAAAATAGAGAAAAGTGGCCTATTGTTGCAATGATTGTTGTCGTAAATGCCAGAAATACAAACGTAAGCGCATTCCAATGCACAATGAATGGCCAACCAAGGAAGCAGAAGGATTTAATCTCTACAGTAACATCAGTAAACCCCAAAAAACACAAGGCAACTATGACGTGGATAAAATCGCTAACGTTTCCCCACTGTACCACCTTACGAATCCAATACTCATCGTGTTCCTTCTTTCTGATAAAATTATGGATATTTACAAAGAATATCTTGGTTATCGGAAACAGTGTGAAATAATATACGAGGTAGGTAATCAGAGATTTTTCGTCCACGCTGTGCTCCTAGGTAATTTGTCCAAACAAGAGATGGTCCGGTTCAAGGAAAAACCTCGGGTCGTTACCCTGGTATTCAGGAACATCTGCCGTTTCTTCAAATGGCACGAACCTGCCGTCCTTTTCCTCTTTCCACAAGAATATCTTTTCCTGATCCTGATCGTGAACCGCAAGGGTAATCCAGTTGTGTTTCACGAGGCACTGAAAGTGTCCGGGTTGGGCGGTATATCCGAATGCCTCGCCGAGGATGGTCTCCATTATATCCAGCTTGCAACAAACGAGCAGTATCAGCCTTACAGGCTCGTGTACCTCAACCATCTGCCATGGCAGTCCCAACTGCAGGTCGCTGAGATGGCCGTTCATTACTCCTAAGAGTGAGGTAATGTTATGGGGCAGTTTGGTGCCGCAACCGTAATGCTCATTATCAATGAAACTAAAATAATACTCAAGATTAATTCCTGCGCATACTGGCCCAACCGCTCCGAGGATGTTTCTCAGGGATTTTCCGGCAGGGTCTACCTTGTAATTATAGGAAATCAAAAAGGCGCGTCTGTCCAGGAAAAGGTTTCTCGTCAGATACCTCGGACCTACGATAGCAATTGCATTGGTGCAGTGACCGTATTCGGGTCTCGGCTGGGTAAAATCCATTGCACGCCCGTGGGCATAATCGGCAAATGACTTTTCTGACAGGTCTGTTTTGACCTCGTCAAAACGCCTGCACCGCTCTTTTGCATCCAGTACAGCCGCACGACGAATGGTATCGATATACTTTTGCAGGCGTGGCTCTCCAGGGTTAGGAAGATCGAAAAGGAGGACGTCGTCACTACATGTGTTGTGATACCCGCCTATAAATCTTGTTGAATTCGGGATGATTACGCCGTTTTTAGCCAACCCGGCACGCACTTCCGGTTCATTGCAAATAGTCGCAAAAAGGCGTCCGTTAGGTGCGCCTTGGCCCCCGGCGCAAGCCCCACAGTCGTGGGCGGCTTCATGGGGATTATTAAGGCTGCTGGAGCCATGTCCCAGGATAAATACATAAGGCGAGAAGTTGTCCGTCAACCCTGCGCCTTTGAGTATTGCCGTAGCGCGGGCAATGCGGCCTTCCAGGTCCCATCCGTTTTCATTTTCATGGGTTTCCTTTTTATAAATCAATTGTGTTTTTGGTTCGTGTGCAGCCAGATAACGCCGCAGCTTGGAGCTGTACCTGGGAAAAAGGATGTCAAGTATATACGGCAGGAGATTAACAAGACCACTGAAAATCGTGTGAACAAAGCTCCCGAAAAGGGTTTTGGATGCCTGCGTAATCGCCCACTGTACCCTCCCGTAGAACTGGAGTTTTTTCGGCATTGCATCTTCAGGTTTTACTGCCTTTTCGTAAATTCGCACTGAGGGCATTACCAAAGGATGGGGGCACATCTTGCGGTAGTGCTTCTCAGAGGCTGCCTTAAATCTCATGTCAAGGCCAAAGTGTCCTGCTGCGCCAAGGGTTTCTGCGCCCTGGTCTATCTGCTCCAGATGGCGGCGGAAAGACTCCTCACGGTCGTCAATGCAGGTCATGACTTGATAATTCGGAAGCTTGTACTTCGGTTTCTCCACGATAGTGCACTGCCTGTATGCTGCAAGGAACTGATTGTAGAAGGTATCCTCATAGGCGCGCTGCCAAATCTCCAGGCGATTTTCATCAGTAAACTGGGTGACCTCTTTGGGAAATGTAGCGTTATTTTTGACACCCAGTGCGTTCACGATGGCGGCGACAAAATATGGGTCATACAACGGTTCCGGCTTATAGACGGGTATTTTCAGTGTCGGTATCACGCGGATGGATTCGATGGCTGCTAACTCCAGGACGAGGATGACGGTAACGACCTCATCAAACACAGCTTTTATATAATACTTTGGAACCCATTCCCCCGTGGTTTCCAGCGCTTTTATGGTGCCTGCCCATCCCTTGTAACGATAGAGGGTGCGGAACATATAATCATCAAGGTGTTCATCGGGAATAGCCAGTATTTGTAGCAGAAACGCAGTGGTATCGCTGCACTGGTACCGCCTCACCAAGGCGATGATTTGTTTTAAGGTTTTGAGAAATTTCGTGCTTAAGAAACCACCCTTTGAGTAAATATCACAAAAGCAATGCCACAGCCCCTTCTGTCGGTGAGGCATAGGCCAGTAGGCAAGGCCGAAGTCAAAATATGAAGACATAAACTTAAAGAAAATAGGCCCCATCAGCTCGTCAATGTCTATATTGTGGGCATTCCGAATCGCCTCCCTGTAATAGCCTGGCCGCTGATAAGCGGTATTATTTACAAACCGCATGACCCGCTCATCCGGCGCGGGGCGGGTACGAGGTTTCTCTGTCATGAGGCCAAACAGTACTTCAGGCTGAATAGTAAGCTGACGGCGTTCTATATATTCCCTGATATTTTTGAGAAGGACATCCCCTGAAATGCGTCCCCGTTCAAACGCCAGGTGAAACTCTTCTTCGGACATAAAGGCCTTGGCGCCATACAAACACCCCGCCTGTTTAACACCTTCAAAGAAGTCATATGACTCGAAGTGGTGAAGGGTGTTGTGATGAACAAAGAAGGGAAGCGGGCCTTGATCAGGCATCAGGTGCTTTGCGTGTTCGATTGCATGGTTAATCTTGTCAGACATTATTTTCTTTATGATAATTCATACAGGAGGAACGAAAAATTTAACGCCAGACATAGAGCAAAAGAAATACCAAACTGGCTGAAGCAGTAAAACACCCCATATATTTTATGTAACTATATAGTAAAACAATATACTATTAGCATAATGTAATTTATAAATAGCCTGGAATAAAAAATATAATTGTTGCCAAGATGTTCTATTCTGCAATTATGGTTTCAGTATGAAACATTTGAGAGGTTTTTATGATGATATAAGCTCCGTAAGAACAACCTGGTTGTGGCAAAACAGAATGCTATAATAAATGTTAGTTCCATTAATATACCTGTTTACCTATTCAATTTCAATTATATACAGATCGCTCCTACGGAACTATTCACCCTATTGAATTTTAACAAAGCAATATTATTGTTACCACCAACGATTGGACGAAAGGCATACGCAGAACGTAGCTTTTTATATCAATATTTTTTGCTTTAAATAGCCATTGCAAAATATTTTAAAAAAATCCTGTATTTTAATGCAACATTTTGATATATTACCCAAACTCTATAGTTTTAATCGGATTGCATACAAAACATCTTTTGGTCTGTGAGAAACATTTATCATATCTACATTATAATCATGGATAATACTCACTATGGCTGAGCATTTATTTGTAATATCAGTGCTATTGTATGCGACGGGAGCCCTGCTTGCTTTATGTTTCTTCAAATGGCAAAAGGCTGGAAATTTCATTTCTCTTGTTTTTGCGGCCATTGCTTCCTGTTTTAGTATCACAACCGCGGTAATTCTGCTTTCCAACGGCGCGACGGTGCGTCTCAATTTCTCACTTTATCATGCCATTATTAAATATAATTTTTTATTAGACCCTGTTTCCTCATATTTTATTCTTGCTATATCCTCCATCAGTTTTGTAGCTGCCATTTACTCAATAGGTTATACACGATTATACATTAACAAACGTGATACACGATTTTTGGGATTCCTCTATAATCTCTTCCTTGTCTCCATGCTCCTTGTTGTTACTGCTAATAATGCGTTAGTGTTTATGATTGTATGGGAGTTGATGACAATAGTATCTTTCTTCCTGGTAATTTATGAGCATGAGAATCCTGCCAACATGAAGGCAGGTTTTATTTATATTATCATGGCGCATATTGGCTCGGCGCTTCTTGCCGTTGCCTTTTTCATAATGTTTGCTCATGTAGGAACGTGGGACTTCGGCTTTGATGATTTCCGGAAGGTCGGCGGGCGCATGCCGGAGGTATATAAAAATGTTGTGTTCTTTTTAGTGATCATTGGCTTTGGTATTAAGGCAGGTATTTTCCCATTGCACCTGTGGCTTCCCATGGCTCATCCTGCGGCGCCAACCAATGTGTCTATGGTTATGTCTGGCGTGATGATTAAGACGGCTATCTATGGGTTTATACGGTTTTATTTTGAGTTTTTATCGCCCTGCCCGCCGTGGTGGGGGGTTGTGATTCTCATTATTGGCGCGACTTCTGCTCTCTTGGGTATACTTTACGCCCTTGTGGAAAAAGATATAAAGACCTTGCTTGCGTATAGCAGTATAGAAAATAATGGTCTCATTATTATTTGTATTGGATTGTCCATGATTTTTAAGTCTTACAATCTGATAGCATTATCATCGCTGGCGATGATTGCGGGTCTTTATCACCTGGTAAACCATGCGGTATTTAAAAGTTTGCTTTTTGGTTGCGCGGGGAATGTTTATTACGCGACACATACAAAAAATATAGATGATCTCGGTGGGTTAATAAAGCGGATGCAGATTACGGCGCCGCTGTTTCTTGTTGGTGTATTATCCATTTCTGCTATACCACCTCTGAACGGATTTGTGAGCGAGTGGTTTGTATTCCAGTCGTTGTTAAATGGTTTTACTATGCCATCTGTTATCATAAAGATAATAACTATTATTTGTGGCGCGGTTGTGGCGCTGACAGGGGCGCTGGTTGCAACTTGTTTTGTCAAGGCATTTGGGATTTCATTTCTTGCGATGCCCCGTACTGAACATGCTAAGCACGCCAAAGAAGTGCCTGTCGTTATGTATGTGAGTATGGGACTTCTGGCTGTATTATGTGTGTTTATGGGTCTTTTCCCTGCAAAAATTATGATGACCGTTAATCATGTAAATACACATGTTCTTGGTATTGATATTGTGAATTCGCTTACTTCTTACGATTGGTTGCAAATGAAGATTGTCCGCACCAATTTTACGCAACTATCGCCGAAAAGCGCGTTTGTTTTTGGTCTGATTCTTTTGGGAATAACATTTGGGGCGTTGACCTTGATAAGACCAGGGTTTGCGAGGAAATTCTATGAAACCTGGACGTGTGGCAGATCGCCAGAGCCCAGACTGGAATATACTGCAACCGCCTTTACAAGACCATTTAAAACTGTCTTTGCTAACTTATACAGGCCTCAGCGTGAAGTTAGCATGGTATATACGGTGCCTAAATTTTTTGTTAAGTCTATTTCCTATGTTAGCGAGGTATCGCCAATATTTGAGAAGTATTTTTACGGCCCTGTTTCTCAGTTTGTTTTGGATATATCGAATAAGGTAAGGTGGGTACATACAGGGAGTATTCATATTTACCTTACCTACATCTTTATAACATTGATAATTTTGATTATATTTGTTGGGAAATAATACATTCACAGGGAATTGCAATTGACTTCAAATATTATTCTTCCTATTCTTCAGCTTATTGTTATTGTAGGATTTTCGCCGCTTGTAAAGGGATTTATTAACAAAATTGAGGCGCGGTTACAAAGCCGGAGAGGCGCGAGTATTTTTCAGCCTTATTATAACCTGGTAAAATTGCTCCAGAAAGACGCAGTCGTTTCTGAAACATCCTCCTGGATTTTTAGGGCAACGCCTTATGTAACATTTGTCTCAATTTTAATAATCTCATTGATCGTACCCGTCTTATCGGTTAAGGTTCCGCTCAATTTCACGGGTGATATCATACTTATCATATATTTGTTTGCGCTGGCGCGGTTTTTCCTTGTGTTGTCTTCACTTGATACCGGCAGTGCATTTGGTGGCATGGGAGGAAGCAGGGAAATGATGGTATCTTCCATGGCTGAACCCGCCATGATACTCTCGTTATTTGCTGTTGCTTTGACGGCAGATTCTACCAATTTAAGTAACATAACAAATACACTGCTTAATGACAGCATTCTCCTGCTGAATCCATCACTTCTCCTGGCTTTTGCCGCGCTCGGCGTTGTTATTATCGCAGAAGCAGGCAGGATTCCTGTTGACAATCCGTATACTCATCTTGAACTGACAATGATTCACGAAGGTATGCTCCTAGAGTTTTCCGGGCGCTATTTGGCGTTGGCAGAGTGGGCATCCTCGATGAAGTTGCTTGTGTTATTAACAATACTGGTTAATATATTTTTGCCATGGGGTATTGCCGATGGTCTTGCCTTTTCTGGTTTAATAATCGCATTTGCCCTTTATGTTGTTAAAATCGGCTTTTTTGCCTTTGTGATTGTTATCGTAGAAATGTCTTTTGCAAAGCTCAGGTTGTTCCGAATCCCAAACCTTTTAGGCACAGCATTTATTTTGTCTATTCTGGCTATTATATCGCTGTATGTGGTAAGGTAATAAAAAATGACGCAACAGATTATTGTAAATTCCAGGGCGATTGATATCCTGGCAGTTTTGATGCTTATAACTACAATCATACTCATCGGAACGAGTAGATTAAAGACTTGTATCTGGGTTTATGCCTTTCGATCTTTTGCCTTAACCTTGGTGAGCGGTTTGATTGCCAGTTTTTCCGGTATCCATCATATTTATATTACTACTGCTATCTCATTGGCGCTAAAGGTAATTGTTATTCCTGGTTTTCTTTTCCATATCGTCAGGAAAATTAATATCAAAAAAGGGCAAGAGTCTCTTATTAACTATACGTTTTCTCTTTTACTTGCTTGCGGTATAATCCTTATTGCTTTTTATTCGACGCAAAATGTTATCCAATTTGAAAACACCTTCATGCGGCACTGCCTGCCTATCGCACTCTCGATAACCCTTCTTGGCTTCTTTGTTATGATAATCAGAAAGCAGGCTATTGCCCAGATACTCGGTCTCATTACCATGGAAGACGGCATGTTTTTCGCTGCATTATCTACTTCTTATGGTATGCCGCTCATTGTAGAATTAGGATTGTTTTTCGATATCATGGTGAGCGTAATTATCATGGGGATTTATGTATACAGAATAAAGGAATCTTTTAATACCCTTGATACAGACTTCCTGAAGGAACTCAAAGAATAGATGATAATATTATTCCTTTTGATTATACCGGTAGTAACGGCATCAATATGTGTTTTTATAAAAAAACACCATGTGTCAAAATACATAAGTATTGCCGGTAGTTTTATCGCTTTAATTTATAACATATATCTCAATTATAATATATACACCTACCATTCAATTCTGGGATTTAATAATTTCTTCTATGTAGATGCGTTAAGTATTCTCACAACGCAGATTGTTACCATTGTAGCATTTGCGGCAGCCCTGTATTCGGCAGGATATATGGAGGCAGAACTCCATGACGGTGTAATATCAGAAAAGAAATTGCAATGGTACTATTTCCTCTTTCATATGTTTATTTTTACCATGTTGCTGGTCTGCGTGATAAACAACTTGGGCGTTATGTGGGTTGCCATTGAGGGTACTACGTTAGCAACAACGTTTTTAGTGGGTTTTTACAATAAAAAACAACATCAGGAAGCAGCGTGGAAATATATCATACTCTGTTCAGTCGGCATCACGCTAGCGCTCTTTGGTATTATATTAACCTACCATTCAGCAAAGGGTGTGCTTGAAGAGGTTGGATATGCGTTGAACTGGTCTGATTTACGGGCGGTGGCTGATAAGTTTGAACCTCACCTGATGAAGCTCGCATTCCTTTTTGTTCTGGTGGGCTATGGAACAAAAGCAGGCTTGGCTCCCATGCACACATGGCTTCCTGATGCGCATAGCCAGGCGCCTTCTCCAATAAGTGCCTTGTTTTCCGGGGTGTTAATAAATTGTTCAATGTACGGCATCATTCGATACCATATCCTTACCTCTAAATGTGTTGGAAGCGAGTATTCGTGTACCCTTTTGATGATTTTCGGGCTTGTTTCCGTCATCGTTTCAATACCGTTCATTCTTATACAAAAGGATTACAAGCGTTTGTTAGCCTTTAGCAGTGTAGAGCATATAGGATTTGTGGCTCTTGGAATAGGTTTTGGCGGTATGTATAGTGTTTATGGTGCGGTACTGCATACATTTAATCATGCCGTAGCAAAAGCACTTTTATTTTTCTGTGCAGGAAACATATTCTTAAAATACAAAACCACAGAAATGGAAAATGTAAAAGGTATTATTAAAACTCTTCCCGTTACAGGGACTATCCTGGCAATAGGAGTACTTGCCATTACGGGTACCCCCCCATTCAATATATTTGTGAGTGAATTTTTGGTTCTTGCTGGTGGTTTCGCAAGCGGAAATCCATTTATCATTACATTCTCGTCTGTGCTTATCGTATGCATTACCCTCATTTTTATAGGATTTATCTATAATATGTACAGAATGATCTTTGGTACACCCACGATGGATATTCCAAAGGGCGAAACAAGTAAATTTACCACTGCAGCCATGCTTTTCCTTTTATTCTTTGTTATGATTATCAGCTTTTACGTACCCCCTTTGTTACGTGAAGTACTTCGGGATATCTATGACATTATAAGGAATGTGCAATGAGGGTTAATAGGCAACTTTATATTAACAATTTAATGAATCAATTTAGAGGGAATATTACGGTAGCGAAAAGCTTCCAGGAAAATGAAATTTATATTTCCACAAAGAAAGAATATCTCGTTGATGTCTGTACTTACATCCATATCACGTTCCAGACGCCTCTCTCGTCCATAATTTGCAATGATGAGAGAAGTCTTTCTAAAAATTTTACCATCTACTATGTCTTTTCTTTGCCGGACAAAGATTTATTTTTTCTCGTTTATATTCCCGTAAGCGAACAGCATCCAGAGTTTCCATCTCTTACCCCACACATTCCTGCAGCGCACTGGTATGAACGTGAAATCAAGGATATGTTTGGGCTGGAGCCAATTGGCCATCCAGATCCATACACACTCGTATTGCACGGCAGTATGCCGGAAAAAACCTATCCGCTCAGGAAAGACTTTGCCATAAATACCAGATTACCACATCTTGAATCAAAATTACCGTTCGTGCGGGTAGATGGCGACGGGGTATTTGAGATATCGGTAGGCCCAATCCATGCAGGTATTATAGAACCAGGCCATTTCAGGTTTAGCGCTGTTGGCGATACGATTTTGTATCTCGACGCAAAGCTGTTTTTTACCCACAAAGGCACGGAAAAAATATTTGAAGCGATGCCCTATACGAAGGCATTATTTCTCGCTGAGCGTATCTGTGGCGTATGTGCCGCTTCACACGCAACGGGTTATTGCCAGGCTATTGAAAAAGTTGCTGGTATTGAAATACCTCCCAGAGCAAAATATTTAAGAACTATTGTTCTGGAACTGGAGAGGCTCTATAATCATATTGGGGATGTCGGAAACATCTGTACGGGCGCGTCGTTCCTCATGTGTGGCTCGCATGGTTTCAGGATCCGCGAGTACATACAGCAACTGAACGAGACGATTTGCGGCAATCGTTATCTGCGGGGCATGCTAACGATTGGCGGTGTGCGTTTTGATATTAATGATGACCTGAGAAAACATATTTT
>JAHFOW010000157.1 GCA_023261465.1 Planctomycetota bacterium
TGTCCTCATTGGAATCCTTCAACGCATCAAACCCGTGGACGAAACCCTGCGCCTGACGGGCAAAGCCATCATCGAAGACATGAACTTCAGCCGTATATGTTGTGGGGTGGTGATATAAGAGATTGAGTTTATTGCAATAAGTGGTCAAGTTTTACTGTGGGGGGTGGGGATTTGGGTGGGTAAATTGTGTTGTTTTTCAAACTTGGGTTGATGGAAAAATAATTTTAAAAATATTTTATTTTTTTTGTTTTCCACACCTAAAGGGTGTGGTTTTGGAACCACCGGTAACTATGTCTGCCCGCTACGAATTTTACCCACGTTTTTAAATATACCTACCCCTGGCAGGTAATTCAATAAAAATCTTTCGGGTTTTTTGTTGAAATAGGATTTAGGTTTAGGTATATTTCAGGCAATTATCCGTTTTAATCTTTAAAAAAGGGGGAATCTATGAAGTTGAATGCTGAAATTGTGGATAAAAAGGTGGTAGAGACCGCATGCCAGGCGTTGTGTCTTATGAGAAAATTGGCAGGCGAGGAAGGTGTTGATACTAATGTGTATCAAATCCTCTGTGTTATTGCCAAGCTTGTAAATCCAAATATCGAAGTTAAACTCAATTAGGTATTTTATTGTATACTTGTTCGACTTCCTTCGCCATGAGGGATAATAGTCGGCCGATGCTTTCGATCTTCTTTTCCGTCTTCGGGGCATCTGGGTCGTTAATTTTATAGGCTATCATCAATTCTTTTGCGGTTGTAAGTATTAATTCTTTCTTATCCATTTCCTAGTCCTTTCCTTTCGATTGTTGGGTTTTGTGGCCTCAACCCAACCTGCCTGGCTAACCTGGCTCACTAATCTGGCTAGGCTTAGAGGATTCACCCTCTTTACTGCCTTATGATAAGGGGATTGAAATGAGAATTGTTTTTTGCAAAAAAGGCTCTTTGGGGTTGCCCTTAAGAGCCTTTTTTGTTTAGAAAATTGTTGGGTTTCGCGGCCTCACCCAACCCAGCCTACGTAGACTAGATTAATACATCTGGAAACCTAACATCACCCTTAGATTCCTTTTCAGTTGCTTGGAATGCTTCACATCGAGCCTTTTTAAGCGAAGCTGTCTCTCTATATTCCCTCGCTTCAGCAATTTTTGTTAATTGTATGTTTAGATTCAACTCTTTCACTATACTGTCGATCTCATCAATCGTTGTGTTGAAAAATTCCGATCGTAAATTCACCCAATTGACGCGTTTTGACTCTAATTTTCTATGTAAGTTATTTTCTAATTCAGGAGCATTTTCAGAATAAATCAAACCGTGTACATCAAAGTCGAATGGTACGGATGCGTCTCCGAGTTCGTTTACTCTATCCATAGGCTCAAGTCGCCTCGTCATCCCAATTTTATACACAGCTTCTCCAAAGGAACCGATATTTGAAATGATATAAACGTGTCCGGATTTTGTAAGTTGCGCTCTCGAAATCGCCCTTTCCTTTAATTCGTGTGCTTTTTTGAGATTCTCTTCCAGGAGTTTGATTTTTCCTTTTAATTGCTCTAACTCTTCTCCTTTTGCCCTTTCCATCTCTTCGTTGGCTTTTTGTAATGCCCTCTCGCTTTTACTTTCTTCCTCTTCAGCCTCCTTTCTGGCCTTTTCAGCTTCCTTTTGTGCCTTTTCTTCTTCTCGCATTTGTTCTCTAATTTTCCGCTGTTCCTCTTTTTCTTGGTGGAGTTTCTCCTGGAGTTCGAAATCTAGCCTCAATTCTTGAAGTTTAAGGTCTGAGTAATAATCGGTAATTGTAATTTGAAGATGGGCGCCTAATTTATTTACAGCCTCGTGGGATTTCTTAATTCTGGCTTCCATCGTGCCGATATTGTTCCAACTTACCTTGGCAATAACAGCGTCACACTCTCCATTGAAAGCGCGAAGCATTAGCTTGGAGTAATCTTTTATCATTTTCCTACCTTCATTCTTACTACCACCGACCTTCCATTCTGATGGACAATAGGTGGCTTTGTAGTTTTTTATTGCTCGTTTCTGTTCGTCGATTATTTTTTCTAATCTCTGTTTATATTCTTCAGAGGTTTTATAATTATATTGCGGCTTGTAGAGGCCATACGAGATGTCTTCAAGGTTTGATTCAAGCAGTGAAATCTCTTGTTGTAGATTGTCGTAAACTGTTTTGCGTTTTACATATTCTGTGTTAAGGGCGAAATCTCTTTCTTTATATTCTTTTTCCAGCGCAGAGATTTTATTAATTAGAATACCTATATCGGCTTTCCTCTTGTCAACTTCTGAGTTTATATCAATAATATCCTTGTATTTATTCAGTGATTCTTTTAATTCATCATTTTCACTTTTCAACCTTTTATTCTCAGAAAACGGATTAAATATACCCATCTCTTCCCCCTCCAATCCTACTTTCTAAAGCTTAATGTATTATAAAATTTCCAGGACTAAATGGCTCGATTGGTTTAAAGTTACCAGCCTTTGTCATATTTCGTCTAATATCAAACCGTGCAAGTGCTTCGATGATATCTAAATCCCGTAGATTGTCAAAGTTAATACAGGACCACAATCCCCTGTCTACTCGCACCGAATAAAGATACTCATCCGTTACATGCCCAGTTGAACGGTTTGGTCGTTGTGAATATGCGGAAAGTATCACTTGTTGTGTGTTGGGTAGGGTACTAAATGTCTCGCCAATAATTCTAAACCCAACACCATGAACATGGCGCATGTATAATCGCTGGATTTGTGTAGTAGACATCTCTTTGACGGATAACTTATAGCCTCGTTGCGGCACAGAAGCCGTCTTGTTTGGCATATCTTCAATTTCCGGGAGATCAACATCGATAAACACCTTATTTCCGTTATCAAGAATCTCGGTTGAGACGTCCGTCTCGCGCGGCCAAGTGATATTTTGTAAATTTTCCTCCAAGAAGTTTCCCATGATCTCTACATCGTTGTAGATACCTCGTTCGATCATATCTTTACGACGACACTCCGCCTCACCGAACCGTTGTTTTTCTTCTCGCCATACCGCGAGGTCTTTCTCGAATTGACACTCTTTTTCACGATTTTCATTTTCAATTTTTGCTCGTTTAGCCTTGAATAATACACCTAATAGCCCAGGTTTTTTGGGAATTGGTTTTGTGGGTGGAGGTTCCGGGAACACTTGCGGTTGGTATTGTGGTTTTATATTGGGGTTTGGAGTGTAAAAGTGGATTTCCCCAATCGCTTCGATCTGTGCGTTTATCTCGTCGCACTTGTTTTGAATTAGATTCCGTATTGCATTACCCTGTTGTTTCTTTGCGGTATTAATCAAATGGTCTGGAAGATGGTTTCCGTCGGCGTCTCGAAAATATATTATTCCATCATCCGTCACTCCGACCGTAATGGGTATATCCCTGCCGGATGACACGCCTCTGTGATTACTCGCACGTGAATTACCTATACGCTTGCGAGTGTATAATCCTGTCCCCGGAATACCTGTGTTAAGGTAAGTACCTCGCTTTCCAATACCTATTGATGCTCCTCTGGGGCCTAACGTCCAGCTTACCCCACTACCACTAAAATTTATTCGAATACCTGGGGCGAGTTTTATAGATTTTCGAAACCGGAGTCCCATATTATTTCCTCCTTATAATAAAATATATTGACATAGGTCTATAAATTATATATATTATCCCTCATCGCAATTAACACACGTTAACTAAGAGGGAGTAAAAAAATTAATTACGTAAAAGCTTCCTGGCTTCCTTTAAGGTGATCAGCTTATCGGAGACAAGCGGCATCTCTCTATTACAACACAGGCAATAAATCACGAGGTCTTCATTGATACATAAGAGAGATTTACACGACGGACAATACGGGTTTAGCTCTTTATCCCAATAAACGCCAAATTTTGGCTTAATTCTCACACAACTTCTCAGGTAAAAGATATATGCAGTTAATGCTAGACATACTAATAGAAAGAGCAAACATAATTTTAACGCCACTGATTTTGATATGTGCGGTAGCACTAAAGGAGCGACTTCGGATATCAGGCCTGAAAGCAGGGCTGCTGTCGCTCCTATGGGTAACGTCCATATATTGTTTAGCAGTGATTTCTTTATTTCTTTTATTGAAGACATAGAACACGCATTAACCAAGAGGGGGTAAAAAAATATGGCAAACGAGAATCAAATAGATACCTGTGAATTAGCACTCGCCAAAGCCCCTGGTGGCTATCATATTGTTGCGGCCACCAATAGGGTTGCACCCTCTGCGCTTTTCGTCTGCCGTCATTGTGCCGAAGCGTGGGGCAAGGAGACGTTTGGCGGCGGCTACAAAGTCACCTCTTTATTTAACGCCCAATTTATTGGCGATTTTCTCAACAAAATATCCAACGGCGATTTCCGTTTATTGAGATAATCCATAACACCGACAACGCCGCCACAACTGGAACATTGTACAAACATTAGTGTGAAATCTGAATTACCCGGCTTGGCCTCTACAACCTCGAAAGTGTGGCCGCCACATTTGATACAGGTTGACATCGGCATAATTAAATCCTCCTTGATTTTTTAGTGAAGACGTAATTTGTGAAAGACAGCATGAATCGTAAGATAAAAAGTGTTATGGCATACCAGGGCATCACGGTGGCTGAAATCGCACGCAGGGTGGGCGTTAGCCGCACGTGGGTATCACTGGTGTTGCACAGGAAAAAGCCATCCAGGCGCATCCGCGAGGCGATTGCGGAGGCGCTGGGTGAAAAGTACGAAAGTTTGTGGGATAACCACAAGGGTATTTCTCATAGTTGAAGGACACGGGCACCGTGTCCCTACTTAAATAAATTGAAAGGGGGTGAATGGAAATTATGGTTAAACCCGCGATTATTTTAGAATCAAGGCGCGCGGATTGTGACGGCGTTGTATGGGTTCGGGATATCAAGTATCAGGCTCCGGAGGAATATGCTGACTGTTTGATTCGAGTGGACGCAAGGCGTGAAATGTTTTACCCGTACGGGCAAAAGCTCTCGATAAACGGTCTACCTCTGAAAAGAGCCAATGCAGACATTTTGGAGTAAAAGTAAGTTCTTCGCATGATGGTTTATAGAGGTTGTAATTATGGCAATATTGGGCATTGGGACATCGTGAGTAATCCCTGTAAATAGAGTCGTTGATTTCAATGATAAGGTTGTTATCAACAATCTTGCAAAGTTTTTCGTATGGCGCCATGGCTGCGCCGCATTTGCCGCATCTCTGAATCTTTCCGTTTTGCTGGAGCGGTTCTTCAGCACAACAAAGCACGCAGATGAGTTTCATGATTCAGCCCTCTTGATAGTTATTCGGGACGTAAGGGGGAAATTTTAGACTTTGGATTGCGGATTTTGGATTTTTCAATCCAAAATCCGCAATCTGAATTCCAAAATTCCAAAAACAATGGATAAGACATATAACGCGAACATCATTTTCAAACTCAGGTTGATTTTATCAAATGCGGCAAGGATTTCAATAGCTAAGTTTTGAAAATAAATAGACAGGTTTTGGAAAGGAGGTTGATAGGATGGGGAAAGGTGGCGGATTGCCTGGCTCACCCAGGCAGTTGAGTTTTTTAGACATACTGAAAAAGGTGTCGGAAGGCAGGAAAGATGTGGTAAAAGCGGGGTCGTTCAACGTGGACGCGCGTATCCGCGCGATACTTTCCGACGCGCTGAAGAAGAGTCCGCTCTCACGCGAGGTTGTTGCTGCAAAGATGAGCGAGCTCCTGGGGCGGGAAGTTTCTAAGGCGCGACTAGACAGTTGGACGGCGGAAAGCAAGGAAAACAACCGGATACCTTTCGACAGCGCAATGGCTTTCTGCGAGGTGACGGGTAGCCTGGACGCCTTCCAGATGGCGGCTGAGATGTTGCGCTGCTATTTGATTAAGGGGCAAGACGCGCTATTAACGGAACTGGGGCGGATGAAGCAGCAAAGGGAAGAAATTACGAGGAACGAGAAGCTGATAAGGCTGAAACTAGGGCAAATGGGCAGTGAGTAGGCTATGTAATTATATTTTATTAACTGGTGTAAGGGAAAAGGAGATGAATGATGGGAAGAGAGAGAATATACGGCGTTTTTCCAGACGAAGACAAAACGTTGTTTATAGAAATACTCGACGAAGAGGGAACATACGGACGGAAGTTTAGAATAGCAGGGACTCACGATAAAACGCTTGGTGTTTCAGCACAATATTACACGCTCTTTTACGACAATGCGCGGTGTGGAACTTCGGAGCAATTAGCTGAACTCGAATTAATAGAATAACGAGAATGGAGGGGTGTTGAATGATTATGGAATTACAGAAGGTTCCGGCAGCCGAAACACGGGTTGAGGTGCAGGATTGCGGGCTTGTAACTATGAGGGTAAACGGACAGGAGATACAGTTTTGGCTTGGCGACGCAAGCAGTGAAGAGCTGGTGAATCTGATCTTGTTTTTCAAAGATGAAATCCACAACCGGATGGCTGAGAATAGGGTTGAAATCTTCGGGTATCTGAAGACGATCAACGGCGAGTTAGATGCAAGGGTGAACGCTGTGGCGTGCGGTGTAGAGACGCCCCGCTGGGGCGTCTGGAATAGGTAAAAAAAGGAGGGATGGAATGCGTGAATATATTGACGAC